>NZ_JBHYNC010000010.1:0-141830 GCF_042743165.1 Gordonia sp. NPDC058843
GCCGGCAACATCGTCGAACGATGTTGCCGGCGGTCTCGTCTGTGGGTCAGGCCACGCGGTGCCGCTGCTCGGCGAGCACCGGCAGGATCTGATCACGGATGCGCCGCTCGGTGGCCACGCCGTCGATCGGGATGAGGATCACGGCGTCGGCCACCTCGGCCGCGTAGATGTCGCGGACCAAGGTGATCAGGCCGTGTGTCGTCCCGATGTAGCGGATCGTCCCGGAGTTCCCGTCCGACGGTGCCGCCACCGCGGCCGAGGCTGCGGCGCGGGCCGATGCGGCGTCCGGCGCGACGGCCACCTCCACCTCCAGGGCGACCACGAACTTCGCCTGATCGTGGCTGCCGGCGCGGAGCAGAGAGCGCGCACGCTGGGCATCACGCAGGGTCTCACGCCGCACGACGATCGGAAATGTCTGTGCGAGTTCATCTCCGGCGATGGCGACCTGGAATCCCGGGCGTCCGATGCTGATCGGGGCGGTCGGTGCGGAAGTCGGTGCGGCGATCACGGTTCCGTGGTCGGCACGTGCGTCGAGTTCGATGGTCATCGGTCACCCCTCGTCGAGTTCGGTAGGACGGTCTGTTCGGTCAGTGCGCGTAGTACATCGAGAAGCCGGTCGATGTCGTCGGAGGTGGTACCCGCGCCGAAGCTCGCGTGAACCGCGCCGGCCGGATGGCCGAGGCGCTTGAGCAGCGGGTGGGCGCAGAACCTGCCGTCGCGCACGCCGATACCGTGGTGCGCACTGAGGTGCTCAGCGACGACGCCTGGCGCGATCCCCTCGACGGTGAAGCCCGCGATCCCCACCCGATCGGTGGAATCGGCGAAGATCCGCAACGGCGTGACGCCGTGGATCGCGGCCAGTCCGGCATCGAGACGTTCGGACAACCGCAGTTCGTGTAGCCCGATCGCCTCCGGCCCGACGTCGGCGAGCGCACGACACGCCTGGGCGAGCGACACCGCACCGAGTACGTTCGGCGAGCCCGCCTCGTGCCGCGCTGCCCCGGTGTGCCAGATGCCGCCCTCTGCGCGACCGTCCGGATCGACGTCCGAGGTCGCCCCACCACCGGCGAGGTACGGGTCGGCGGCGTCGAACCAATCCCGCCTGCCGATGAGGACTCCGGCGCCGAACGGTATCTGATTCAGCCCGCTCGCTTCGCTCCCGGCGCCGAACGGTATCTGATTCAGCCCGCTCGCTTCGCTCCCGGCGCCGAACGGTATCTGATTCAGCCCGCTCGCTTCGCTCCCGGAGCCGGCATGTGCCGGGAGCCCGGAGAAGGCCAGGTAGTCGATGCCGTGACTGACGACGGACACCGGCCGGTGCGCGACGAGTTGGGCGGCGTCGACGAGGATACGAGCGCCGTGCCGGTGCGCGACCGAGGCGAGCCGACCGATCGGCAGCACCTCGCCGGTGACGTTCGACGCCGCCGTCACCGCGAGCAGCGACGCGGGCGCCGAGGCGAGTTCGGCCTCGAGCGCGACCAGGGTGTCCTCGATGGTGTCGCGCGCCGGGACGACCCGGGCCCGGTTACGACCGTCGCGGGGGGCGCACCACGGCAGGAGGTCGGCGTGGTGCTCGATGTCGAGCACCACGACGTCCCCGGGAGTGATGTGGGCGGCGAGGTCGATCGCATCGGTGGTGTCGCGGGTGAAGACGACCGTGTCGTCGACCCGTCCACGGACGAACTCGCGCACGGTCTCCCGCGCGGCCTCGTACCGGGCGGTGGTGATCTGCGACAGGTGGCCGGCGGTGGTCGGTGCTGACAGGACAGCGGTCAAGGCTGGAGCTCCTCTGAAATCCACGCTTGCCACGCCCGGTTGGTGCGCGGCCAGGTCGTCACCCGGAGCACCCCACCGCGGAGGAGGGTTGCCGACCAGCGAGCCGGGGCTTGTCACTGGCACTCATGACCTATCAGCAAGACTCGTCGATGCCTCGTAGACGTGTCAATTTTCACTCATCGTGATCGGAAGTTAGGGCACACTTACCTGTAGCGTGTCAGGGGTGTCAGCGACTGATGTGTTCGTGTTGTCCCGTCCGCACGGCACCGTGCGAGGCAAGGGTGCCGTCCGTACTTTCACCGACGTCGACGCGGCGTCGGCCGCCCTGCGTTCCGGGGCGATCGACGGGCTGACCGGCGCGATCCCGTTCGACGCCGCGGACCCGGCCGCACTGGTGGTGCCCGAGGTCCTGCACTTCGACGACGCGCCCTTGGCGGGCGGTCCACCGCTGTCGCGTACCCCCGTCTCGACCATCCTGCGCCCGTCCGCCGACGAGCACCGCGAGCGCGTCGCGCACGCGGTCAAACGGATCGTCGACGGCGACGTCGGCAAGGTCGTCCTCGCCCGCAGCGTCGACTTGGTGCTCGACGCCGAGGTCGCGCCCCACGAACTGCTCGACGCCCTCGCGGGCGGCAACGCGGGACACAATGCGTTCGGCGTCGACCTCGGCGCCGCCACCGGCTCGGGATCATGGCTACTGGGTGCGAGCCCCGAAGTGCTGCTGCGGAAGTCGGGTTCGACCGTCACCTGTCACCCATACGCGGGTTCGGCCCCGCGGTCGCCCGATCCGGCCGTCGACCGCGCCGTCGCCGACGAGTTGTTCGCCTCCGCAAAAGATCTCGCCGAGCACGCATTTGTCGTCGATCACCTCCGGGACCGGTTGGCGCACCTGTGCGATGACGTCGACGCGCCCTCGACCCCGCAACTGCAGTCGACCGGGGAGGTCTGGCATCTCGCCACCCCGATCCGCGCGACCCTACGCGACCCGTCTACCACCGCGCTGGACCTCGCATTGCTGCTCGGCCCCACCCCCGCCGTGTGCGGTACCCCGAGTGATGTTGCCGCGCAGATCATCCGAGAGGTCGAGGGCGAGCGCGGCTTCTACGCGGGCGCGGTCGGCTGGTGCGACGCCGCCGGCGACGGTGAGTGGATGGTCACGATCCGGTGCCTCGAACTCGACCGCGATCGTCGCAGTCTCCGAACGTGGGCCGGTGGCGGCATCGTCGAACATTCCGATCCCCAGGGCGAACTCGAGGAGACCGCGTTCAAACTCCGGACGGTCCTGAACGCGTTGGGGATCGACGGACTCGACTAGCGCGGGCGAACCCGCGGCCATCGCGTCAGCCCAGCGCCTGATCCAGATCGCCGAGCAGATCGTCGACCCCTTCGAGCCCGACCGACAACCGCACGACCGAGTCGCTGAGACCGATCGCCGCGCGTCCGTCGGGCCCCATCGCGCGATGCGTGGTGGTCGCCGGGTGCGTGATCAGCGACTTCGAATCACCGAGGTTGTTGGAGATGTCGACGATCCGCAGGCCGTTGAGCACCTCGAAGGCGCGCTTCTTGCCGTCGATGCCGTCGTGGTCGTTGAGTTCGAAGGTCACCACGGTACCGCCGCCCGACATCTGCGACGTCGCCAGCTGGTACTGCGGATGTGACTGCAGGAAAGGATATTTCACCCATCGCACACGCGGATCGGCTTCCAGGAACTCGGCGATCCGGAGCGCGGAGGACACCGAGGCATCGACGCGCAGACGTAGCGTTTCCAGACCCTTGACGAGGGTCCAGGCATTGAACGGACTCAACGCGGGACCGGTGTGCCGCATGAGTTGCTGCACGGGCCCGTCGATGTACTCCTTCGTTCCGAGTACCGCGCCGCCCATCACACGCCCCTGGCCGTCGATGTGCTTGGTACCCGAATACACGATGACGTCGGCGCCGAGTTCGAGTCCGCGCTGCAGCAGCGGGGTGGCGAAGACGTTGTCCAGCACCACCTGCGCACCTGCCGCGTGCGCCAGTTCCGACACCTTCACGACGTCGACGAGGCTCTGCATCGGGTTCGACGGGGTCTCGAAGAAGACCGCGTCGGTGGGCTTGGACAGAGCCCGCTCCCACTGCTCGAGGTCTTCACCGTCGACGAACTCGGTCTCGATCCCCCACCGTGGCAGGATCTCGTTGCACACCACGAAACACGAACCGAACAGGCTCCGGGCGGCGACGAGACGATCGCCCGCCTTCAACAGCGCGCCGAGCGCCACGAACACCGCGGCCATGCCGCTGGCCGTGGCGAAACAGGCTTCGGCACCTTCGAGCCGGCGGAGTCGTTCCTGGAACATCTCGACGGTCGGATTGCCGTAGCGCGAGTAGACGAATCGCTCGTCCTCGCCGGTGAAGGCGCGCTCGGCGGCCTCGGCGGAGTCGTAGACGTACCCGCTCGTGAGATAGAGCGCTTCGGCGGTCTCGTGGAAGCCGGAACGGGCCAGCCCGCCGCGGACCGCGATGGTGTCAGCCGAGAGTCCGCCGGGTAGTTCGCGACTCACGGGTAGGTCAGGACTCACGATTGCCTCCACGGCAGGTTCTCGGCACGCCAGCCCGACGTCCCACGATGGTCGTTCTCGTCGAGAGCGCCCTCGAATCCGTCGACCACGTTGTAGGCCTTCGCGATTCCGTCGGCGGTCGCGGCCTGTGCAGCGCCGATCGACCGATGTCCCGAGCGGCAGATGAAGATGACCTCCTGGTCGTCGGAGACGCCCGAGTCGCGCAGCTGGGTCACGAAGTCGTCGTTGCGACGGCCCTCGGGAAAAGTGGTCCACTCCGCGAAGATCGCGCGCTTGCCCAAGACCTCGAGGTCGGGCACACCGACGAAGGACCACTCGGCCTGCGTTCGACAGTCCACCAGGACCGCGTCCGGGTTCTTCTCGAGCTTCTCCCACGCCTCACGCGGGGTCAGGTCACCGGCATAGGTCATGAGGAACACACCTTCCATTCGCCGTTCTCGCGCACCACGGTCGTGTCCACGACGTTCACGTCGTCGGGGGTCTTGTCATAGTGCCAATGAACCTTCGCGGTCGCCCGGTCACCGTTGACCACCAGCTCGGTGATCTCCGGGATCTCGATGTGCCCGTTGGCGACCAGCGACTCCCGGTTGTCGGCGAGGAACTCCTCCTCGGAGACGAAGTCGGCCGCGTCGACGTCGGCCGCGCAGGTGTTCGCCCGGTACTCGGCGAAGTTCGGACCGTTGCGCGCGGTGTAGACGTCGTTGATCGCGTACTGGACCTGGGCGGAATCACCGGCCCGATCTTCGGCGGGGCGGGTCAGATTGGACAGGACGACGCCGAGCACGACGAGACCCACGACGCCGGCCGCGGCGAAGAACGGCCAGGCGTTCTTCCACGACGGGGGCGTCTGGTCACCCTCACCTGCAGCTTCGGCCATGGCGGGGAGTCTATCGAGCGTCCCATCGGCAGGTGAGACCGGCGTCGACGCTCGTCCGGGCACCCCGGGCCGGCGCCGGGCGACCTCGACATCGAACCCCTTCTGAGTAAGGTGGCCCTAAGTACCTCGGACAACGACGACGCCGAACGCAACGACCAGCGAGGACCCCGGATGCGCTCTTCCACCCACCGCCCACTGACCCTTCTCGTGGGGCTGCTCGCGGCAGCTCTCGTGGCCACCGCGTGTTCGCCGCCGGACGAGTCGGTCGACTCCGGGATGGCCCAGGTACCCGCCCCCGAGGCCGGCGCGATCCCGGTGACCGTGCAGCAGGCCTACGCCCCGGCGACGGTCTCGCAGGCACCGAAGCGCATCGCGGCGATGGGCGTCGGCGACGGTGACACCCTGCTCGCCCTGGGCGTCACCCCGACGACGATCGCTCCCTTCGCCGACCCCGATCAGGCGGCAGCCCCGTGGAACGCCGAACTGCTCGCCGATTCGACCCCGGTGGTCCTGCCCAACGCGTCCGGCGCCTTCGGCGACGAGATCCCCAAGACGCTGGCCACCGAACCCGACCTCATCACCGCCGTCGGGGCCGACCCCACTCGCGATCAGTTCGACCTGCTGAGCAAGACCGCACCGACGATCCTGCGGCCCGCGCAGTTCCAGCCCTGGCAGGTGCCATGGGACGCGCAGACCCGCCAGATCGGCGCGGCCGTCGGACTACCCGAACTCGCCGATCGTAAGGTGACCGAGACCGAACAGTTCCTCGCGGGCGTCCGCGAACAGAACCCGCAACTGGCCGGCAAGACCGCGGTCGTGGTGACCGCCAGCCCGACCGGTGGTGTCTCGATCTACGGCTCCGGCGACGGACGCGGACAGACCGTCGCGGGTTACGGCCTCACCTTCCCGCCGGCGTTGCAGCCCGCGGTCACCAGCGGCTTCTACGGTGAGCTGCCCGCGGAGAGCCTGAATCTCCTCGACTCGGCCGACGTCGTCATCGCCGTCGACTGGGAGGGATCCAACGACCGACTGAAGTCGAACGCGGCGTTCAACCGCCTGGCCGTCACCCAGTCGGGTCGCGTCGTCTACCTGCCACAGGAGGTCGGCAGCGCGATGTCGGTACCGACCGTATTGACCATCCCGTGGGTCGCCGACCAGGCCGTCGAACCGATCGCCGACGCCGCGGCGAAGGCGTGAACCGGCCCGCGACCTCCACAGTCGATCACCCGTTCAGGTGAGGGTTACCTCACAGACGGATTTTGGTCGTGGACAGCAAGCGCCTACCGTAGAAGGGATAGGCCTTATCCATACGCGCAGTGCCGGGGTATCTGGACTGTAAAGCCTCGTCGGCGCGTGCTGAGCAACGGAAGACACCTACTCCATGAGCGACAACAGCCGCCCGCTGCGGGTTGCGATCGTCGGTGCCGGTCCCGCCGGGATCTACGCCGCCGACGCGTTGATGAAGTCCGACACCGCCAAGGACCGCGGAGTCAGCATCGATCTGTACGAGCGCATGCCCGCTCCGTTCGGTCTGATCCGCTACGGCGTCGCGCCCGACCACCCGCGGATCAAGGGCATCATCACCGCCCTGCACAAGGTCCTCGACAAGCCGCAGGTGCGCCTGCTCGGCAACGTCGACTACGGCACCGACATCACCATCGACGAACTGCGCGCGCACTACGACGCGGTGATCTTCTCCACCGGCGCCACCGACGACCGCGTGCTCGACATCCCCGGCATCGACCTCGACGGCAGCTATGGCGCCGCCCAGTTCGTCGCCTGGTACGACGGCCACCCCGACTTCCCCCGCACCTGGCCCCTGGAGGCCGAGAAGGTCGCGGTCATCGGCGTCGGCAACGTCGCCCTGGACGTCGCGCGGGTGCTCGCCAAGACCGGCGACGAACTGCTGCCCACCGAGATCCCCGCCAACGTCTACGAGGGCCTCAAGGGCAACAAGGCCATCGAGGTCCACGTGTTCGGCCGTCGCGGACCCGCCCAGGCGAAGTTCACCCCGCTCGAGCTCAAGGAACTCGACCACTCCCCCAACATCGAGGTCGTGGTCAATCCCGAGGACATCGACTACGACGAGGGTTCGGCCGTGGCCCGGCGCGGATCGAAGATCACCGACCAGGTCGCCACGATCATCGAGAACTACGCGATCCGCGAACCCAAGCAGGGTGCGATCCACAAGCTGTTCCTGCACTTCTTCGAAAGCCCCACCGAGATCCTCGGCGAGGACGGCAAGGTCGTCGGTCTGCGCACCGAGCGCACCCAGCTCGACGGCACCGGCAACGTGAAGCCGACCGGGAAGACCACCGACTGGGAGGTCGGCGCCGTCTACCGTGCGGTCGGTTACCTCTCGGACAACCTGCCGCAGATCCCGTTCGACTCGCAGGCCGGGGTCATCCCCAACGAGGCCGGACGCGTCTTCGACGAGGGTCAGCAGCTCACCGGCATCTACACCACCGGCTGGGTCAAGCGCGGGCCGGTCGGCCTCATCGGCCACACCAAGGGCGACGCCAACGAGACCGTCGACTGCATCCTCAAGGACATGGAAGCCGGCACGCTGCTCGAGCCGGCACACCCGGGTGAGGACGCCATCGTCGAACTCCTCGAGTCGAAGAACATCCCGTTCACCACCTGGGACGGCTGGTACCGGCTCGACGAGCACGAGCGCGCACTCGGCGCCGCCGAAGGCCGCGAACGCGTCAAGGTCGTCGAACGCGAGGACATGCTCGCCGCTTCGGAGCCGACCAAGGTGTCACGCCCCTCCGCCTGACACACGCACAAGAGCGGCGGCCGAGATCTCTCGGTCGCCGCTCTTTCGCATGCGCCCGGCGGGTGCAGGGGCGTCCTCCCCGCACGCCGCCCGGCGCGAAATGCTCAGTTGTCGTGGACGTTCAGTTGTCCTCGTTCAGATGTCCTCGTTCAGTTGTTCTCGGATCGATTCATCGACCGGGGATCGCGGGAACGCCTGCGACGTCGGTGCCGCCGCCGGTCAGGGCCGACGACGCGGACGAGCCGGTCCCGAATCGGTCCAACGGGTTGTCGACGCGCCGGACGTTCCACCAGAAACCGGCGTTGTCGGTCAGGTTCTCGGCGTAGTCAGAGATCGCGTACCCGGCGATCGACGACGGGAAGCATCCGAACCAGACGGTCTTGATCGTGAGGGACTCGTTCTTCTTCAGCTGCGACTTGAACTTGGTCGCGCCGTTGATCTCTTGCAGTGTGACGTTGCGGAATTCGCCGTCGCGCGCCGTGACCCGCATGAAACGGGTCATGCTCCACGCCTGATTCCACGGCGTGCCCGGTGCTCCGAACTGGCAGTAGACTCCGCCCGTCATCTGGAGGTTGGGGACGGCGGCCTGCGCGGGCGCGGCGCCGACCAGCGTTCCCGCGGCGACTCCTGCGGCGACCACAACCCCTGTGAGAGCCCGTTTCAGCGATTTCATCGATCCTCCTCGTTCGTAGGCGACACTGTTGTGTTTCCCGACGTCGCCGTCATGGGCGGTTCACCCGTCCCACCGGCGACCGGTCTGGCTGCTGTCGGCCCCGAGATGCTCACCGACACCGGGACTATCGACCCAGCCTGAGCGAAGTGTTACCGCGCGCACAGCATTCCCTCAGCATTCGTCGGCAATTCGTTATCCGAACGACACCGAGTACGAGCGCGCGACACAGGGCGCGGAAAGGGACCGAGCAAGGTTGGTAAGGTTTACCTTCGTGCGCCGATCCCTCCGACTTCTCGGAATCCCGCTGCTGTTCGCGGTCCTCGCAGCGCTGGTCGTCGCGTCCGTACTCTTCGGCACCCGCCCCGTCCCCCTCGACGAGATCTGGCCCAGCTTCGCGGCCGGCACCCAGGAGATCTGGAACGCCCTGATCGACCTGCGGATGCCGCAGGTACCCAAGGACACCGACGTCGACGGCATCGTGTGGGATCTGCGTGTCCCCCGCACGCTGCTCGGTCTGAGTGCCGGGCTCGCGATCGGGGCGGCCGGCGCCATCACCCAGGGCCACACCCGCAACCCGATCGCCGACCCCGGGATGCTCGGCGTCAACGCGGGCGCCGCCTGCGCGGTGGTGGGCGGCATCTACCTGCTGGGGATCACGAGCCCGATCGCGTTCATGTTCTTCGGGCTCGTCGGGGCGATCATCGCCGCCACCGTCGTGTTCGGGTTGTCGTCCCTGAGCGGTTCGAGCCCACTGACCCTGGTCCTCGCGGGCACCGGACTGACCGCGATGCTGACCGCCATCACATCCGCGATCGTGCTCGTCGACACCAATTCACTGGACCAGTGGCGCTTCTGGAGTGTCGGGTCCACCGCAGGCCGGGGCATCGACGTGTTCTGGGCGAGCCTCCCGTTCATCTCGGTGGGGCTCGTACTCGCACTGGCCAGCGGATTCTTCCTCAACGTCCTGAGTCTGGGCGACGACATGACCAAGGCACTCGGTTCCCGGGTCGTGCTGATCCGCGCCCTCGGCGTCCTGACGATCACACTGCTCATCGGCGCCGCCACCGCCGCCTGCGGGCCGATCGTGTTCCTGGGTCTGGTCGTACCGCACATCGCCCGCGCCTTCGTGGGCGCCGACTACCGATGGATCATCCCGTATTCGGCGCTGCTGGGCGGCATCCTCCTCGTCGGGTGCGACATCCTCGGCCGGATCGTCGCCCGTCCCGGCGAAGTGCAGGTCGGCGTGATGCTGGCGCTGGTAGGCGCACCCTTCCTCATCGTCATGGTCCGCCGACAGAGATTGGGGACCGTGTGAACCCGCCGACCTCCATCAAGACCGAGACCGAAACCGCGGAGAAGGCCGGAACCAAGGCCCGGATCGCTCCTCATCCCGGCGGTTATCGGATCGCGGTCGAGCCGCTGTCGATGGTCGTTCGGCCGCGAATGCTCGCGGTCGCGCTCGTGGCCACGACCATCACGGTGTTCCTGTTCCTCACGAGCGTCGGCGTCAGCGACTTCCCCCTGACCCCGATCGACGTCGCCCGAATCCTGCTCGGCGGCGGCACCCGCGTCGAGAACGTCGTGGTCTTCGACGTCGCCCTGCCCCGTGCGCTGGTCGCGCTGCTGGTGGGATTCGGTCTGGGACTTGCCGGTTCACTGACCCAGCTCATCGCCCAGAATCCGCTGGCCACACCGGACATGCTCGGCATCACGGCCGGCGCGAGCGTGGCGGCCGTGACCGCGATCGCGTTCTCGACCACCAGCTGGGGCGCCTGGCTGGGCGATCTCGGTGTCCCGGCGGCCGCGATGATCGGCGGATTGGTCACCGCCGTCGCGATGTACGTCCTCGCATGGCCGGGACGTAAGGCCAACAGCGGCATCAACCCGTTCCGGCTCGTGCTGATCGGCGTCGGTATGACCTGGTTGCTGCAGGCGCTGACCCAATTCCTGCTCTCCCGCGCCGACATCCGGGATGTCGGTCGTGCGCAGGTGTGGATAGTCGGCTCGGTGGCGAACGTCGGCTGGTCCAACGTGTGGCCGGTCGTCACCGGGGTCTGCGCGAGCATCGTCGTGGTGATCATCCTCGCCCGCCAGATCGGGATGCTCAGCCTCGGCCCCGATCTCGCCCGTGGGCTCGGTGTCCGCACGGGCGCGGTGTCGACGACCTTGCTCCTGACCGCGGTCCTGGTCAGCGCCCTGAGCGTGTCCGCGGCCGGCCCGATCGCCTTCGTCGCACTGCTCGCCCCACAGATCGCCCTGCGGCTGGCCGGCACCGCCGTGCCGACCCCACTGGTGTCGGGTGTCATCGGTTCGGCACTGGTCCTGGGCGGCGACCTGCTCTGCCGCACGGTTCTGCCGGGCGGTCTGCCGGTCGGTATCGTCACCGCCGCGATCGGCGGTCCGTTCCTGATCTACCTGATGGTCGTCATGTCCCGAAAGGCGAGCGTATGACTGCGTCATCCCTCGAAACCTCCGCCACCACCGCGCGATTGCGCGGCGTCGGACTCACCGTCGGCTACGACGAACGGATCGTCATCGACGGCCTGGACATCGACGTACCCGACGAGCAGGTCACCACGATCATCGGCTCGAACGGATGCGGCAAGTCGACGCTGCTGCGGTGCCTCGCGCGTCTGCTGCCACCCCGGGCAGGCGCGGTGTACCTCGACGGCGACGACATCTCCTCGGTCCGGCCCAAACAGGTCGCCCGCACTCTGGCGATCCTGCCCCAGAATCCCATTGCGCCCGAGGGTCTCACCGTCGCCGACCTGGTCGGGCGCGGTCGCCATCCGCATCAGCGCTGGTTTGCACAGGCAAGCGCGGCCGACGAGGCGGCGGTCGCCCAGGCGATGGAGATGACCGACACGCTCGACCTCGCCGACCGCACGCTCGACGCCCTGTCCGGTGGCCAGCGCCAGCGGGTGTGGATCGCCCTGACCCTCGCCCAGGACACCGACCTCATCCTGCTCGACGAGCCCACCACCTACCTCGATCTCGCGCACTCCATCGACGTCCTCGACCTGGTCCGCCGGCTCCGCGACGAGCACGGCAAGACCGTGGTCATGGTGCTGCACGACCTCAATCTGGCCGCGCGCTACAGTGATTCGCTGTTCGTCATGCGCAACGGCGCGATCGTCCGGACCGGCTCACCCGCCGAGGTCATCGATGCCGACACCCTCGACGAGGCATTCGGCCTCCGGGCGCACGTCATGACCGACCCGATCACCGGCGGCCCGCTCATCGTGCCGCTGGACTCACGGACCCACGCCAAGTCCTCATCCGAAAGAACCGGATAACCACTGCTCCCGAGCCCGAGAGGCCTGCTGCGTCATTGTTCCCGAGCTCCGGAGGCCTACTGCGCGTCACTGTTCCCTAATCCGAAAGAACCGCATAACCCCTGCTCCCTGAGGTGCGAGGAGCGCAAGCCGCCGGGCCGAGCAAGCGACGAAGGAGCGCGTCGAGGTCGACGAGCCTCGAAGGGCCTGGTGAGACACGTTGCGAGACCCTTCGTGGCTCGCTCCGCTCGCACCTCGGGAACCAAAAGGCCGCTTCCCTCGCACCTCAGGAAGCAGAATCCGATCCCGGATCATCGTCCCGCCGCGCCGAATTCGCGAGCATCCGCTCGCGAAGCGAGTCGTAGACCGGCGGCGACCCGGACAGATGCGCGACGAGAACCGCGGCGGCCGTTGCGGCCAGCATGGGGAGGGCGACCGTGGTCGTCGCGGTCATCTCCATCACGACGACCATCCCGGTGAGCGGCGCCCGGACGACCGCACCGAACAGCGCCGCCATCCCGGCCAGGATCATCGCACCTCGAAACCCCGCGCCACTCGAATCCGGTTGCTGGACAATGATGTCCGCGACTTCGGCGAAGGCGGCACCCCACAGCGCGCCCAGCGCCAGCAGTGGCGCGAACAGGCCACCCGGGGTCCCCGCGGCGTACGACAACGGACCCGCGACGAACCGGACCAGGAAGAGCGCGACGAGCGCTGGGAGCACGACGCCACCGTCGACGACGGACTGGGTGAGTCCGTCCCCGCCGCCCGCGGTGCGCGCGTCGGCGGCGAGCAGAGCGCCGATCACGGCACCGATGAGGGCAGCGCGTCCGATCGGTGGCACCCGTGCGAACCGGCCGACGCAACCGAGCGTGCCGAGAACCAATCGGCTGTAGGCGACGCCGATCAGTCCCGACACCAGCCCGAACACCACGAAGACGGGCAGCACCGTCACCGAGGGCACGTCGAGGGCGGGTACGTCGAACTCCGGGCGGTCGCCGAGGATCACCCGCCCGGCGGCCACCGCCGCCACCACGGCGAACACCGTGGGCACCACGAGACGCAGCCGGACCGAGCGGCCCACCTCCTCGAGGGCGAACAGCGCGCCCCCGATCGGGGCGGTGAACGCCACCGCCAGCCCCGCGCCGCTCAGCGACGTCTGCATCACCCGGATGTCGGCGTCGTCGAGGCCTCCGCGCCTGCCGGTCTCGGCACCGACGACGGCGCCCATGTGCACCGTCGGTCCTTCCCGACCGAGCACGAGACCCGACCCGATCGCGGCGAGCGCGCCGGCGAACTTGGCCGGGATGAGCCGCAGCGGGGCCGGGGACGCCTCACCGCGCTCGACCGCCTCGACATGTTGGATTCCGCTTCCGGCCGCGGTCGGGACGAGACGGACGGCGACAGCCCCGAGGGCTGCGCCCGCCGCGGTGACCGCAATCGGGACGAACCACCCGGGGACGCCGAATCCCGCCGACCAGTCGAGCATCTCGATGCGCCAGCGGTCCAGGTGTCCCAGGCACCACCGGAACGCGCCGCCGAGCAGACCGGTCACGAGCCCGGCGACGACGGCCAGCACGCATAACCGCACCAGGCCTCGATCGGCACGCTGTGGCGAGATCACACGTGGACGCTACCGCGCCGGACCGGCTCCCGACGGCCGACTGCCGATGCCCGACCGACCACCCCGTGCCCGGCCCTCAGACCGGCTGAATCAGCCGTCCCTGCACCACAAGCGAGGCATTCTGCTTGAGCCTGCGCACCCGGATGCTCACGGCGTACCCGATGACTCCCTCGGTCGCGGCGACCCGGGTGCGCAGATAGTCGTAGAAGTGTGCGGTGTCCCGGCAGATCACCGACACCATGAGGTTGCGCTCCCCGCTGATCGCCGCCGCGAACGCCACCTCATCGTGGGCCGCGAGTTCGGTCCCCACCCGGTCGAGAGCCGACGGCGTCACCGTCAGCCAGAGTGTCGCGCTGAGGTCGAAACCGAGCCGGTCCGGCAGGATCTCGACGTCGTAGACGAGGGCGCCACCGCGTTCGAGCGCGCGGAGACGGCGGCGTACCCGTCCGACCGTCCATCCGCAGATACGAGCCAGCTCGCGGTGGGCTCGCCGGCCGTCCTGGACCAGGGCGTCGACCAACGTCGCATCGTCGGCGGTCAGGCGCCCGCCGACCGCAGGAGCATCCGATGCCGTCTCGTCGTGCTCGACCTCCTCCTGTGAATCGTCGCCGGCACCGGCCGCGCCGGACAGAAGGAGATCGCGGTCGGCGTCGGAGAGGTGGCCGCCGAATCCGGTCCATCTCGATGCGGGGTGCCCGGGGTCGTAGGCATGCAGGACGAGGTCGATGCTGACGTCGGTCACCGAGGCCCGGGCCGGGAAGGTCTTCGCGATCGCTTCCTCGCCCGCCGCGCCGAGTGGCGCCCGGATGAGACAGATGATCTCCGCGCCACCGGACGCGACGTACGCGAAGGCGACATCGCGGCGACGGGCCAGCGACGACGCGAGCGGTTCCATCCGGTCCGGACGGCAACGGACCCGCGCCACCCACTCCGACTGGCCACGCACCGACGGCTTGATGATGCCGACGACCTTCATCACGCCAGCTCGTCGCAGCGCCTGATAGCGGCGCGCCGCGGTCTGTTCCGAGATCCCGGCCACCTCACCCAGTTGACGGAACGTCGCCCGTGGCGCCACCTGGAGTGCGCGGAGGATCGTACCGTCGATGTCATCCATGGTGGAGGAAGTGTATCGCCGAGGCGCCCAGTACGACGCATTCGTTTCGCCTCAGCGAATCTGTCCGTGGTTTCGCGAACCCGACACAGACAATTGGGGCCTGCGCCGTTCGGCGACCCTCTTCCTCGACAGCGAAAGCGAGAGCGTGACCGCGACCACCTCCCCCGTTCACACCGGCGTACCCACACCTCCGGAACGCCGGACGGCCACCATCGTGATGGCCTGCCTGGGCGTCTTCGTCGCCTACCTGCCCATCACGAGCGTCGCCGTGACCCTGCCGGCCATCGGCGCCGCGTTCGGCGCGTCGACCGCTCAATTGTCCTGGGTCCAAGATGCTTTCGTGCTGCCGATGGCCGCTTTCATCCTGACTGCGGGCGTCTTCGGTGACGTGCACGGCCGGCGGAAGGTGTATCTGGTCGGCCTGTGCCTCACCGCATTGGGCGCACTGGTCGCGTTGTTCGCGCAGTCGATCGCGATGGTCTGGATCGGACAGGCCCTCGCCGGCACCGGGGCCGCAGCGTTGTTGCCGACGACCCTCGCGCTGATCAGCCACGCCGTCCCAGACGTTCGCGAACGCGGCAAGTTCATCGGCATCTGGGCGTCGGCACTGATGCTCTCGCTGACCGTCGGACCTCTCGTGGCAGGCCCGGTCGCCGAGTCGGCCGGCTGGCGCTGGATCTACCTGCTGCCGATCCCGGTGGCGCTGATCGCATTCGGAGTCGCGGCCGCGACACTGCCGGAATCTCGCGCACCGCATGCCCGCCGCCTCGACTGGCCCGGTCAGATCTCGGCTGCGGCTGCCGTCACCGCGCTCGTGTTCGGCGTCATCGAGGCCGGCGTCTACGGCTTCGGCGACCCCCGGGTCATCGTCGCGCTGCTGATCGCCGTGATCGCCGCGGTCGTGTTCGTCGTCACCGAGAAGCGTTCGCCGAGTCCGATGCTCGATCTCGACCTCTTCCGGAGTCGCGCCTTCACCGCCACGACGCTGGTCGCGATGATCACCTTCCTCGCCCTGATCGGTTTCATCTTCGTGCTGAGCATGTACTTCGGCTTGGTGCAGCAGCTCGGCACCATCCAGGCGGGCTGGCGACTGGCTCTCATGAACGCCGCCTCGATGCTGGTCGGCGCCCTCGCCGGCAAGATGATGCACCGGATCCACGCACGGTTCCTGATCGGCGGCGGTCTCCTCATGGTCGCGGTCGCGCAGTTCGCACTGCTGACCATCGATGCCGACACCTCGTTCGCGGCCATCTCCTGGCGTCTGGTCGTCCTCGGCCTGGGCATGGGCCTGGTGATGGCACCGATGACCGCGACAGCGGTGTCGTCGGTGCCGTACCACCTGTCGGGCATGGCCGCGGCCGGCAACAACGCGTTCCGTCAGGTCGGCGGCGCACTCGGTCCGGCCGTACTCGGCGCCCTCCTGACCGCAGGAGCCGTGAATTCGTTGCCGCAGAAGCTCATCGACGCCGGCGTCGACGAACCCGTACGCGATCGCGTGGTCGGCGCGGTGGATGCCGAGGGCCTGGCCGCCGCGAGCGGTCTCGACCTCGGCGCCGACACTCCCGCCGTGATGAGCGCCGTCGGCGACGCCTTCCTCGACGGGATGCATCTGTGCCTGACGTTCTCGGGAGTCCTCTCCGCGGGCGCGGCGATCCTCGCTCTCGTGATGTTGCGTCCCGGGCGGGCCGTCGAGCAGCAACCGGCCGGCTGAGCGACGGCCGACCACCTACGGCGCAACGGGTGGTGCCCCGCCGAGCCCCTCGGTGACCGCCGCCGCGGCGGTCCGCACCTTGCCGCCGAGTTCCATGACATCCCGCCCGAGCATCGTCGTTCGCGAATCGACGATCGCGACGATGACGGCGGGCACTCCGCCAGGCGCGAAAGCGACGGCGTTGACGGAGATGGGTCGGTACTCAGCAGCCGGATCGATCTCGCCGACAACGACATCGGTGGTCAGCCGGCGCTGCGCCTCCCGCAACGCGGTGACCGCACGCCGCCCTGCGACACCCGTCCCACGCAAATCGGCAACCGTCGCCGACAGCGACCGCTCTCGCTGGTCGGCGCACTCCACCGCGTACCCGCGGTCCCGGATCACCTCGAGGATCGGTCGGTACAGCTCGCGCAGCTCAGAATGGTCGATTCCGACGTTTCCCGCGCCGAGGAGCAACCACTCGTCCAATCGGTCCGGTGAGTACCACGCGGCCAGCCCGGCGCCCAGTGGTGGCGCGATCTCCAGCGTGTCACCCAGGCGCAGGCCGAGTGTGCCGCGACGGCCGGTCACCGGTTGCACGATCTCCCCGATTGCCAGATCGGCCCCGGTGGGGACGAAAGCGATTGCGGCCATGTCGCTCTCGTCGGCCAGGTCGCGCATCAGCGGGCGGGCGACCTCGACCGGGGCCATGGCTCGCGAGGCGGCCTCGCCGATCGGGACCACTGCCGGCCCGAGCCGATAGCCCTTGGTGACCGGGTCCCGGAGCAGCCACCCCGCTTCGGTCAGCGCGATGACCATCGGATAGCACGTGGGCTTCGAGACCCCGAGGTGCCGCGCGATGTCGGCGAGGCTCCGGGCCGTCGTCGGCTGATCGGTCAGCAGTTGCATCAGCATGACGATGCGTTCGGTCTGCGGGGAGGAGCGCGCCATGAACCCATCGTGCCATCGCCTGGGTGTTTGCATAATGCGACTCTGGCGTTGCACTGTGATCGCAGTTACTCTCGGCCGCATACATTGGACGGCTCTCGAAAGGTCCCACAATGGCAACTGTCAACGGCGGTCAACTTCTTGCCCGCGCACTCGCCCAGGCCGGCACGACGGAGGTCTTCACCCTCCACGGCGGACACCTCGACGCCTTCCTGATCGCCTGTGCCGGTGAGGGAATCCGGCTCACCGACACCCGGCACGAGGCCAGCGCCGGCCACGCCGCCGACGCCTACGCACGCGTCACGGGCGGCTTCGGTGTCTGCGTGGTCACCTCGGGACCCGGGTTCACCAACGTCTACACCGCGCTGGCCAATGCCTACCTGGACCGCTCGCCGACGCTGTTCGTCGTCGGGGCGCCTCCGCTGCGCGAGACCGAGACCAACCCGCTGCAGGGCGGATTCGACCAGATCGCCGCAGCCGACCCGGTCACCAAGTGGGCCTACCGGATCACCGACGCCGCCCGCGTCCCCGAGATCGTCGCGCTCGCGATCCGCAAGGCCACCAGCGGCGTGCCGGGCCCGGTTCTGCTCGAACTACCGATCGACGTCATGTTCGGCGAGGCCGACGACGACCACGTGCGCTTCCCCACCAACTACCGGGTCTCGGCGCGGTCCGGGGCGGACCCCCACGCCGTGACCCTGGCCCTCGACCTGCTGCACACCGCATCGAACCCCGCGATCGTGATCGGCGGCGGGATCACCTTCTCCCGTGCCGAGGAAGCGCTCGTGGCCTTCGCCGAGACTGTCGGCGTACCCGTCTTCTATCCGGGCAAGGCCGACGGTGCGATTCCGGCCGACCACCCGCTCGCCGGTGGCGGACTCCTGTCGATGGGCACCATCCCGGCCCTCGGGGCGCCCACCCCCGACGTCGTCGTCATGGCGGGCACGCGAGCTGGGATGTTCACCGGCGGCCGCGCCAGCATGTTCCCGGGCGCCAAGATCATCCAGATCGACATCGACCCCGCCGAGATCGGCCGGATCTACGACGTCGAGGTGCCGATCGTCGCCGACTGCCGCGCCGCGCTGGAGCAGCTCACCGCTGCGGCCGTCGGACGGAACTGGCCGGACTGGACCGAGTGGGCGAGCACCGTGAAGGCCGCCAAGGGCGCGCACGCCGCCGGATTCCCCGACGCCACCACCGACACCGGCAAGATGCACCCCTACTTCGCGGCCAAGGCCATCGTCGAGGCCTGCCCGCCGGACACCATCTTCGTGCTCGACGGTGCCGAGGCCCCGTCCTGGGCAGAGTTCTTCGTCGCC
The DNA here is from genome assembly GCF_042743165.1 of Gordonia sp. NPDC058843. NCBI lineage: Bacteria > Bacillati > Actinomycetota > Actinomycetes > Mycobacteriales > Gordoniaceae > Gordonia > Gordonia sp. NPDC058843. The sequence continues at coordinate 18,634 of NZ_JBHYNC010000010.1, forward strand.
GTCGGCCGTCCGGGGAGCGTCCTGCGGCTGGGTTACCTCGGATGCCTGGGGGTCGGACCGGGATTCGCGATCGGAGCGGCCCGGGCCCGGCCCGGCGCACCCGTCGTGCTGATCACCGGGGACGGCGCGGCCGGTTTCCACCCGCAGGAATTCGACACCATGGCCCGTCACCACCTGCCGGTGACCACCGTCGTCTTCAACAACGCCGTCTGGGGTATGTCGATCCACGGGCAAGAGGCCGTCTTCGGGCCCGAGGGCGTGGTCGTGTCCGAGCTGGCCGACAGCGACTACGAGAAGATCGCGGAGGCCTTCGGCGGAATCGGCATGCGCGTCAAGCACCTCGACGATCTCGCGCCCGCCGTCGAGAAAGCTCTCGGCGCCGGTGTCCCCGCGTGCATCAACGCCGAGATCGAGCCGGGCGTCGTCCACCCGATCACGACCATGATGCTCGGCGACGTCACCAGCACCGACGAGATCGTCGTCCCCTACTACGAGAACCTGCCCCGATGACCACGGACCACACCCGTCGAGAGGGAGAGACCATGACGGACAAGCGTGTCGACGGCAAGGTCGCCGTCGTCATCGGCGGCGGCTCGGGCATCGGCGAAGCCGCGGCCCGGACCCTGGCCGCCCACGGTGCCACGGTGACCGTGGCCGACGTGAATCTCGAAGCGGCCGAATCGGTTGCGGGAGAACTCGCCGGCGGTGCGCGGGCTCGTTGGGTCGACGTGACCGACGAGACCGCGGTGGCCGCGCTCTTCACCGGAACGAAGGACGACCTCGGTGGTGTCGACATCGTGGTGAACTGCGCCGGGTTGAACATCCCCGGTTTCATCGTCGATCTCGAAGCGGCGCAGTGGCACACGACCATAGAGTTGTGCCTCACCGGCTCGTTTCTGGTCACCAAGCACGCGGGACGAACGCTGAACGACGGCGGATCGCTCATCGGCATCGCCTCGCTCAACGCCCGTCAACCGGCCGCCGGCTTCGCGGGCTACTGCTCGGCCAAGGCGGGCATGGTGATGCTCGCCGAGGTGGCCGCACTCGAGTTGGCCCCGCGCGGCATCCGGGTCAACTCGATCTCGCCGGGACTCGTCGAGACACCGCTGGTGCAGACTCTCACCTCGATCCCGGTCATTCAGGACGACTTCACCGACAACACCCCGCTCGGGCGGAACGGCCGACCGGGCGAGATCGCGGACGCTGTGCTGTATCTCGCCTCCGACGACTCGCGATGGGTCACCGGGGAGACGATCAACATCAACGGCGGCGCGCACCTTCGCCGATACCCCGATGTGATGCGCCACCTCGCCGAACTGTCGGCCGCCGAATGACGGCGCCGGCCGAGTACCGTCTCGCCGAGCAGATCCGACTTCGGGCCCGCCGGCGGGGAAGCGCACCCGCGCTGTCCGGAGCCGGGATACACCTCACCTACGAGCAACTCGACGATCGCACCAGTCGCCTCGCGAACGTGCTGCGCGACCGCGGTATCCGAGCCGGCGATCGGATCGCCGTGTTGGGGAAGAGTTCCCCGGAGATCATCGAGACGGTGCTCGCGGCCGCGAAGATCGGCGCGGTCACCGTTCCGCTCAACTGGCGGCTCTCGGTCCCCGAGCTCGACGAGGTCGTCGACGACGCACAGGCACGTCTGATCGTCTGCCACCGCGATTTTCTCGATGCGGTGACGGAGATCCGTTCCGGTGCAGATACTCTCACCGATCCGATCGTGTTCGGCGATCCACGACAACCGCTCTCCTACGAACAGTTGCTGGCAACGGCGGCCTCGCACGATCCGGGCCATGTCGGTGACGCCGACGACGTGGTGCTCCAGCTCTACACCTCGGGTACCACCGGCCGGCCCAAAGGCGTGCTCACCTCCAACACCAACCTGGGCGCGTGTACGCAGGCCGGTGGGCCGTGGGGTTTCGACGACTCGTCGGTCAGTCTGTGCGCCATGCCCCTCTTCCACATCGGCGGGCTGGGCTGGGCTCTGGTGGGGCTGGCCTACGGTGCACATAACGTGGTCATCGCCGACTTCACCCCGGAATCCCTCCTGGACACCCTGGTCTGCGAACGCATCACGAACGTCTTCCTGGTACCGACCGTCATCGGCATGCTCGTAGACGTACCGGGCGCCGACCAGGCCGATGTCGCGGCATTGCGGTCGATCGCCTACGGGTCCGCGCCGATCACCCCCGCACTCCTGCGACGGACCCTGCGCACCTTCGGCACCCCGCTGTTCCAGGTGTACGGACTCACCGAAACCCACGGCGCGGTCACCCAACTCGACGCCGCGGACCACAGCACCGACCCCGAGCACGCACACCTGCTCCGCTCCGTGGGCCGCCCGTACCCCTGGGTGGAGCTGACCGTCCGTACCGCATCTGGAATCGAGGCGCCGCTCGGCGAGCAGGGCGAGATCTGTGTGCGGACACCGCAGGCCACGCGCGGCTACCACCGGCGCGACGCCGAGACCGCGGCGACCATCGGTGCCGACGGCTGGCTGCACACCGGCGACATCGGCCGAGTCGACGCCGACGGATATGTGTACGTCACCGACCGGCTGAAGGACATGGTCATCACCGGCGGCGAGAACGTCTATCCCACCGAGGTCGAGGCCGTTCTCGGCGACCACCCGGACGTCGCGCAGGTCGCGGTGGTCGGCCTGCCGCACGACACCTGGGGCGAAGTGGTGACAGCGTTCGTCGTGCCCACGCCGGGGCACGAACCCACCGAGGCCGATCTCCGTGTCTTCGCCCGGACCCGGCTGGCCGGCTACAAGGTCCCCAAGACCATGCACATCGTGGAGGCGCTCCCGGTCGGAGCGACCGGGAAGATCCTCAAACGCACCCTGCGCGAGCAGTTCGCGTAACCCATCGCGCCGGTCGCGTCAGCGTCGGCGACCGCCGACCAGTGAGGTGACGTAGCGTTCGGGCACGTCGAACCACACCTCACGGGCCGGGAGACGGTCGAGCACCGAAGGCGGGAGTTCGGTCGCATAGGTCAGACTCAGTGTCCCGCTGAAATCGGGATGCACGCGGTCGAGTTCCGGGATCTCGACGACGAGCCCGTCGGCTCCGAGGCCGGCGCGGACCATCGTGCCCGCGGGGGAGATCCACTCGTGGTCGACAGCGCGGCCGGCCTTGCCGGGAACGGTCGACATCGTCCCCAGGATGCGCCGGGGCGTTAGCGCGAGTGCGCCGGTGAACGGCCGGACGTTACCCTGCGCCGACCGCCCCGGCACGCGTCCGCTGAAACGCAGTGCCACGGGGACGAATTCGACGATGTGGTGGGCGTGCTCGGATACCACCTGGCCACGCAGGTCGTCGGGGAGCTTGCCGATGCCGAGCATCCGGCGCAGGGAGGCCACGGCCACACCCTAGATCCCCGGGCACCGATCCGTCAGGCGAATGTCGCGGCCACGTCCGCGGCACGTCTCAGTTGATCGGGATCGGAGCTCGTCGGGATGAGTTGCACCTCGTCGGTGCCGATGTCGGCGAATCGTCGCAGGACCTCGGCGAGCTCGGCCTCGCTGCCCGCCCATCCCGTCGTCGGGGCGATCGCGTCGACGAACTCCGATGGGATCCAGTTCATGTAGTGGTGCAGGTGCCGGGTCACCTGGTCGCGCGGCGCATCACCCTCCCCGATCGCGAACCAGAACGACGTCGCCAGATGCGGTGCCGCCCGGCCCGCATCAGCCCACGCCGACCGGGCGACGTCGAAGAGCTCGTTCTGCTTGCGGGTGTCGAGGTCGAGGGTGACCCCGGCGATCCCGTCGGCCCACTCCACGGCACTGCGGATGGTCTTGGGTCCGGTGGTGCCGACGTGCAGCTCCGGACCGCCCTTGCGATACGGAGCCGGACCGACCGGCAGGACCGACTCGGTCACCTTCTCCCCGGCCCACACCCGCTTCATCGTCGCGGCACGATCAGCCAGTTGACGCATGGTCTGCGTCGACGGATCCGCGCCGACCGCCCGGTAGTCCTCGTGGCGTCCACCGACGCCGAGCGCCACCGTGAGGCGTCCCGCCGACAGCATGTCGCCGGTCGCCAACGACTTGGCGAGCATCACCGGGTCGTGCAGCTGCGGCACGATGACCGTCATCACCAGCGGAACCCGGCGGGTCCACGCCGCCAGCGCGCCGAGAAAGGTCAGGCATTCCGGATTGTCGAACGCGATGCGTTCACCCCAGCACAGGGAACTGAACGGACCGTCGTCGATGGTGGTGGCCCATGAGTGGAGCTTCTCTGCGTCGAGATCGGGCTCCATCACGGGCATAGTCATCCCGATGCGCACGAGCGCCATTCTGGCACGGACGCCCCATGCCCGGACGTGGTTTCGCAGATGTCGCGCACCGTTGCGAGAAACGCAACGATGCGCGACATCTGTTGTGTCAGTTCTGGTTCCGTCCCGGACTACCGGACGCGGCCCGGCCCACACTCGCCGCACGCACCGGCGAATTCTTCAGCTCCTTCAGCGCGGTTCGCAATCCGCGGCGCTTGCCGGTCTCCGGGTCGACGCCGAAGTGGTCGCTCATCCCCTCCCGGATCGCGAACCGCAGCTCCGACGCCGTCTCCGGCGCGTCGTCGGCGGTCGCCTTCAGCAGCGAGTTCGGCAACGCCAGTTTGGCGATCGTGCGGAACGACTGGAAGTACTGACCCAGTAGTGAACCCGTCGTGTACGGCAGGTCGTACTTGTCGCAGAGTTCACGGACCCGCACACCGATCTCCTCGTACCGACTGCTGGGCAGGTCGGGGAACAGGTGGTGCTCGATCTGGTGACTCAGATTGCCGCTCATGAACCGCATGAGCGGTCCCGCCTTGAAGTTCGCCGAGCCCAGCATCTGCCGCAGGTACCAGCGCGGCTGATCTTCGTTCTCGAACTCCTCGACCGTGAACTTCTCGGCTCCGTCGGGGAAATGTCCGCAGAAGATGACCATGTACGCCCAGTAGTTGCGCACGATGTTCGACGTGAAATTCGCCGTGAGCGTCGTCTTCCAGTTGGGTCCGGCAAGCGCCGGGAAGATCAGGTAGTCCTTGGCGGCCTGCTTGCCGACCTTGGTGCCGATCACCTGGAGATCCTTGGCGGCCTGCCGGTACGTCTTCTCCTTGTTCCGTAGCTTCTCGGTCTCGAGGTGGTGAAGGGCCACCCCGATCTCGAAGAACGTCCCGAGGGCGAAGTTGTAGAGCGGATTGCCGACGTTCCACCACTCCCAGCGCTGGTCCCGGGTGACGCGGAGGATGCCGTAGCCCACATCGTCGTCCATCCCGACGACGTTCGTGTACTTGTGATGGACGAAGTTGTGCGAGTGCTTCCACTGCACGCTCGGGCAGGTGGTGTCCCATTCCCACGACGCCGAGTGGACCTCCGGATCGTTCATCCAGTCCCACTGCCCGTGCATCACGTTGTGGCCCAGTTCCATGTTCTCGATGATCTTGGCCAACGAGAGCATCGCGGTACCGGCCGCCCACGCGACCTTCTTGTTGCTGAACATCAGGGCGAGTCGACCGCCGGCCGCGAGACTCCGCTGGATGGTGATCGCGCGCCGGATGTATCGTGCGTCGGCCTCGCCGCGCGACTCCTCGATGTCACGACGGATGGCATCGAGTTCGGCGCCGAGGGTCTCGACGTCGCTCTCCGTGAGATGTGCGTATTGATCGATGTCGGTGATGGCCATGAAGCCTCCTACAGATCGAGGGTGCATTCACCAGACACGGCGCTGATGCATGTCTGGATTCGTTCTCCTTCGCGACGCTCCTCGCCGGTCCGCAGGTCACGGACGTAACCTCCGGCGAGCGGCACGACGCAGGTCTGACAGATGCCCATCCGGCATCCGAACGCCATCTGGATCCCCAGGTTCTCGCCGGCTTCGAGCAGCGTTGTGGCGCCGTCGATTTCGGCTTCCTTGTCCGAGATCGCGAACTTCACGGTGCCGCCTTCACCGCCGTGATCGGTGCGGGCGATGGCGAAGCGTTCCACGTGCAGCCGCTCGCGCAGACCGCCGTCCTCGTAGTGGGCCTCCATCGCGTCGAGCAGCGCCACCGGTCCGCAGGCCCAGCACTCGCGCTCACGCCAGTCCGGCGCCCACTCGTCCATCCGCGAGACGTCGAACTTGCCCATGTCCTTGGTCAACTGGAGATTGAGGTCGTAGTCGTCGGCCTCGTCGGCGAGCTTCTCCATCTCGTCGAGGAAGATGACGTCGTCACGCGTGGGAGCGGAGTGGATGTGGACGATGTCGGGCGTCTGACCATGCGAACTCAACTGTCGCAGCATCGCCATCACGGGAGTGATGCCGCTGCCGGCAGTCACGAACAGGATCTTGCCCGGAACCGGTTCGGGCAGGTGGAAGTCGCCCTTCGGCGACTGCAACCGGATGATCGTCCCGGGGTTGACGCCGTCCACGAGGTGCGACGACAGGAAGCCATCGGGATTGGCCTTCACGGTGATCGCGATGGTCTTGTTCTCGTTGGTGCCGATCGACGTCAGCGAGTACGACCGCCAGTGCCACTTGCCCTCGATCTGCAGACCGATGCCGACGTACTGGCCCGGTTTGTAGGAATCGGGAAAGCCCCAGCCCGTCCGGATGGTGACGGTCGCGGTGTCCTCGGTCTCCTTGGAGACGTCGAGCACCTTGCCGCGGAGCTCGCGCGCGCTCCACAGCGGATTGATCAGATGCAGGTAGTCATCCGGCAACAGCGGAGTGGTGGCCCGTGCCACCAGACCCCGGATGATGTTGACCTCCGGCTTGCGGGCTTCGACCCCCGCAGCCGGCCGCTTGCTCCACTTCAATAGGTTCACACAGACTCCTCCCCTGGAATCCCCTCGGCTGGAGTTACTGGCGGGTATTACCCTTCGGTGAACGACTGTACACATCAATCGGTGACCGCGGTCACAAGCTTCCATAATGGCAGTTCGGGGCGCATTCGGCGACCCCGGCGGATCACCAGGTGAAGGCGCCGCCGGTCCAGATCCCGGTCGCGATCAGCGCGAAGAGGAGTTCGATGCCGATCGTCTTGACCGCGGCCTTGAGCGCCGAGAACGCGCCCCGCCAGGCACCGTCGAAGCTGCGCGTGCGGCCCAGTTCGGACGCCAGGGCACCGACGATGAAGCCGAGAAGCAGGCCGATGACCGGCACGACGAAGAACCCGACGATGCCGACCAGGCCCCCGACCACGACCGTGCGGTTCGGGATCGCGTCCGCGCGCAGGGACCGGCCGGCGACCAGGTACTTCAGCACCTCGCCGACGCCGATGACGACGAGGGCCAGGGCGAACACCGACCAGGCCCAGCCTCCGACGACGAGCGCCCAGACGAACAGCGCGCCGACGATGAGCAACGTGCCGGGCAGGATCGGCACGACGATGCCGACCAGGCCGACCATGATCACGGCTGCGACCAGCAGCTCACCCCAGAACGGCACGCGGGTGTCGTCCGGTCACTCGCCGGATCCCGACGACGCACCGGGGCGCGCGTCGGTGGGCCGGTCGCCGGTCTTGACCATCGAGGTCATCGCCGGGGCCTGTTGATTCGGGGCGGGTTGGTTCGGGGCGGGTTGGTTCGGCGCCTGACCGTCAGGGGCCTGACCGAGCGGGGCGGGGCGTCGCGGCGGAACCGCCGGACGCGGCGGGGTTCCCGATGGCGGCATCGGGCGCTGACCCCCGACCGGTCGGGGCGCGGGGCGGGGTCCGGGTGGCGGCCCCGGACGACCGGGCGGCGGCATCGACGGCGCCCCCACGGGTTTCGGCACCCCGGCGGGTGGACCCGCGGGTCCGCGGGGCGGACCGGCCTGTCCCGGCGGGGGGCCCGGGCGTCGGGGCGGCGCCGGCGGCGGGGTCGGTGGCAGCGCGGTGACCGTACGGACGGCGGCGCGGCCCGGCACCGGCGTGACGAGCGACGCGGCGCGGACGGCTCGCTCACGCGCGGCCGGGACGTCGTCGGCGGTCGCGGTGACCACGCCCATGCGCCGGCGATGGAAGCTCTCGGGCTTGCCGAACAGTCGGATGTCGGTCTCGGGCACGGCGAGCGCCGCGGCGACGTTCTCGAACCCGATACCCGGCTCATCGAGCTGTCCGTAGATGACGGCCGAGGCACCCGGGGACGCGAGTGTGACATCGACCGGGAGGCCGAGGATCGCCCGCGCATGCATCTCGAACTCCGACAGGCGCTGTGTCGCCATCGTCACGAGTCCGGTGTCGTGCGGCCGGGGGCTGACCTCGGAGAAGTAGACGTCATCCCCCTTGATGAACAGTTCGACGCCGAAAACACCACGCCCGGCGAGCTTTCCGTCGCCGAGAGCGGTGGCGATGCGTGCCGCGATCGAGGTCGCCGAGGCATGCGCGTCGGTACTCATCTCGTGCGGCTGCCAGCTCTCCACATAGTCGCCGTTGATCTGCCGGTGACCGATGGGTGCACAGAAGTGGGACGTGAGCCTTCCGGTGGCCGGATCGATCGCCCGGACCGTGAGAAGGGTGATCTCGTAGTCGAATTCGACGAAACCCTCGACGATCACCCGGCTGCCCTGCACCCGACCGCCGGTGTTCGCGGTCTCCCACGCCGACGCGAGATCCTCGGGTCCGCGCACCACCGACTGGCCCTTACCCGACGAGGACATGACCGGTTTGATCACGCACGGGAACCCGATCTGGCGCGCTGCGACGGTGAGTTCCTCGAGGGTGTCGGCGAAGAGGTACGGCGACGTCGGCAGGCCGAGCTCCTCGTCGGCGAGGCGCCGGATCCCCTCGCGGTTCATCGTTGCGACGACCGCGCTCGCGGTCGGGATCACCTCGGCGATACCTCGTTCGGCGACGTCGACCAGGGCCTCGGTGGCGATCGCCTCGATCTCGGGCACCACATACGCGGGCCGATGCTTGTCGATGACCGCGTGCAGCGCAGCGGCATCGGTCATGTCGATGACCTCGGCGTGGTGGGCCACCTGGTGGCCGGGCGCATCGGCGTAACGATCCACGGCGACGACCTCGACGCCGAGGCGCTGGAAGGCGATCACGACCTCCTTGCCGAGTTCACCGGCTCCGAGAACCATCACCTTGGTCGCGGTGGGACTCAGCGGCGTGCCGATGACGTCCGGTGGCCCGGTCGTCGGCGCCGGCTGGGCTGCGCTGATCGCGCTCTCGCTGTTCGACGTCATCCTCAAATCCTACTTGCCGTCAGCACAGATCCTGCCGGGAGCGGTGCGCTCATCCCGTCACCTCGTGCACGAAGCACCATCGCCACGCCTCGCCCGGCTCGGCCGACCGCATGACCGGGTGCCCGGTGTCGTGGAAGTGTCCCGTCGCATGCCGGCGCGGACTGGAATCGCAGCAGCCGATGTGCCCGCACGTCAAGCACTTCCGCAGATGGGCCCAGTGGGTCTCGCCGATCGCGACACAATCCTGGCAACTGCGGTCGTCACCCGACGCCGGTGCCGGATCGCCGGCCGGCGCGGCGTCGAACGCCTCGAGCTCGGCGCACCGAGCCGTGGATGTCGGGGCGTCGGAACCGGACTCCGGCGGTCCGGACGCGGCCCCGGTCGAGGACATCCGGCGAAAGATCTGCATGACCGACATTATCCACCGCGGCGCGCGGGATTAGAGTCGCTCGAATGGGCGCATCGCTACTTCTGGTCGCGGTCATCGCCGTGGCGATCGCCGCGCTGTGTCGGCGGTACGGGTTGTCCTCGCCGCTGGTCCTGGTCACCGTCGGTCTCGGGCTCGGTTGGATTCCCGAGCTGCCCTCGGTCGCCCTGGAACCCGAGCTCGTACTGTTCCTCATCCTGCCGCCGCTGCTGTATTCCGCCGCGCAGGAGAGCTCATACCAGGCGTTCCGCGCCAACTGGCGCGCGATCGGATTCCTGGCGGTCGGCCTGCCGCTGGTGACGACGCTGGTCGTCGGATATGTCGCCTACCTCGTGGTCCCCAACCTCCCGCTCGCCGCGGCCCTGGTCCTCGGTGCCGTGGTCGCGCCGCCGGACGCGGTGTCCGCGCAGGCCATCGGCCGGCGACTGGGACTGCCGCGCCGGATGATGACGCTGCTCGGCGGGGAGAGCCTGCTCAACGACGCGACCGCCCTGACCGCGTTCCGGATCGCGCTCGCCGCGGCGGTGGGCGCCACCGCGACGGTCGGCGAAGGGGTCCTGACGTTCGCGGTGGCGGCCCTGGGCGGCCTGATCGTGGGGCTCGTCGTCGGAGTGGTCGTGTCCTGGGTCCGCGTCTGGCTCACCGATCCGCCGATGGAGACCGCCATCGGCATCATCGTCCCGTTCGCCACCTACTACGCGGCCGAGGAACTGCACGGCTCGGGTGTCATCGCGGTGGTCACCGCCGGGCTGTATCTCGGGCACCGGTCGGTGCGGCTGGGCTACGCGACGCGTCTGCAGGACGAGGCGGTGCGCAAGTCGATCGACACGATCCTCGAGTCGTTCGTGTTCCTGCTGATCGGTCTCCAGCTCCCCATGCTCATCGAGGGGGTCGAGAACGAGTCGTGGACGCAGGTCGCCATCGACGCCGCGGCGGTCCTGGCGGCAACCATCCTGGTGCGGATCATCTGGGTCTATCCCGCGACCTACCTGCCCCGACTGCTCTCTCGCCGCATCCGCGACCGCGAGCCGTCACCCAGTCCGGCGTCGGTGTTCGTCGTGTCCTGGGCCGGCATGCGCGGCGTGGTCTCGCTGGCCGCCGCGTTCGCCATCCCGGTCTACACCGAGACGAACGAACCGTTCCCCGCCCGCGCGGAGATCCTGTTCCTGACCTTCGTCGTCGTGGTCGGCACGCTGCTGATCCAGGGCACGACCCTGCCGTGGGTCATCAGGTTCCTCGGGGTGAGCGGCGACGAGCGGGCCCAGGACCGTCTGGCCTATGCGGCCGCCCAGGACCGGGCGTCCCGGGAAGCCGAACGACGCCTCGACGACTACGCCGCCGAACTGGCCGACGATGATCCGCGCCGGCTCCAGGTGATGATGCTGCGCAAGTGGATCACGACCCAGCGCAACGTGGCGTGGGAGGAACTGGGCCGGGGCCCCGAGGACCTGGGCGAGAGTCCCACGTCCGCCGGCGCACGACTGCGGACCGAGGTCCTGCAGATCCAGCGCGCGGTGTTCATCGCCGAACGCGATGCCGGTCGCATCGACGACGAGGTGCTGCGGATCGCCCTGCGCCGCCTCGACTTCGCCGAGGGGCAGGGCGACCGCGACACCTAGCTCCCTGCTCCGAGAGAAGCGCAAGCGACGAGCCTTCTGCTCCCTAATCCGAAAGAACCGCATAACCCCTGCTCGCTAATCCGAAAGAACCGCATAACCCCTGCTCCCTGAGGTGCGAGGAGCGCAAGCGACGAGCCTCGAAGGGCCTGGTGAGACACGTTCGAGACCCTTCGAGGCTCGCTTCGCTCGCACCTCAGGGAGCAGTGGGGGTCTTTCGTGGACCACGACGGTCGCCAGGCCGCAGTTACTGAGGTCCGGCGAGGAAGGTTGCGAGGCCCGGCGAGGTCAGCCGGTGATGAGCCAGGCGATCAGGACCAGGATCAGCAACGCCAGCAATGCGATGGTGACCGGCGAGCGCAGCGTCTTCTTCACAATCCGGTCCCGTCGTCGTCGGCGAAGCGTCGTCGGTCGACCAGCGTGGCAGCGGCGTCGACCAGCAGACTGAGCAGATAGGCGATGAGTATCGCCACCGGGATCACGACGGCGACGGTCACCAGCAACTGGGGCACGAAGGACAGGCCCGTGAGCCACTCCTCCACGCTGTCCCACCAGGCGAAGAACGCCGACACCTCATCACCCCGTCATCCGAGTTCCCGATCGCGAACAGCAGTGCGTCTGTCCGCGTCCTGCGAGTTTCGAGGTCCGTGATCACCGCCACCGCCCGGCTCCCGAGAGCCGAGTGGCGTCGGCGAACGGCCGTCGCAATGATAGGACCCATGTCTGTCGCAGATGACTCCACCGTAACGTCCCTGCCGACCGTGTCTCCGCGGGCGTCCGGGACCGCGGCCGATGCCGATGTCTCACCGGTGGCTCCTCCGACGCCATCGCACACGAGCGCGTTCCCGCCGATCGGCGACTACGCGTTCCTCTCCGACACCGAGACCAACTGTCTCATCGCCCGCAACGGCTCGGTCGAGTGGATGTGCGTGCCCCGGCCCGATTCGCCGAGCGTCTTCGGCGCCGTCCTGGACCGCAGTGCGGGCCACTTCCGGCTCGCACCCTACGGCGTGAACGTCCCGGTGGACCGGCGCTATCTGCCCGGCAGTCTGATGGTCGAGACCACCTGGCAGACCGACACCGGGTGGATCATCGTCCGCGACGCTCTCGTCATGGGTCCGTGGCACGACAACGAACGCAGGTCCCGGACACACCGACGGACACCCACCGACTGGGACGCCGAGCACATCCTGTTGCGCACCGTGCGCTGTGTGTCGGGCACCGTCGAACTGCACCTCAGTTGCGAACCGGCCTTCGACTACCACCGCGGGACAACGAAATGGGAGTACTCGGGGCCCGCCTACGGTGAAGCGATCGCAACCGCCAAGGACACCGACGCCGACACCCCCACTCTGAAACTCACCACGGATCTCCGTCTGGGTCTGGAGGGTCGCGAGGCGCGGGCGCGTACCCGGCTCGTCGAAGGTGACAACCGATTCGTCGCACTCAGCTGGTCCCGCCAGCCCGCGCCGCAGAACTTCGAGGAAGCCGCCCACAAGATGTGGGCGACGAGCGAGTCGTGGCGGCAATGGATCAACATCGGCAGTTTCCCCGACCACCCGTGGCGCTCACATCTGCAGCGCTCGGCCCTCACGCTGAAGGGACTCACCTACTCCCCGACCGGCGCACTGCTGGCGGCCGCGACCACGTCACTTCCGGAAACCCCGCAGGGTGAACGCAACTGGGACTACCGCTACGCGTGGGTGCGCGACTCGACCTTCGCACTGTGGGGCCTGTACACGCTGGGCCTGGACAGGGAGGCCGACGACTTCTTCTCCTTCATCGCCGATGTCTCGGGCATCACCAACGGCGAACGCCATCCGCTGCAGGTGATGTACGGCGTCGGCGGTGAACGCACTCTCGAAGAGGAAGAGCTGTCCCATCTCTCCGGTTACGACGGTGCCCGTCCCGTTCGTATCGGCAACGGCGCGTACAACCAGGCGCAGCACGACATCTGGGGCACGATGCTCGACTCCGTGTATCTGAACATCAAGTCGCACGAGGCGGTGCCCGAAACCCTGTGGCCCGTGCTGAAGGCACAGGTCGAAGAGGCGATCAAGCACTGGAAGGACCCCGATCGCGGTATCTGGGAGGTGCGCGGGGAGCCGCAGCACTTCACGTCGTCGAAGGTGATGTGCTGGGTTGCGCTGGACCGTGGGTCGCGCCTGGCGACCATGCACGGCGAGCAGGCCCATGCACGCGACTGGGCCGCGATCGCAGACGAGATCAAGGCCGACGTCCTCGAGCACGGGGTCAACGACCGCGGGGTGTTCACCCAGCGCTACGGCGACGACGCGCTCGACGCCTCGCTGCTGCTCGTCCCGCTGCTGCGGTTCCTGCCGCCGGACGACCATCGCGTGCGCGCAACGGTTCTCGCGATCGCAGACGACCTCACCGAGAACGAACTGGTGCTTCGCTACCGGGTCGAGGAGACCGATGACGGCCTCACCGGCGAGGAGGGCACGTTCACGATCTGCTCGTTCTGGCTGGTGTCCGCGCTCGTCGAGATCGGCGAACTCGCACGCGCGAAGACGCTGTGTGAACGCCTGCTCTCCTATTCGAGCCCGCTCAAGCTGTACGCCGAGGAGATCGACGCCAAGACCGGACAGCACCTCGGCAACTTCCCGCAGGCGTTCACCCACCTCGCGCTCATCAACGCGGTGATGCATGTGATCCGCGCCGAAGAGGCAGCCCACCAGGCCACCTTCCAGCCGGCGAATCACTGACGCACCGCCGACGACCTCAGTCCAGCCGCCAGTCCTCGTAGGCCCGCGGGTCGCCGATCGGTTCGACGTGCAAGGTCACGCTGAGGTCGTCGACTGCGGCGCGCAGCTCGTCCTCGATCTGCTCGGTGAGGTCGTGCGCGCGCTGCACCGACCACTCGCCGGGAACGAGCATGTGCAACTGGACGAATCTCTCGTGGCCGGCCTCGCGGGTCCGGATGTCGTGGAACTCGATGCCGTCGGCACGATGCCTGGCGAGAACGCCGTCGATGGCGGCACGCTGGTCGTCGGGCAGGGCGGAGTCCATCAGTCCCGCACTGGATCGCCATACCAGTCGCCCGCCCACGATCAGAATGTTGACGGCCACCGCGATGGCGATCAGCGGATCGAGCGGCAGCCAGCCCGTGGCCGCGACCAGAAAGACGCCGACGACCACCCCGATCGTCGTCCACACGTCGGTCATGAGGTGCTTGCCGTCGGCTTCCAGAGTGAGCGACCGGTGGCGGCGGCCCGCCCGGATCAGCACCCAGCCGACGACCGCGTTCACGATCGTTGCACCAATCGAGATCGCCAGTCCCACGCCGACTTCCTCGAGCTCCTGTGGATCGAGGAGACGGTCGACTGCCGTCGCGATGATGACGACCGCCGCGACGACGATCATCACCCCCTCGAACACCGCCGAGAAGTATTCCGCCTTGGTGTGCCCGAAGTTGTGGCTCCGGTCCGGCGGCTTCGCCGCCAGGCGCAGGGCCACGAAGGCCCCCACCGCCGCAACGAGATTGACCACGGACTCCAGCGCGTCGGAAAGCAGGCCGACCGAGCCGGTGATCCGCCATGCGATCAGCTTGAGACCGATCACGACGATCGCGGTCACGATACTCAGTACCGCGAACGCCGAGAGGTCGCGGCGTGGGCTACGCGTCGTCACGGCCGGACCCCCGGTTCAGGCCGCGAGCCCCCGGCGCCGCAGCAGCGGGTCGATACGCGGTCGGCGACCGATCAGACCCTCATGTGCGACAAGCGGATCCACGCTGTCGCCACGGGAGAGGGTGGCTTCGGCGAACCGGCGGCCGTTGTCGCGCTGCAGCCCGCCTTCGGCGAGGAACCACTGTTCGGTCTCGGCGTCGAGTACCTCCGACCAGATGTAGCTGTAGTACCCGGCCGAGTAGCCGCCGCCGAAGATGTGGTTGAAGTACGAGCTCCGGTAGCGTGGCGGGATCAGCTCGGTGTGCAGTCCCGCAGCGGTGAGCGCCTGCGACTCGAACGCCTCGACGTCGGAGACCGCGGCGGCCTCGGCCACCGGCAACCGGTGCCACGCGAGATCCAGTGACGACGCGGCGAGGTATTCGATGGTGCTGTGCGCGGACTCTGCGCCCGCCGATTCGCGTGCCGCATCAGCCAGTTCGGCCGGGATCGGATCACCGGTCTCGTGATGTCGGGCATAGTTGGCCAGCACTTCCGGGTGCAGGGCCCACATCTCGTTCACCTGCGACGGGAACTCGACGAAGTCTCGCGGCACCGACGTCCCGGACTGCGACGGGTACTCGACCGACGACAGCAACCCGTGCAGTGCGTGCCCGAACTCGTGGAAGAGGGTGGTCAGCTGATCCATCGTGAGCAGACACGGTTGCCCGGCCTCGGGCTTGGTCAGGTTCAACACGTTCACGATGATCGGCTGGGTGTGCAGCACCGACGACTGGTCGACGATGTTGTTCATCCACGCCCCGCCGCGTTTCGAGGGCCGCGCGTAGAAGTCGCCGAGGAACAGTCCGATACCGGTCCCGGCGTCGTCGAGCACCTCCCACGCACGCACGTCGGGGTGGTAGACGGGCAGATCGGTCAGCTCGACGAAGCGGAGACCGTAGAGCTTGTTCGCGGCGAAGAACACCCCGCGGGTGAGCACGGTGTCCAGTTCGCAGTAGTCGGCGAAACCGTCGAGCGGCACCGACGACTGCGACCGCTTCTCCCGATCGAGCCAGTAGGTGAGATCGGCGGGCCCGATCGTCACGTCGCCCGCGAATTCGGTGAGGCGGGTGAGTTCGCGGCCGCCGGCCCGCATGGCCGAGGCGTTGAGCTCACGCAGCAGGTCGTCGACGGCTCCCGGATCGGGCGCCGTCTGTTCGGCGATCACGAACTCCGCATGGTCGCGATAGCCGAGCAGTTCCGCGCGCCGTGCCCGGAGACGGACGATCTCCAGGACCAGTTCGCGGGTGTCGTGCTCGTTGCGCCGTGCGCACCGATTCACCGACGCGTCGAACACCCGCTGCCGGACATCGGCATTCGTCAGCTCGGTCAGCACCGACTGACTCGTCGGCAACTCGAGTGTGATGAGGTGTCCGCTCTCGTGTCCCGCATCATTCGCCGCGCGGCGGGCGGCGGCGATCTGTCCGGCCGACAGTCCGTCGAGCTCGGCCGCATCGCTGACCAGAACCGCCGAGTCGTTGGTGTCGTCGAGGATCTTCTGGGAGAACGTCGTGGTGAGATAGGCCAGCCGGGAGGCGATCTCGCGCATCTCCTGCTGCGCGTCGGTGGCGAGGCCGGCTCCGGCGCGAACCGATTCCCGATACCGCTTGTCGAGGAGCCGGCGCTGCGGCTCGGTGAGGTCGAGGTCGTCGGCGCGCGCGTGGAGGTCGGAGATGCGCTCGAAGAGAACCGGATTCATCGCGATCGTGTTCGCGTGATCGGTGAGGAGCGTCGAGAGCTCTTGGGAGATCTCGTTCCGCTTCGGATTCGTGTCGGGTCCGACGAGGTTGAAGAAGATCCCCGACGCGCGGGTCAGGTCGCGACCGGAGAGCTCGAGCGCCTCGATCGTGTTGACGAAGGTGGGCGACGCGGGGTCGGCGGCGATCGCATCCACCTCGGCCACATGTGACGCCATGGCCGCCGTGAACGCGGGGAGGAAGTCGTCGTCGGAGATCGACGCGAAATCAGGCAGATCGTAAGGCAGTGCGCTCGGCGCCAGTACCGGATTCGCGCTCGACGTGCCTCGTCCGGCGGTCATCGCTTCCCCTTCGGTCATCACTTCCCCTTCGGCTTGTCACCTGCCGCGTCGGTGGAGAGCGCGGCCACGAAGGCCTCCTGCGGGACCTCGACGCGGCCGATCGTCTTCATCCGCTTCTTGCCCTCTTTCTGCTTTTCGAGCAGCTTGCGTTTACGGCTGATGTCGCCGCCGTAACACTTCGCGAGCACGTCCTTGCGGATGGCCCGGATGTTCTCGCGCGCAATGATCTTCGAGCCGACGGCGGCCTGCACCGGGACCTCGAACTGCTGGCGCGGGATGAGCTCTTTGAGCTTGATCGCCATTCGGTTGCCGTACGCGTAGGCGGCATCCTTGTGGACGATCGCGCTGAAGGCGTCGACCGCTTCTCCCTGGAGGAGGATGTCGACCTTCACCAGGTCGGCTTCCTGCTCGCCTGCCTCCTCGTAGTCGAGGCTGGCGTAGCCACGCGTGCGCGACTTCAGGGCGTCGAAGAAATCGAAGATGATCTCGGCCATCGGCAGCGTGTACCGCAGTTCCACGCGCGTCTCCGACAGATAGTCCATGCCGCCCAGTTCGCCACGACGCGACTGGCACAGCTCCATGATGGCGCCGATGAACTCGCTCGGCGCGATCACGGTGGTCTTGACGATGGGTTCGTAGATGTGCCGGGTCTTGCCCTCCGGCCAGTCCGACGGGTTGGTCACCACGTGTTCGGAACCGTCCTCCATGACCACGCGGTACACCACGTTGGGGGCGGTCGAGATGAGGTCGAGGTTGAACTCGCGTTCGAGTCGCTCACGCGTGATCTCCATGTGCAGCAGGCCGAGGAAGCCGCAGCGGAACCCGAACCCGAGCGCCACCGACGTCTCCGGCTCGAAGGTCAGGGCCGCGTCGTTGAGTTGCAGCTTCTCGAGCGCCTCGCGCAACACCGGGTAGTCGGACCCGTCGAGCGGGTAGAGACCCGAGTAGACCATCGGCCGCGGCTCGCGGTAACCCGTCAGTGCCTGCTCGGCACCACGGCGGGCGGTGGTCACCGTGTCACCGACCTTCGACTGCCGCACGTCCTTCACACCCGTGATGAGATAACCGACCTCGCCGACACCCAGCCCCTTGGTCGGCTTCGGCTCCGGCGACACGATGCCCACCTCGAGCAGCTCATGCGTCGTGCCTGTCGACATCATCAGGATCTTCTCCCGCGGCACGATCTTGCCGTCGACGACCCGGACGTAGGTGACCACGCCGCGGTAGGTGTCGTAGACCGAGTCGAAGATCATCGCGCGCGCGGGGGCGTCGGAGTCGCCCACCGGGGCGGGCACCGTGCGGATGACCTCGTCGAGCAGTTCGGTCACGCCGACGCCGGTCTTGCCCGAGACGCGCAGCACGTCCTCCGGTTCGCACCCCACGATGTGCGCGAGTTCGGCGGCGTAGCGCTCGGGGTCGGCCGCGGGCAGATCGATCTTGTTGAGCACCGGGATGATGGTGAGTTCGTTCTCCATCGCCAGATACAGGTTGGCGAGGGTCTGGGCCTCGATTCCCTGAGCGGCGTCGACGAGCAGGATCGCTCCCTCGCACGCCTCGAGCGCGCGCGACACCTCGTAGGTGAAGTCGACGTGCCCGGGGGTGTCGATGAGGTGCAGGACGTAGTCCTCGTCGCCCTCCGCCGACTTCACCGTCCAGGGCAGACGCACGTTCTGCGCCTTGATGGTGATCCCGCGCTCGCGCTCGATGTCCATCCGGTCGAGGTACTGCGCCCGCATCTGCCGCTCCTCGACAACGCCGGTGAGCTGCAGCATCCGGTCCGCCAGCGTCGACTTGCCGTGGTCGATGTGAGCGATGATGCAGAAGTTCCGGATACGTGCCGGATCGGTGAAGGTGGTGTCGGCGAAGTTGGGAATGGGAACTACTCCTCGAACGAGAACTGCGGTAGAGAACGGGCGCGGATACAGCTTGTGCACCAGTTTCTCATGTCCGACCGACGCACCGCGTCCGGCCACGTTCCCATCGGGTCCGCCGCCGGGTGGCGAGGCGCTACGGTGGCAGCCGTGTCCGCGTCCACCGTCACCACCATCGAGTCCGACGACGTCGCCGCCGAGGTGCACCGTCCGGGGGGCCCGGCGCGCGCCACACTCGTCCTGGCGCACGGCGCGGGCGGTGACCGCAACGCGGTGATCCTCCGGGTACTCGCCGAGGAGTTGTGTGCGCGCGGCTACGTCGTCGCCCGCATCGACCTGCCATACCGTCGCCGCCGGCCCAAGGGTCCACCCAGCCCGTCCACCTCACCGGCCGACCGGGAGGGCATCCGCGCCGCCTGCGCGGCCTTCCGCGTCGAATCCGACGGGCCGTTGATCGTCGGCGGGCACTCCTACGGCGGACGGCAGGCGTCGATGGCCGTC
The DNA here is from genome assembly GCF_042743165.1 of Gordonia sp. NPDC058843. Taxonomy (NCBI): domain Bacteria; kingdom Bacillati; phylum Actinomycetota; class Actinomycetes; order Mycobacteriales; family Gordoniaceae; genus Gordonia; species Gordonia sp. NPDC058843. Next base: position 37,918 of record NZ_JBHYNC010000010.1, read on the forward strand.
GCCGAGGACGGGACCGCTCTCGCCGACGGCCTCCTGCTGACGTCGTATCCGTTGCACCCGCCCGGCAAACCCGACCGGTTGCGCACCGAACACCTACCGTCGATCACCGTCCCCACACTCGTCGTTCACGGCAGCACCGACCCGTTCGGCACCACGGACGAGATGCGGCAGGCCGTCGACCTCATCGACGCGCCGACGCACATCGTCGAACTGGAGAAGGTCGGACACGACCTCAACCCGAAGAAGAAGCCCACCGCAGCCCTGACCGCCGATGCGGTCCGGGACTTCCTGATGCCCCTGTTCCCCGAGACCGAGGAGAACTCCCGATGACCACCCGCGACGTCCGGCCCACACTCCGGCCGACCACCGATCTGGCCCGCACCATCAGCTACTCCCCCGATCCAGACGGGGACGCCGATCCCGGCGAGATCGTGTGGACCTGGGTCGCCTACGAGGACGACCCGAACCAGGGCAAGGACCGGCCGGTTCTGGTCGTCGGCCGGGACGCCCGTGCCGAACAGACCGACACCGTCCTGGGTCTCATGCTGTCGAGCAAGGACCATCGGTCCGACGGCAACTGGCTTCCGGTCGGAGCGGGAGCCTGGGATTCCCAGGGCCGTCCGAGCTTCGTGCGCCTCGACCGCGTGCTCGTCGTCGAGGACGACAGCATCCGCCGGGAGGGCGCGATCGTCGACCGCCCGACGTTCGACGCGGTCGCGCACGAGCTCCGCGAGCACTACGGCTGGCAGTGACCGGCCGCCGAAAGCCTAGGCGAGCCTGGTGATCTCGACGATGACGTCGAGATCGGTTGCGCCCCCGCCGGTGTAGATGCCCTTCAGCGGCGACACGTCGGCGTAGTCACGACCCACACCCACCGAGACATGCTGCTCGGTGATGGGGGTGTCGTTGGTCGGGTCGTACCCCCACCATCCGCCCGTCCACGCCTCGATCCAGGCGTGGCTCTGACCCTGCACCGTCTTGTCGATCTCGGCGTCGGGTTCGGGATGGAGATAACCGGACACATAGCGCGCGGGGATGCCCAGACCTCGGAGCATCAGCAGGGTCAGATGCGCGTAGTCCTGACACACGCCTTTCCGGTCGGTCCACGCGTCGACGGCGGTGGTGTGCACGCCCGTCGTGCCGGGGACGTACTCCATCTCGGTGTGGACGAACCGGCTCACCGTCTCGACCGCCTCCTGGGGCGTCAGCCCTTTGGTCACCTTCTTGGCCGTCGACAGCAGTTGCCTGTTTCTCGCCACGAACTCTGTGTACGACAGCATCTCGTCGTACCGATCCTTCACGGCGTCGCCGTTGATGTCGTCCCACGACACCTCGTCCTCCTCGGACGGACGGTGTCCGCCCTCGGTCTCGACCACCGACAGGCCCGACACCTCGAGCTCGTCGTGGGGCGCATGCAGATCGAATGCCGTGACCGCCGTACCCCAGTAATCGGTGTAGCGGTACGACCGGGTCGCCGGGACGGTCTCGACCCGGTTCACGATCACGTTCTGCCGCGTGTCACTGCGCGGGGTGAGCCGGGCTTCGTTGTACGACGACGTGACGGGACTGTGGTAGGCGAAACCGGTGGAATGGACGACACGCAGACGCCAGCTCACAGCTCACTCTCCTCGATGACATGCCCGTCGCTCACCCGGGCGTCGGCCCATGAGACATAAGGCGACACATGGAAATACTGTTTCGTGACGGCTTCGTTCACCGCCTGGCAGGTGTCCTGCAGGTCGACCAGCCGGTCCTGCAGATCGTCGAGCAGCTTCCCGGGCTCGAGGAACTCCAGTGAACTGCGCGCGCGACCCAGCAGCAGTTGCGCCTCGGCCTGGGCCCCGACCCGGCTGGGGCCCTTCTCGAGCTGACCCAGATTGCGTTCGGCGACACTCAGGGCGTGGAAGATCGACCGCGGGAACAACCGGTCGAGAAGCATGAACTCGACGATGTTCTCCGCGTCCAACACACCGCGGTAGGTGCGCAGGAAGGTGTCGTGCCCGCCCGCGGACACGAGCACGTTGACCCACGCCGGCGACGACGTCCGATCCCCGGCGCGGGACAACAACATCCGGATGGTCATGTCGACGCGTTCCACCGAGCGGCCCAGCAAGAGGTAGCGGTAGCCGTCGTCGTGGCTGAGGGTGGCGTCGGCGAGGCCGGCGAACATCGCGGCGCGGTTCTTCACATACGACAGGAACTCGTGGGGGCCGAGTCGCCGTGAACGACGCTCGGCGGCGTCGAGCCCGTTGTACGTGGTGTTCAAGCACTCCCACAGCTCACTGGAGGTGACTTCGCGTGCGCCGCGGGCGTTCTCACGCGCCGCGCGGATCAGGTCGACGATCGATCCCACCGCGGCGGCGTCATAGGCGACACGTTCGGTCAGCGACCAGACGTCGAGTTCGTCGTCGTCCGCCGGCGCGGCGAGCCCGAGTACCTGGATGATCAGTCGCGCCTGCCGGTCGACATCGACCGTTGTGTCCTCGAGGATCTGGTGGATCGCGACGTCGAGGATCCGCGCCATGTCGTCGGCGCGCTCGACGTATCTGCCGATCCAGTACAACGATTCGGCGTTACGCGCCAACATCATCGGACATCACCGCCCTGTCGCTGCGTCGCCGAGCCGGACGGGGACATCGGAGTCAGTTGCTGCGTCATGCCACCCATGGACTGTGTCATCGCACCCTGCTGTTGCTGCTGGGTCTGGGTGTGCACGGGATCGGGGGCGCTCTCGGCGGGCCGGGCGGCGGCGACACCGCTCGTCGTGACGACCTTCGCGCCCGACAGCTCCCGATCCCCCTCCGACGTGCGCGAGGCCAATACCCAGGTGTCCTTGGAACCGCCGCCCTGACTCGAGTTGACGACGAGCGATCCCTCCGGCAACGCCACCCGGGTCAGACCTCCGGGCAGAACCCACACGGATTCACCGTCGTTGACCGCGAAGGGACGAAGATCGACGTGACGCGGCCGGATGTCGTCACCGATCTTGGTCGGCACCGTCGACAACTGCACGACCGGCTGAGCGATCCATCCGCGCGGATCGTTGCGGACCTTGCGTGCCAGCGCGTCCAGCTCGGCGCCGGTCGCGTCGGGTCCGAAGACGATGCCGTAACCACCCGATCCCTCAACGGGTTTGACGACGAGTTCGTCGATGCGGTCGAGCACCTCTTCGCACTCGTCGGGCAGCCAGCAGCGCAGCGTGTCCACGTTCTGCAGACTCGGCTTCTCACCGAGGTAGTACTGGATGATGTCGGGCACGTAGGTGTAGATCAGCTTGTCGTCGCCGACGCCGTTGCCGACGGCACTGGAGATCACCACGTTGCCCGCGCGGGCGGCGTTGAGCAGCCCCGCCACACCGAGCATCGAATCCGGCCGGAACTGCATCGGATCCAGGTAGTCGTCGTCGATGCGGCGGTAGATGACGTCGACTCGCTGCTCACCCTCGGTCGTGCGCATGTACACGACGTTGTCGCGGCAGAACAGGTCGCGGCCCTCCACCAGCTCGACACCCATCAGCCGCGCCAGGAGCGAATGCTCGAAGTAGGCGGAGTTCGCGACGCCGGGGGTGAGCACGACGATGTTCGGGTCGGCCTCGTTGAACGCCGCCGATGCCCGCAGCGCGCGGAGCAGGTGGCTCGGGTAGTCGGCGACCGCGCGCACCTTGTGCTTGGAGAACAGGTCCGGGAACACGCGCGCCATCGCACGCCGGTTCTCGAGCACATAGGACACACCCGACGGCGACCGGAGGTTGTCCTCGAGGACGCGGAAATCGCCGTTCTCGTCGCGGATCAGATCGATACCCGCCACGTGGATACGAACGCCGTTGGGCGGCCTGATGTTTGCGGCCTGCCGATGGAAGTGCTCGCAGGAGTGGACGAGTCGCTTGGGCAGCACGCCGTCACGCAGGATCTCCTGCTCGCCATAGATGTCGTCGAGGAAGAGTTCTAGGGCCTGCACGCGCTGGGTGATACCCGCCTCGAGCTTGTTCCACTCCGCCGCCGAGATCACCCGTGGCACAACGTCCAACGGGAACGGACGCTCCTTGCCGGAGAGCGAGAACGTCACACCCTGATCGAGGTAGGCACGCCCGAGCGCCTCCACCCGCGCCTCGACGAGGTCGGATTGATCCTCGTCGGCCATCGCCTTGTAGATGCCGCGGTACGGCGTGCGCACCTCGCCGGCAGCATCGAACATCTCGTCATATGCCTTGCCGTACGGGCCTTTTGCGTACCCGCCGAAGTTGCCGGTGAAGTTGTCCCCGGTGACGCCGTCGCCCGCCGCGCCCTTCGTCGACCGGCCGCCGGAGCCGGAACCCTTGGCCGACGCGGATCGACCGGAGGCCGTCCGTCCCGACGAGGTGGACGACGCCGCTTTCGCGGCTGCGGATTTACGCGCCGCCTTCTTGGCAGGCGCGCTTGTCGATGCGGGGGTCATAAACTGCCATGGTGCTACAGATCGCCGAAATCGGCAGGACGTCGACCGGCCGTGTCATCGACGAAGCCAGAACGGCGCTCGGACCGCCGATCAGAGTGAGCGTCGCGCGGCGATCACCCGCCGCTTGACCCTGCGCAGCACGTTCGCCGCCCGGGTCCGTGCACGGGGGCCGACCTTGGGCAGTGGCGCCGCGAGCACCATCGCCGCGATCGTGTCGAGCGCGACGTCGAGCACCTCACCGTCCGTCGGCTGCGGTACGTCGCCGGCGTCGTGTTCGGCCGAGACCACCAGATCGTCGAGGTCGCCGACGACGTCGTATCCGGCCTCGCGGACCGCCGCGACCATCCGCCGGGACTCACCCGCCGCCCATTCACGACTCTTGTCCGAGAGCCCTTGCGGAGGGCCGGAGGGCGCCTCGAACAGGATCTCCCCGATCAGTTGCCCCTTGATGATCCGCTCGTATCGGCGCCATTCGACGACCTCGGGCTGCAGGCGACGATTGAGCTCACGCAGGAACTCCGCCTGTGCGGCCGAGAGTGAACTGTTCAGACTGGGAACCGGGACACGCAGGGGTGCCGGATCGATGTGCATGACGCGCAGGAACCGATCCCACAGTGTGTCGCACGGCGCGGCGCCTTTCGCCGGCACGGTGACCACGTGCACGCGCTCGGGCCCGACGAATCGCGACCAGCGCTCCAGGATGCCGACGTGGTCCTGGAACTCCCAGAACGGCTCCTCGTCGGGGCCCACGGTGACAGGCCCGCCGTTGCGACGACCCTCGGACGCGAACGCCACCGAGTCGACGAACTCGTCGAACGAGGCCCGACGCTGGTTCTTGACGTTCTCCTGCCACACGGACGGGAGCTGACGACCGAGGTCTCGGACCGTTGCGATCACGTGGACCTCGTCGGCGAAGGACAGATCCGCCATCAACCGTTCGACCTGGTCGACGGTCGCGGTGCTGTACAGCTCGTGCGACAGCAACGAGATCTGCGGCCAGGCCCGGATCTGACCGAGCATCGTCGGCCAGGTGCCGGCGAAGGCGGGATCGACCCAGTCGAGGTACCGCTCCGGCTGCAGGTGAACCGCGGCGTGGAAGTGATCGGAGATCACATTGCCGGGATATAGCAGACCGGAGGACTGCAGGGCCAGGTCCCGGTTTCGCCAGAGGCGATCCTGGAGGTGCGTGGTCCCGGTCTTGGGCAGGCCGATGTGTACGTAAACGACGGACATGATGGGTCCACCGTAGACATAAGTTCACGATGATTCTTATTGGCGGGCGCGAACGCGTGGTGTGTCCTCGACGCGGATTTTGGCGGGCCGATCCCGGCTGGTAATGTTGTGCGCTGTTGCGGTGACGCCGTGGAGATGCTTCACGCGCCGACACCGCCCGGTGCGAGTTCGACCCCCTGTGGCCGACCGCCCGACCCGAACAGACAGACGTATCCACCAGCAACGACAGAGGTATCACGCGTGGCAAACATCAAGTCTCAGATCAAGCGCAATCGCACCAACGAAGCGAACCGCCAGCGCAACCAGTCGGTGAAGTCGGCCCTTCGTACCGCGATCCGAAGCTTCCGTGAGGCTGTCGACTCCGGCGACAAGACGAAGGCTGCCGAGCTCGGCCAGACCGCCAGCCGCAAGCTCGACAAGGCTGCCAGCAAGGGCGTCATCCACGCCAACCAGGCCGCCAACAAGAAGTCGGCCATCGCCCTCGCGGTCAACAAGCTCTGATCTGACACCACCGGCCCCGGCCGGTCCCCGACGGTTCGTCCGTCGTCACATCTTCATACCTTCGATCACCCCGGCAGCATCACGCGGCTGCCGGGGTGATCGGCGTTTCTTCGACCGTCCACCGGTCGAGCCGGCCCCCGCTGGTCGAGCCGGCCCCGCTGGTCCAGCCGCCCACCAACCGAAGTCGCATGCGACATCAATCGGCCGCCGCGACGGTCAGCTCCGTCGACGCCCGTCGGGTCTGAGGCCGGCGACGGTCGCGACCGCATGGGTGAGGCTGTAGTCGGGGTCGGCGGCCTGCCCTTTCACGTCGGCGTTGAGCGCGGCGACCACGCCGATCGCCCGCGCGATCGATTCCGCGTCCCACGCCTTGGCTTTCGCCTGCACGTTCTTGACCCGGTTGGGCGGCATACCCAACTCCCGGGCCGCATCGAAGTGGTTGATCGACCCCATGGGTCGGATCCGCGCGATGGCATGGACGGCCTCGGCCAGGGCATCGGCCAGCAGCACCCGCGGCACGCCGTGATGCAGGGCCCAGGCCAACGACTCCAGCGCGCCCGCACGGTCGCCCGTCACGGCGCGGTCGGCCACCTCGAAACCCGTCACCTCGGGACGACCCTGGTAGTACAGACGCACGGTGTCACGATCGACCTTGCCACCGGTGTCGGCCACGAGTTGCGCGCAAGCGGCGGCCAGCTCGCGCAGTTCCGATCCGACACCTTCGACGACCTGCTCGACGACGTCGGCACCGACCTTCACACCGAGAGCCCGGAACTCGTTGCGCACGAAAGTCATCCGCTCCGACGGCCACTTCGGGGCCGCGGTCTCGTGTTCGACGGCACCAGCCTTCTTGAGCGCCGGGACCATCGACTTGGCCCGGCCTCCGCCGTGGTGAACCACCATCAGCGTGATGCCTTCGGGCAACGACGACGCGGTCGCGGCGATCAGCGCGGCCGGCTCCTTGCCCGCGTCCGCCGCGGCCTCGAGGACGATGACCCGCTCCTCGGCGAACAGCGACGGGCTGAGCATTTCGGCGAGCTCGTGTTCGCTCACGTCGCCGGCACGCACCCGGGTCACCGGCACCGGGGTCCCGGCGGCCTTCGACGCGGCATCGACCACCGTCGAGATCACCCGGCCGGTGAGGAAGTCGTCGTCTCCGAGCAGCAGGTGCAGGCGATCGGTCACGGCGACAATGGTGCCAGACGGCCCCGACACGGCCCTCGGACCGCCACCCCGGCCCCCGAATACGACAAACTGGACAATCACTGTGGGTCAGTGAATCTGCCCGATCGTGGGTCGTTACCGTGAGCATCGGCCAGGAGTCCACCGACGTTCAGGAGTCGACCGCGTGACTGTCGAGCACCCCGGCACCGAGACGGGTGCCGACACCGACGAGGGATACGAGCGCGGACTCACCGCCCGCACCGTGCAGATGATCGCCATCGGCGGCGCGATCGGCACCGGGTTGTTCTACGGCGCCGGTGGCGCGATCGAGAAGGCCGGGCCGGCCCTCATCCTGGCGTACGCGCTGGCCGGCCTCGCGATCTTCATCGTGATGCGTGCCCTCGGCGAACTCCTCATCTACCGGCCGATCTCCGGCGGCATCAGCGAGTACGCTGACGAGTTCCTCGGGCGCTTCGCCGGTTTCAGCCAGGGCTGGACCTACTGGGCGGTGTGGACGACGACGTGCATGGCCGAGATCACCGTCGCGGGCAAGTACATCAACTACTGGTGGCCGTCGGTCCCGGTGTGGGTCACCGCCCTCGTCGCGCTCGTCGTGCTGTTCGGCGCCAACCTGATCTCGGTCGGGGTCTTCGGTCGCGCGGAGTTCTGGTTCTCCGCCATCAAGGTCACCGCCATCCTCGGCATGATCATCGTCGGCATCGGCGTGCTGCTCCCGATCGCGGGGCTGGGACCCGAGACCGGCCCGTCGGTGACGAACCTGTGGAACGACGGCGGGTTCTTCGCGACCGGGTTCAGCAACGCCCTGCTGAGCCTGCAGATCGTCATGTTCGCCTATGTCGGTGTCGAACTCGTCGGCGTGACCGCGGGCGAGGCCCAGAACCCGCGTGTGACACTGCGTAAGGCGATCAACACCGTGCCGTTCCGCATCGGTATCTTCTACGTCGGTTCGCTTCTGGTGATCCTCTCGGTCCGCAGCTGGAAGGACTTCCAGGCCGGCGAGAGTCCCTTCGTCTCCGTGTTCTCCTACATCGGCATCCCCGGCGCGGCCGGCATCGTCAACTTCATCCTGCTCACCGCCGCTCTGTCGTCGTGCAACTCCGGCATCTACTCCACCGGACGCATGTTGCGTTCCCTGGCCCACACGGGTGACGCCCCGCGGCAGTTGACGCGGCTCTCTCAGCGCAAGGTCCCGGCGGCGGGAATCACGCTGAGCGCCGCGGTGATGGCGATCGGCGTCGTGGTCAACGTCATCGATCCCGCGCACGCCTTCGCCTACATCACCGCGGTGTCGACCGTCGGCATCATCGTCATCTGGTCGACGATCCTGCTGTGCCAGATGGCCTATCGCCGTAAGGTCGCGCGCGGCGAACTGCCTCGCTCGGATTACCGGGTCCCCGGTGCCCCGGTGACCACGTGGCTCGCACTCGCCTTCCTCGCGATGGTGTTCGTCCTGCTGTTCTTCGACCGCGACGGCCGGATCGCGCTGATCGTCGGGGCGGTCTGGTTCGCCGCCGTCGGCATCGGCTACCTGGTGTGGAACCGCACCGCAGGCGAGTTGGCCGACCGCGAGGTCTGACCGCGAACCCCTCAGGGCTCACCCGAACGGGGACCACACGTCCACACTCGCCCAGCTCACCCCACCGAGGGTGCGCGCGCAGGCGACCATCCACCACAGCTCGGGCGCGAGTGCGCGCACGAGCAACTCGCCCACCAACGCGCCGACCCCATCGGGCGGTCCGATCGCACCGATGAGTGCGGCGAGGGTGCCGACCACACTGATCACTGCGACCACCGGGGCGACGAGAACGTTCGCGACGATCCCCACCACCGAGAACGTGCCGGTCACCACGACCACGATCGGCGCCGTCACCACCTGCGCGGTGACCGCCATCGCCAGCACCTCGGCAATGCCGGGCGGACAACGCCACTCGCGCAAGCGGTCACGGAGTCGTGGTGCCCACAGCACGATGGCCGCGGTGGCGGCGACCGACAGCGCAAACCCCGGTTGCAGCGCGAGTTCGGGCCACCACAACAGACCGCCGACGACCGCAGCACCCAGCGCCGGAAAGGCCTGCGCTCGACGAGAGGCGAAGAGCGCCAGCACTCCCACGGCGCCCATCAGGGCCGCACGCAGCACACTCGGCGAGGGCCGGACGAGCACCACGAAACCCGAGATCACCACCAGTCCGACGATCGCCGCCGCCCGCGGTGGCACACCCGCACCGCGGACCACCAGAAGTGCTGCGCCGCAGACGATGGCGAAGTTGCTCCCGCTCACCGCCGTGAGATGACTCAACCCCGCGTCGCGGAAGTCGTGCCGCAGTCCGTCGTCGAGCGCGCTCTCGTCGCCGAGTACGAGTCCGGGCAGAAGTCCGGCCGCGTCCTCATCGAGCCCGCGCGCGGCCAGCGTCTGCAAGCGTTCCCGGATCGCGCCGGCCACCTCCTGATGGGCGGGCGGTGAGCCGACCGGCCGCGGTCGCTGCGCCGTCAGCGTCGCCAGCACAAGTGAGTGCTCGGGCGGGGGTCGTACCCGTACGAGCGTGACCGCTCGTTGCCCGGGTAGCAGGCCCGCCCACTCCTGAACATCACCCATCAGATCGGCAGCGGCCGGTGGAACTCGTTGCCTTCCAACCTGTTCGACCTCGACACGGACCCGGACCCGTCCGGCGGACGGGGGGCCGACGACCGTCGGGTCGCTGCGCACGACCAGCACGACCGTCGCCTTGCCGGTCGCCATCGCGAGCGGGTGATCGGAACGGGCCTCCTGCCGAACCGTCAACGACGTCGCGCACACCGCCGCGAGTCCGGCGGCCACGACGACCAGACCGACCACCCCCCATCCGATCCGCCCGGTGAGGAAGACCAGCGTGCCGAGCAGGCCGACCACCCCGGCACCGATCGCGAGCCCGAGCGTGTGACCGGTCGGCATCACCAGCCCGAAAGCCGTCACCGACCACACCGCCGCCGCCGGCACCAGCAGGCGGTAATCCACCGGTCAGACCGTCACGAGGTCGCGCAGTCTGGCCAGGCGTGCCGGGCCGATGCCGTCGACCTCGGCGAGCTGGTCCACGGACGTGAAGCGCCCGTTCCGTTCTCGCCACGACAGGATGGCCTTCGCGGTCACCGGGCCGACCCCGGGCAGCTCGTCCAGGTCGGCCTCGGTGGCGGTGTTGAGGTTCACGAGTCCGCCGGTGTCGGGCGGGCTTCCCGCACCGTCGGCGGGAGCACCGGCACTCGCCGAGCCTGCGCCGGCAGGCGCGTCCGGCGCACCGGGTGCACCGGACGGACCGACCACGGCACTGCGCAGCGACATCTGCCCCTCACCGCCGGCGTAGCCGACGAGGATCTGGTCGCCGTCGCGCAGCACCTGCGCGAGATTCAAGGACAGGAGATCCGCGTCCTTGCGCGCGCCACCCGCCCGATCGATCGCCTCGGCGACCCGCGCACCGGGGACAAGCCGCACCAGACCCGGCTTGTGGACCAGCCCGACGACACTGACCACCAGCTGCGCCGGAGTCGACTCGCGCGGCACCGCAGGCGGCGATGAGTCCGCCACCCGCGTGGTGCCGGCCACTGCACCGAAATCGACGACAGGCGCCGACTCCGAACCGCGGAACAAGCCGAAGGCGGCCACCGCGCAGACGACGATGCCGACCGCGATCAGCGCGAGAGCGGCCGGCGGCGCGACCGCGAAACGACGTCTGGGGACAGCGACGTCATCGGCGTCGTCATCCTCGTCGTCATCGGCATCGGCGAGGCCGTCGCGGTCGGTGCGACGGCGTGGAGGGCGCGCCGGCGGGGTGTCGAGCCACGTCGGCATCCCCCCGATCCCCCATCCGGGGTGCGCGGGTTCGTCGACGGTCCCGCCCGGATGGTCGGGGTCCGACTCGCCCGTCGCGGAATCCGGATCGATGTCGGCTGCGCCGGTCCGGCGGCCCGGCAGCTCGGCCGCCGGAGCCAGTCGGTCCAGCGGGTTCCGCCGTCCTGATGCGCTCATGACGCCACACGTTAGGTGTCGTCGGCACCTCATCTCGGTGCATGAACGCCGAGGATCGAGATCTGTGGACGACTACGCCCTCGTGTGGATGAGCAGCCCGGCGCGCGCCGACCCTCAGTCTTCCTCGAGACCTTCGATCGGATCGAGATGTGCGGCGATCACGACCCCCACCGCGCCGGGTCCGACGTGAATGCCGAGGATGGGACCGAGATCGACGGTCAGCTCAGAGGTCACCACTCGCAGCTTGGCATGGACGGCCGCGCGCAGTTCCTCGGCGACATCGGGACTCTGGCAGTGCTGGATTCCGACCGTGACGGCGCGACCGCCCGCGGAGTCCGCCGCGGCGTCGACCATCTTGTCGAGCGCCTTGGAGAACGTCCGATGACGCTCCTTGAGCGTCAGGGTGCCGTCGACCATGTGGAGGATCGGTTTGATCGACAACGCCGACCCGAAGAGCTTGCCCGCCGCACTGATCCGGCCACTGTTGCGCAGATTGTCGAGTTGCTGCACGCACAACAGGGAATCCACGGTTGCGGCCTGCCGGATGGCGGACTCGTACACACGGTCGCGGTCGGCTCCGCCGGCGGCCGCCTGCGCAGCCGCGATGGCGGTGAAACCGACTGCGAGACCGACAGATCGGGAGTCGACGACGCGAACCTGCCCCGAGAACTTCTCCGCGGCCATCCGAGCCGAACTCCAGGTTCCCGACAACCGGCGGGACATGTGGACGGCGACGACCCCGGCGCCCTCACTCGCTTCCAGGGCCGCCTCGAAATACTCCGCCAGTTCGTTGGGGTTCGCGCCGGAGGTGGTCACACCCGGCGTCGTGACGATGTCGGCGGGGATGTCGTCGACGCCCTCGCGGTAGTCCTTGTCGTCGACGGTGACGTGCAGCGGGACCTGCCGGATCCCGTAGTGCTCGGTCACCGACCGCGGCAGTCGGGACGAGGAGTCTGTGACGACGACGACAGGCACGCGTCTACGTTAACGGGTTCACGCTCCGAGCTCACATGGGCGTCGGTGTCGGCCCCTCGGTGGCGGGGTCTCCGCTCTTCCGGACCGCATCGACGACCGGGAACACCAGGTCGGCGATCCGACGATGGCACGAGAAGCCCCAATGGATTCCATCGGGGTTCATCTCGACGTCGGGATCGTCGAACGAGTCGCGGGTGACCGGATAGAAGTCGACGCACGGTAGACCGTGGCCCGACGCCCACCGTGCCATCGCCGCGGTCGTCGGGATCCGGCCGGCATGGACGTTGCCGTAGTACGGACTGCGGTGGGTGGGCGGCAAGCACACCACGATGGGCAGATCCGGGCGCAGCTGGGCAAGCGCGGCCCGAACCTTCTCGAGGTACTCGATCGTGACGCGCGGCGGCAACGCCAGGGGCCAACCGAGGCGAGATCCGCGGGGTTGTATCCACCCATAGGCCTCACGGATCTTCTGCCGCAACCCATTCGGCCGGATGTACCGGATCTGCTCTCGGAAGGCCGTGGGCAGCGGTGAGGGCAGCGAGTCCATCCCACCGAACGCCAGGACCACCGCGTCGGCTCGAGGCACGGTGGCCCAGATGTTCGGGTCCTGGGTCAACGCCCACCAGACGTCACGACTCGTCCACCCGATCCGGCCGAACAGCCGGACCGACGAACCCGTCGCAGCCCCCACGAGCGTCGGCCAGATACGAGGGTCGTCCGCGGGCAGACCGCCCTGCGGGCCGTAGTACGCGAGCGAGTCGGAGAGGATCAGCACGCACCGTTCCTGCGCGTCGGCGCCGGCCGGCACCTGGTCGGCTGCGGCTGACCCGGTCATCGGAGGACGTCGCTCACTGCACCGCGGGGTCGGAGTCCTCGGCAGAGGCGTTCCACACGTCGAGCCGCCAGCGCGGCAGTTCGCCCGGTGCGCCGTGACCCGACAGCTGGACCCAACTCGTGTTCGCGAGGCCGCCGAAGGCCGGCCAGTTCTCGACCGGCAGTCCGAGCAGCGCCGCCGTCATCGCGGCGATGACGCCTCCGTGGGCGACCAGCACCACCGGAGCCTCCGGGTTGTCGCCGACACCCCACTCCGGCAGCTGCTCGATCAACTCGTCGACCAGCGGGGTGGAACGTCGCGCCACGTCGACACGACTCTCCCCGCCCGGCGGCGTCCAGGTCGCGTCGTCGCGCCAGATGACGCGAGCCCCCGGCATCGCGGCATCGACGTCCAGATGGGTCAGCCCCTGCCACTCCCCGAGATGTGTCTCGCGAAGACGCACATCGGTCGTCACCGGCAGCCCTGTTCGCCGCGCGAGCGCCTCGGCGGTGTCGCGCGCCCGTCGCAGATCCGACGACCAGATCACCACCGGCTGCCGCTTGGCGAGCTCCACCGCTGCCGAGTTGGCCTGCCGTACACCGAGCTCGGACAGATCGGTGTCGAGCTGACCCTGCATCCGACTCGCGGCGTTGTACTCGGTCTGCCCGTGCCGCAGCAGGATCAGGCGTCGGACCACCGGGGTGAGTCGTTCGACGGCGGTGTCGTGAGAATCCGGACCGCCACTCACGAGAGCCCTTCGACCTCGACGACCGGGCAGTCCTTCCACAGACTCTCCAGCGCGTAGAAGCGTCTCTCGTCGGTGTGCTGGATGTGCACCACGATGTCGGCATAGTCGAGCAGCGCCCAGCGACCCTCGCGAGTGCCCTCGCGTCGCAGCGGCTTGTGACCGGCCTCCCGCAGTTTCTCCTCGACCTCGTCGACGATCGAGTTCACCTGGCGCTCGTTGTCCGCCGAGGCGATCACGAACGCGTCGGTGATCACCAACTGCTCGGACACGTCGATCACGGTCACCTCGTGGGCGAGCTTCTCGGCCGCGGCCAGAGCGGCCACCTTGGCCATCTCCAGTGCTTGCGCTGACGCAGTCACACTTGTCCTCTCATTCGCTTACGGCCTGTTCGCCCACGCCCCGCGCCGACCCCTGGGCGTTCTCGGGCGGGGGCCTCTCGGGGCGGTTGGCTCCCGGCAGAGCCGGGGCGGAAACACCGGGCGACGATGCCCGAGCCGCACGATACAGCTTTCGCTTCGCGATGTACTGCACGACGCCATCGGGCACCAGATACCAGACCGGCCGGCCGAGCGACGCGCGCGTGCGGCATTCGGTGGACGAGATCGCCAGTGCCGGGATCTCCAGCAGATGCAGGGTGTCGGCGGGCATGGCCTCGAGATGATGCGCCAGATGTGTCGCGTCGAGTTCGTAACCCGGCCGGCTCACGCCGACGAACCGGGCGAGGCCGAACAGTTCCTCCCAGTCCTGCCACGAGAGGATCGATTCGAGCGCATCGGCTCCGGTGATGAAGTACAGCTGAGCATCCGGGAGCAGCGCGCTCAGATCGCGGAGCGTGTCCACGGTGTAGGTGTCGCCGTCGCGATCGATGTCGACGCGGCTCACGCTGAACTGCGGATTCGACGCGGTCGCGATCACCGTCATGAGGTAGCGGTCCTCGGGCGGACTCACGGTCCCCTGCTCGCCCATCTTCTGCCATGGACGGCCGGTCGGCACGAAGATCACCTCGTCCAACGAGAACCGGTGGGCGACCTCACTGGCCGCGACGAGGTGCCCGTTGTGGATCGGGTCGAACGTGCCGCCCATCACGCCGATACGGCGCGCACGTGGGCGGTCGGGTGACATGGACGGTCAGTCTACGCGTCGGCTCCGATCGGAGACGGCGGCGCTGGTCAGATCGGCAACAGGTCGGCGATGACCGTGCCCAATTGGGTGGCGTTGCGGCATTCGAACATGTCGATCACGTCCTCGTAGTCGGTCGCGATCGAGTCACCCGAACCCCAGTGCTGCTTGGCCTCCGGGTTCAACCAGTAGGCGTGCCGGGCCCGTTCCACCAGCGTCGCCAGCGCGTCGGCATGCGGGTCGTGGTAGTTGTTCCGGGCATCGCCGAGGATCAGCAACGCCCCCCGATGGGTCAGGGAGTCGCCGTAATCGGCGACGAACCCGGCCAGCATGTTGCCGTAATCCGAGTGACCGTCGCGGGTGGAGATGCGCGCGGTGGAGATCATGTGATGCATCGCCGCACCGAAATCCTCCTCGCCGTGGTCGAAGTACTCGGTCACCTCGTCGACGGTGTCGACGAAGGCGAACACCCGCACCTTCGAGAACTGCTGGCGCAGTGCGTACACCAGCCGCAACGTGAACTGGCTGAATCCGGCCACCGACCCCGACACGTCGCAGATGATGATGAGTTCGGGACGCCCCGGTCGTGGCTTGCGGTGACTCAGTTCGATGGGCACCCCGCCGGTGGACATCGAGGCGCGCAACGTCTTCCGGACGTCGACCGCACCGCGATGGGCTCGTCGGCGCCGCGTCTCGAGCTTCGCGGCCAGCAATCTGGCCAGCGGCTCGATGGTCTTGCGGATCTCGACCTGCTCCTTGGCGCCCGCCGACAGGAAGTTGACGTTCTCCGGCAGCGGCGGCACCGCGTAGGCGCCGACTTTCTCGCGACCGTTGCGGTCGGCCATGCGCCGCTGCGTCTCTCGCTCGATCGCCGCACGCAGATCATTGGCCTTCTGGCGCGCCGCCTGCCGGTACAGCGGTTCGGTGCCGGCGCGCCCGCCGTCCTCGTCGCCACCGCCGGCCATGGCCGCCGCGATCTTCGCGATCAGCGTCTGCGGGCTGACCGCCGTGATGGCCTGGTAGGCCGAGAACGCCTCACCCCGCGTCGACCCGTAACGCCCCAGCTCGTCGACGATCATGGCGATGGCCTGGTCGAGCCGACCGTCGTTGGCTGCCGCGTCGTCGGCGAGCATCTCCGCGAGCGCGTCCCGCACCGCGTCGACGTCGAGCTCACCGTCGGGAGTGCGTGGCAGATCCTCGGTGACCGTGCGCATCCCGGCGCCGACCGGGAACCACAGGTCGAAGACCCGGTCGAACACACCGCGATGAGCATGGTCGACGAGCAGCGTCGTCGCCAGACCCTCCCGCAACCGGGAGCGCTCGAGGAGGTCGAGGACTTCCATCGCGCTCGCCGCATCGATCAGCGCCGACGGCCCGACCACGATCCCGCGTCGGCGTAACTCGTCGACGAAGTCGGTGAGGTGCGCTACGAGCGGAGCCGTCATCAGCCCAGCTTGAGTTCTTTGAGGGCCGTCTTGAGGTCCGGTCGGTGCTTGAGCACCACACCCAGCGTCCGTGCGATGAGTCCGTCGTCGAATCCGCCACCGCTCTTCGCCGTCGCCTTCTCACCTGCACCCAGCGCCAGAAGGGTGTTGGCCCAGTCGATCGTCTCGGCGACCGACGGCTTCTTGCGGATGTCCAGGGTGCGCAGGACCCCGACGATCCGCACGAGTTCGGCGCTGAGCGAATCCGACAGGTTCGGCACCCGCGACGCGAGGATCTCCTTCTCGCGCTCGGCATCCGGGAAGTCGATGTAGAGGTAGAGGCAGCGGCGCTTGAGCGCCTCGGACAGCTCGCGGGTCGCATTGGACGTGAGCAACACGATCGGCCGCCGTTGGGCAGCAACGGTTCCCATCTCCGGGATGGTGATGGCGAAGTCGCTGAGCACTTCCAGCAACAGGCCTTCCATGTCGACGTCGGCCTTGTCGACCTCGTCGATGAGGAGCACGGTGGCGCCCTCGCGCGAGATCGCCTTGAGCAGCGGGCGCGGCAGGAGGAATTCGTCGGAGAAGATGTCGGCCTTGGCCTCATCCCACGCACGATCCCCCGTCGCCTGGATGTGCAGGATCTGCTTGGCGTGATTCCACTCGTACAGGGCGCGGGCCTCGTCGATGCCCTCATAGCACTGCAGGCGGATCAGTTCGGCATCCGTGGCCGCCGCGATGGACCGGGCCAGCTCGGTCTTGCCGACACCCGCCGGCCCCTCGACCAGCAACGGTTTACCGAGACGGTCGGCGAGGAAGGTCGACGTCGCAGTGGCGTCGTCGGCGAGATACCCGGTGGCCCGTAGACGTCCGACGACGTCGTCGACACCCTCGAACGAGGGCACGACGGCAGGTCCCGAGCCCGTGTACTGAGTGTTCCCCGCACCCGGGGTGCTGCCGCTCATCAGGCGGGCCGCACGTGGCCGTTGCCCCAGACCACCCATTTGGTCGAGGTCAGCTCCGGCAGACCCATCGGTCCGCGCGCATGGAGCTTCTGGGTGGAGATGCCGATCTCGGCACCGAAACCGAACTGCTCGCCGTCGGTGAATGCAGTGGACGCGTTCACCATCACGGCCGCGGCGTCCACACGCCGCGTGAACTCGTCGGCGGCCGCCAGGTCGGTGGTGATGATCGCCTCGGTGTGGCCGGTCCCGTAGGTGTCGATGTGGGCGACCGCGGCATCGAGACCGTCGACGACCTTCATCGCGATGTCCATCGACAGGTACTCCATCGACCAGTCGTCCTCGGTCGCCGGTTCCATACCCGGCTCGTCGCCGTGGATCACCACGCCCTGGGTCTGCAGGACCGAGGTGATCCGCGGGAGCGCGTCGGCGGCGACGGCCTTGTCGACGAGGACCGTCTCGGCGGTGTTGCAGACACTGGGCCTGCGGGTCTTGGAGTTCAGGATGACTCGCGCCGCTACGTCGAGGTCGGCGAGTGCGTGTACGTAGACGTGGCAGTTGCCGACGCCGGTCTCGATCGTCGGGACCGTCGCGTTCGACACCACGGCTTCGATGAGTCCCGCGCCCCCGCGGGGGATGACCACGTCCACGAGTCCGCGTGCCCGGATGAGCGCGGTGACGCTGGAGCGATCGTCGCTGGGCAGCAGCGACACCGCGTCGGCGCTGACACCCTTGGACGACAGGGTCTCCCGCAGCACGCGCACGAGCTCGGCGTTCGACGACGCAGCCGACGACGACCCACGCAGCAGGACCGCGTTGCCGGACTTGAAGGAGATCCCGAAAGCGTCGACGGTGACATTGGGCCGCGCCTCGTACACGATGCCCACGACCCCGAGAGGTACGCGCAGCTGCCGCAGTTGCAATCCGTTGGGGAGGGTCTTACCCGCGACGACCTCGCCGATCGGGTCCGGGAGCACCGCGACCTGACGCAGACCGTTGGCGATACCCGCGACGCGCGCCTCGTCGAGCCGCAGGCGGTCGAGCAGGCTCACCTCGATGTCGGCCTCTTCGGCACGGGCGATGTCCTCGGCATTGGCGGCGAGGATGGTCTCCGTGGCGGCCTCGATGGCGTCGGCCGCGGCGAGCAGGACCTCGTTCTTGCCCGCGGTCGTCAGACCGCTCAGTGAGCGGGACGCCGACTTGGCGGCTCGGGCGAGTCCGAGGACGACCTTCTCGATCTCGGAATTGCCCGCGGTCTCCTCGGCGCCGGGCCCGCCTTCTGCGACGGTCTGCTCTGCGGTGGGTGCGCTCATCAACATCCTCGACTTCGCGGTGGTTCCGGAGCGGTGCCGCCCTGGAGTGTGCCGTTCTCAAGAGTAGCCCTGGCGGTTTCTCGTCCCCAACGAGATACACCGGGTCCGCACTCAGGCGAGGGCGAGGAACAGCTTCTCCAGTTCGGCCTCGGTCAGCGGCGGCTGCTCTCCGTCAACGGTCTCGATGCACTGCCGCATTCCCGAGGCCACGATCTTGAAACCGGCCCGGTCCAGCGCCCGCGACACCGCCGCGAGTTGGGTGACGACGTCTTTACAGTCGCGGCCCGCCTCGATCATTGCGATCACACCCGCGAGCTGCCCCTGGGCGCGCCGCAGCCGGTTGAGCACGGCACTCATCGCTTCGTCGTCACCGGTCATCACCATCTCCTCAGTGTCGGTGCGCGGGGATCACGTGCCCGTGACCTGTCCGGTCGCGTTGTTTGGCTCCCCGCGATTGTCGGTACCCGATATCGGCTTAGACGCCCACCATACCCCTGGGGGTATAGTGGGCGGCGGTTGAATACCCCTAGGGGTATCTCGATCTCCCGAGCGACGACAGGAAGGAATCACGATGTCACTCGCACTGACCACCACACTGCCCGTCTCCTTTGCGGAGGCGGTCGAACGCACGCGAATCGCGCTCGCCGATCAGGGATTCGGCATTCTCACCGAGATCGATGTCCAGGCGACGCTCAAGACGAAGCTCGACGAGGACATGGAGCCCTACCTCATACTCGGCGCGTGCAATCCGCAGCTGGCGCACCGGGCACTCGGCGTCCAGCGACAGATCGGACTGCTGTTGCCCTGCAACGTCGTGGTGCGCTCCGACCCGGACCACCCCGACCACACACTCGTCGAGGCGATGAATCCCGCTCTCATGGTGCAGGTCTCGGACGAGCCCGGTCTCGAACCCGTCGCCACCGAAGCCGCAGAGAAGTTGCGCGCCGCGATCGACGCTCTGTCATCACCGGCGTGACCGACCGCATCTCGCTTCCGAGACCACCCGAGTTCAATTGACTTACTTCGATTCCACTTCGCCCCCCGTCTGCCCCTGGGTCCTAGCACCGCAACGCCTCCGACAAGACGCGTCGCGAGGGTTCGTCGATGGCCAGACCGTAGGTCTTGGTGACCGCTACGAACTGAATCGCGTACTGACACCAGAATCCGGTCGCGGGTGGCATCCATCGCGCCGGTTCCGAGTCGCTCTTGTCCTGATTCGAATGTCCGTCGACAGCAACGAGATTCGCCGGGTCGTTGGCGAAGTCCAGTCTCGTGGCGGGCGGCCACGACCATGCACCCATGTCCCAGGCATACGACAGCGGGACGATGTGGTCGATCTGCACCGCGGACGCGTTTCGGTCTCGCCGAAAGATGACGAAGTCGCCCGTGTAGGGACTAAGCAGATCACCCGCCAGCACCGCGCGCGGGCAACTCGACACCGGACCGGCTCGGACGTCGTGCAGATCGCGACCGAGAACGTCGTTGCGCGTGTCACAGCCGTTGCCACCGCCGGGTACTGACGCGGCATCGGACCAGGCGCTGCCGAACGCCGACCGGTCGTAGTCCTCGCGGTCGACACGGCTCGTCACGACCGGGATCGACGGCAGGGACGCCGCGGCCTGACTCGCCATCGCCCGCACCCTCGGGTCGACGTCGGGGTCGGCCGAGAAGCCGTCGACGCCGACCGCGACCGCCACCGCCGTGACGACGGCTGCGATGAGCACCACCCACTGGCGTGTCGACCAGGCCGGCGCATCCCGCGGAGTCCAGAGCATCCATCGCAGCCGCATGCGGGCGCGCCGCAGTGCGGGCCAACGCAGCCGAAGATCGCGCACCACCATGCCTTCTCAGACGCATACGGCGACCATCCGGTTCCGCGACGAACCCGGCTCATCGCGGAGGCCGCCGAGTATCGGTCAGGACTTGTCGAGATACGCGATCTTGTTCGGGACGAGGATGCCGTCGACCAGGTCGGCGAGGGGCCGATGCTCGATCAACGTGATGTCCTCGCTCACAACGTCTTCCGCGAGATCGCGGGCGTCCTCGATCACCTCGACGTCCTCGAGTAGCGAGAGGAACCGCAACGAGGTGTTCACGCCGGACTGCAGCGACCCGAGCAGGTCGCCTTCCCGTCGCTGTTCGAGGTCGACTCGCGCGAGTTCGAAGCCGTCGTTGGAACCCGCGACGGCGCGAAGTCGGTCCATCGACGGAGACCCGTCCCGTGCGTTCGTCATCAGCAGGCACAGGCCGGCATGCCGACCGCGTCCCACGCGTCCGCGCAACTGATGCAGCTGGCTCACGCCGAAGCGATCGGCGTCGATGATGACCATCGTCGTCGCGTTGGGCACGTCGACACCGACCTCGATGACGGTGGTGGACACCAGGACGTCGACCTCGCCCCGCCCGAAGGCGTCCATGACGGCGCTCTTCTCATCGGCGGGCAGCCGACCGTGCAGGAGCTCCACTCGCCGGTGCGCAAACGGACCGGAGACGAGCGCCTCGTACTGCTCGAGCACCGACGTCGTCTTCGGGCCCTTCTCCTCGTTCCCATCGGGTTCGGGTTCGGGACCGTCGCCGATGCGCGAACACACGACGTAGACCTGGCGGCCCGACTCTATCTCCTCGTTCGCACGGGACCAGACCCGATCGACCCACGAGGCCCTGCTGGTCGGCACCACGGAGGTGGTGATCGGCTGACGGCCGCGCGGCAGTTCCCGGAGGACCGAGGTCTCCAGGTCGCCGAAGGCGGTCATGGCGACAGTCCGCGGGATCGGGGTCGCGGTCATGACGAGGAAGTGCGGAACGCGACCGTTGCGACCCTTGCCGCGCAAGACGTCTCGCTGCTCCACTCCGAATCGGTGCTGCTCGTCGATCACGACGAGGCCGAGGTCGAAGAACTCCACCTTGTCCTCGAGGAGCGCGTGCGTTCCGATCACGATCCCGGCCTGCCCGGTCACCACGTCGAGCAGCGTCTCCCGCCGGCCCTTGGTCTTCATCGAACCCGTCAGCAGCGCGATGCGCGTCGCACCTTCGGCTGCGGTCAGTTCACCGGCCTCCGCGAGGTCGCCCAGCATCGACCTCATCGTTCGATAATGCTGTGCGGCAAGCACTTCTGTCGGAGCGAGGATTGCGCACTGGAACCCGTTGTCGACGACCCGCAACATCGCCAGCAACGACACGAGGGTCTTACCGGACCCGACCTCACCCTGCAGCAACCTCGACATCGGCTGCGCGCGGGCCAGATCCTCCGCGAGCTCCTCCCCCACCTCGATCTGACCATCGGTCAGCGTGAACGGGAGTCGGGCGCGCAGCTTGTCCTCGAGACCGCCCGGCACACGCGGACACGGTGGCGCCGACTCGCTGCGGCCCGCCAACCGACGCTGCGCGAGCACGGTCTGGATGGCCAGCGCCTCGTCGAACTTCAGCCGATGGGACGCCACCTTCACGTCGTCCTCGGAGTCGGGCAGGTGGATCTTGCGGATCGCCTCGTCGGTGCTGACGAGTCCGCGCGCTCGCCGTTCGGCCTCGGTCAGGGCGTCGGGGATGGGCGCACACTCACTCAGCAACCGCCGAACCGCGCCGAGGATGTCCCAGGTCTGAATGTTCTTGTTGGCCGGGTACATCGGCAGGATGTCCCGGTCGAACATCGTGACCAGCGGGTGGTCGCCGTGCTCTCCGGTGACCTGCTCCTCGATCGCGTACATCTCGGTGAGCATCTTGGAGCCGACGACATCCTCGATCTCCGGATCGCCGTCGGGGAGGATCATCCATTCCGGATGAGACAACTGGATCTGATCGCGAAAGTACTTCACCGCGCCGGCCATCATCACTCGCGCACCGGGCCGCAACAGCCCCTTGATCCGGTAGGCGTTGAAAAAGCTGGCCTCGTAGACGTCGTTGTCGTCGGTGACCTTGACCTTGAGGAACGAGCCCTTGCGACTCCTCATCTTGATGAGATCGGACTTCGTGATCCGCCCGACGATCGTCAGCCACTCACCCGGCTCGGGTCGCTCCTGGTCGGACACATGGCCGCGACGTATGTACCGGCGCGGGGTGTAGCGCAACAGTTCGCCGACCGTGTGCACGCCCACGGTGGCGAGCTGTTCGGCCGGCTTGACCCCCAGGACGTCGGCCAGCGAATCGGACAGTGCGGGTTCCGTCACTCCACACCCACCTGGACGAGGTCGGTGCGCTGACCGGTGCGATACACCGCCAGCTCGATACCGGGGTAGCTTCGCCGCATCTGCTCCCCCACCGCCTCGAGGGCCGCCTCGTCGACGTCGACACCGGCGAGCACCGTGACGAGTTCGCCTCCGGTGGAGAGCATGAGGTCGACGAGCGCGGTGCACGCCGACGTCTGATCCGGCGCCACGACGAGCACGTCGTCGCCGATCAGCCCCAGCACGTCACCCGCGTCGCTCATCCCGGCAAGCGTCATCATCTTCGTGGTCGCCGACTGCAGCGATCCCCAGCGTGCACCGGCCGCGGCCTCGGCCATCGCATAGGCATCGACGTCGGGCACCTCACTCGGATCATGCACGGCGAGCGCCGCCAGACACTGGGCCATCGAGGAGGTCGGCAGCATGAGGACCGAGCGCTGGGTCGAGCGCACCTCGGTCGCCACCGTGACGAGATCCTGAGATGTCAACGCGCCGTTGGCCATGACGACGACGTGTGCGCTGTCGGTGTCGCGGATCGCCCGCCCGAGGTCGTGGGCCGAGAGTCCGTCGTCTGCTCGCAGCACCACCGCGCCGGCCTCACCGAAGAGCTCGGCCGCACCGTCACCGGACACGACGGCCACCACCGCACGTTTGTGACGTGGGGGCGGCTCAGACGAATCCGCCTGTGCCCGTATGGCATCGAGGGCGAAGCAACTGATCCGAACATCCGACAGCTGCCCGATGCCCGCACCGGCCTCCACCGCCGCACCCGGATCGCAGGTGTGTACGTGCACCGAGAAGCGCTCACCCTCACCACTGGAACTGTCGCCGACGATGACCACCGCGTCCCCGAGGTCGTCGAGCCGGGCGCGTAGTTCGGCGATCTGCGCGCCCGCCGCCCCGTCGAGGAGGTACATGACCTCGAAGTCCTGGTCACTGCCGTCGAGGCAACTGTCGTCCGGGCCGTGACCGAGCGTGGTGCTGTCGGTGAGGATGCCCCGGTATCGCCGCCGCCGGTGGGAGACCCCGGTGATCACCTTCACCATCGCGTCGACGATGGCGAGGAATCCGCGCCCGCCCGCGTCCACCACGCCCGCGTTCGCCAGCACCGACAGCTGTTCGGGTGTGCGTTCGAGCGCCTCGGCGCAATCGTCGGCAACCGCACGCACCTGGTCGGCAGGCGACTCGGCCTCGTGCGCTGCGGCCGACTCTGCGGCCACCCGCACCAGGGTCAGAACCGTGCCCTCTCGCGGTTCGCTGACCGCTCGGGTGGCTGCGAGTGATCCGAGACGGAGACCCAGCGTCGACAGTTCGGCGAAGGTCAGGGCATCGGTGTCGCCGAGGATCTCCGCGCTGTCCGCGAGACCGACGAGAACCTGGGAGAGGATGATCCCCGAGTTGCCGCGCGCCTGCGCCACCGCACCGTCGGCCATCGCACGCGCGACCTCGGGGAGCGATGCATCGGGCGGCGTCTGCTCGACTGCCTCGGCCGCCGCGCGCATCGTGAAGAGCATGTTGCTCCCGGTGTCCGAATCCGGGATCGGGAAGACGTTGAGGTCGTTGATCTCGCCGCGCAGCGACTCGAGCTGGTCCACCGAGGCACGGGCCCAGTCGCGCAGCAACTGCGGGTTGACGGTGCGGGCGATCACACGGGAACTCTTTCTCGCAGACGCGGCGCGCGACGGGCGGTGCTCTCGCGGGCGGCGTGACCGGCTGGTGAAGTTGTGTGCAAGGCTACTCGGGGCGTCCGACGGTGCGACGCGTCCGAGCGGGACCGCGTGCGGCGAGTCGGCCCGGATTTGGTCACTCCCCCACGACCTGGTTATCCTTGCAGGGTTGCCTTTCGCCTCGGCGCGCACACCCACCGGTGGTGCCGATCGATCCGAGAGGCTGACCACCAGACCATGATCATCTACCAAGGGAGTTCGACGATGGCTGCCGTCTGCGATATTTGCAGCAAGGGCCCGGGCTTCGGCAAGTCGGTGTCTCACTCGCACCGCCGTACCAACCGACGCTGGAACCCGAACATCCAGTCCGTTCGCGTGGAGGTCGCCCCCGGCAACCGCAAGCGCAAGAACGTCTGCACTTCCTGCCTGAAGGCCGGCAAGACCGCAGCTGTCTGACCTCGTCACCCGTCGCGGGTGAGGAGTCCGGGAGCACGAGACCCGATGCCATGAGCGCAAGCTCCCCGGCGTCGGGTCTTTGGCGTGTGCGCGATAATGTTTCGCGCATGGCCTCATCGACTCCAGCCACCACCGCCACCACCGCCGAGAACGCCGACGCCCTGGTGAGCGAGAGCAACGGCGTACTCACCATCGCGGTCTCGACCGCGGGCGCGGGCAACTCGCTCGACGACGCCGCGCTCGCCGCCGGCGCCCAGGCCCTTCGCGAGGTCGCCCGCGGCCGGCGCGACGTGGGCGCCGTCCTGCTCGTCGGGCTCGGCAAGAACTTCTGCGCCGGCGGCAACGTCCGCGCCTTTGCCGGCGCCGACGACCGTCCGACCTACCTCCGCGAGATCGCCGACAACTTCCATCGGCTCGTCGGCGCGTTGTACGAGGCCGATCGCCCCGTGGTCGTCGCCGCCAAGGGCTGGGCCGCCGGTGCCGGGATGTCCCTGGTGCTGCACGCCGACGTTGCCATCGGCGGTCCGTCGACCCGGCTCCGGCCGGCCTACCGCGGTATCGGTCTCACCCCCGACGGTGGACTCACGTGGACGCTCCCGCGGGCCGTCGGCGCGGCTCGGGCACGACAGATCATCCTGACCGACCGCGTGATCACCGCCGACGAGGCCCAGCAGTGGGGCCTGCTGTCGGAGATCGTCGCCGACGACGAGGTCGAATCGGCCGCGCGAACGGCAGCCGAGACCATCGCATCGGGGCCCCGCGGAGCCGACGCCGCGACGAAACGCCTGTTGGCCGCCTCCGCGGACACCACGCTGGTCGAGCATCTCGCGCTGGAAGCCCGCTCGATCTCCGAGCGGTCCGGGTTGCCCGAGGGCATCGAGGGTGTCGACGCGTTCGTCGGCAAGCGCGCACCGGACTTCACCCGCGGGCGCGCCGACACCGCCCCCTGATCCGAAAGAACCAGAGCCGCTGGTTCTCTGCTCCCTAATCCGAAAGAACCGCATAACCCCTGCTCCCTGAGGTGCGAGGAGCGCAAGCGACGAGCCTCGAAGGGCCTGGTGAGACACGTTCGAGACCCTTCGAGGCTCGCTTCGCTCGCACCTCAGGGAGCAGAGGGGGGTCTTTCGTGGTCCACGACGGCCGACAGGCCGCAGATACTGAGGTGCGAGGAGCGCAAGCGACGAGCCTCGAAGGGTCCGCCACCCGAACGAATCCGGGGAGTTCTGCCCATTCCGCATTCGGAAGTCGTGTCCTACCTTCGGTTTCCATGACCACGACCCTCACCCGCCTGGCCACCGCCGGTGCCTGTCTCGCCCTCACCGCCGGTGCGCTCGCCGTCGGCACCTCCACCGCAGCCGCCGCGCCGGCCGCTCCATCCTGCGACGGCGCGCAACGGACCGTCACCTCCGTCGTCACCGCGCGGTCGGCGGCATCGATCTGTCAGTGGCGCACCGACGGCACGCTCGAATACCGGGGTGTCGCCCGCTCCAGCGGGAACACCCTGCACATCCCGGTGTCCGAGGTGCACGCGCAGGAGAACGGGAGCGGCCGGGCCTACTACGTCGCCTACAACAACGGATACAAGTACTCGGTCTTCGACGGACTGGGCCTGAGCATCGTCGGCCCCGACGGGTTGCTGATCAGCTCCGAGGACGCCATCGGCTGACCGGGACACTCACTCCTCGTCGACGAACGCGGCGAACACGGTGGTCTCCTCGGTCCGGCCACGCAACGAGGTGGTCTCCTGTTCCTCCCAGCGGCCGGCCTCCTTGCGTTGCGCGGCCTTCACCGCGCGCCCGGAGGCCAACGGACGCCGCGGATCCCGCTTGGCCAGCTCCGACAGGCGGGCACTCTCGTTGACCGGGTCGCCGATGACGGTGTACTCGAACCGCTCGATGGCACCCACGTTCCCGGCGACCACGGCCCCGTGGCTCACCCCGATCCCGGCCGACAGATCCGGTACCTCCTCGGCCAGACCGCGCGCGATGTCGCGGGCGGCGGCGAGTGCGCTGCCGGCCGCGTCGTCGAGGTCGATGGGCGCGCCGAAGATGGCGAGCACCGCGTCACCCTCGAACTTGTTCACCAGGCCGTCGTGTTCCTCGACCGACCGCACGATGACCGCGAAGAACTTGTTGAGGATCTCGACGACCTCGGTCGGGCGTCGCTGCGCGGCAAGCGTCGTCGAACCGATGACGTCGACGAACAACGTGGCGGCCAGGCGTTCGGTGCCACCGAGTTCCGGATTCGACGCCATGGCCGCGTCCGCGACCTCGCGTCCCACATGACGTCCGAAGAGATCCTGAATTCGTTCGCGCTCACGGAGTCCGGCGACCATCGAGTTGAATCCGACCTGGAGGTCGCCGAGTTCGGTGCCGTCGTAGACGACGAGGTCAGCGTTCTCGAGGTCGCCGTCGCTCACGCGGTTCATACCGGCACGCACACTGCGGATGGGCCCGGTGACGCTCATGCTCGACAGCAACGTCAGTAGCAATCCGGTGAACAGCGCGGTGATCCCGAGCACTGTGGCCCCGACGAACAGGTCCAGCTTGGAGGTCTCGTCCCGAGCGAGCCCGAAGGCAAGCACCAGCAGGATGCCGATGATCGGGATCGCCGATCCCACCATCCACGAGACGACCGACCGCGCCTTCACACCGGTGCGCTTACGCCTGCGGTGCCCGGCCGAGATCAGCTCCGCCGCAACGGGACGCAGCGTGAAGTCGATGAAGAGATAGGAGATCGCGACCACGACGACACCACTGAGGCTCACCACGAACAGCGTCTTCGGGATCAGCTGGGGGTCGACGATCCCGTACATGATCGTGAGCATGACGGTGGCGATGCCCCACAGGAAGCCCTGCACCAGCGACAACCGCCATGGCAGCCGCATCGTCCGCCGGGCATCGCGTTTGGTGGGGGCGACGTCACGGATCGCCCACCGCAGGTCGCGGACTCCGACGTAGGTACCCCACCCGATCCCCACCACGAAGGCCACGGTGATGTAGACGGGTACGACGATGAAGTTGACCCACCACAGCTCGGCGGTGAACACGGTCGGCTGCGGGATGCCGACCGCGGTGAGCGCGACCGCGACGATCGCACCGAACAGGTTGGCCACCACGATCGACGCGGTGAGCAGCGTCTGGATCCGGATCCGCTGTTTGATCGTGCTCTCGCCGACCGATCCGAGCAGGATGGATCCGTAGTCGCGACTCCCCCGCTTGGCACGCATGGGCACTAGCTAATCACGACTCGAGAAGCGAACCGTCTCCCCGCTCCCTCAGGAGCAAACCGCCCACCCCGCCCCCTGAGGAGCGCAGCGTCACCCCGCCCCTGAGGAGCGCAGCGTCACCCCGCCCCTGAGGAGCGCAGCGTCACGAAGGGTCAGACGATCTCGCGCCGCACGATCGTCTGGTCCCGGCCCGGACCCACACCCACGCACGAGATGTGCGCACCCGAGAGCTCCTCGAGCCGCAGGATGTAGTTCTGCGCGTTCTGGGGCAGTTCCTCGAAGGTCTTGCACTGGGAGATGTCCTCCCACCAGCCCGGCATCTCCTCGTAGATCGGCTTCGCGTGGTGGAAGCCGGTCTGGGTCATCGGCATCTCCTCGACGCGCTCGCCGTCGACCTCGTAGGCCACGCAGATCGGCACGGTGTCGAGGCTGGAGAGAACGTCGAGCTTGGTGAGGAAGTAGTCGGTGATGCCGTTCACGCGGGTCGCGTAGCGGGCGATCACGGCGTCGAACCAGCCGCAGCGTCGGGCGCGCCCGGTGGTGACGCCCACCTCGCCACCGGTCTTGGCCAGGTAGGCGCCCCACTCGTCGAAGAGTTCGGTGGGGAACGGCCCCGAGCCCACACGTGTGGTGTAGGCCTTCAGGATGCCCAGGACGGTGGTGATCTTGTTGGGGCCGATGCCGGCGCCCACGGCGGCGCCACCGGCCGTCGGGTTCGACGACGTCACGTACGGGTAGGTGCCGTGGTCGACGTCGAGCAGGGTGCCCTGCGATCCCTCGAGGAGAACCGTCTCGCCGTTCTCGAGGGCCTGGTTGAGCAGCAGCCGGGTGTCGGCGATGCGGTGCTTGAATCCCTCTGCCTGGCCGAGGACCTCGTCGACGACCTGCGCCGGGTCGAGGGCCTTGCGGTTGTAGATCTTGACCAGGATCTGGTTCTTGAGCTCGAGCGCGGCCTCGACCTTCTGGGTGAGGATCTTCTCGTCGAGGACGTCGGCGACGCGCACACCGACGCGGGCGATCTTGTCCTGATAGCAGGGTCCTATGCCGCGGCCCGTGGTCCCGATCTTCTTGTTGCCGAGGAAGCGCTCGGTGACCTTGTCGATCGCGACGTGGTACGGCATGAGCAGGTGCGCGTCGGCGGAGATCAGCAGGCCCGAGGTGTCGACGTCACGGTCCTCGAGGCCGCCGAGCTCGGTGAGGAGCACGCCGGGGTCGACGACCACGCCGTTGCCGATCACGTTCTGCACGCCGGGTGTCAGGATGCCGGACGGGATGAGGTGCAGCGCGAAGGATTCCCCGCTGGGCAGCACGACGGTGTGCCCGGCGTTGTTGCCACCCTGGTAGCGGACAACCCAGTTGATCCGGCCTCCGAGGAGGTCGGTCGCTTTGCCTTTGCCCTCGTCGCCCCATTGGGCTCCGATAAGCACGATCGCGGCCATGTCCGGTACTCCTTTGTGTGGCGCGCTTGGGACCAAACCCGACCAACACTACTGGGTCGGCGCGCTCGATACGCTATCCGCGTGCCGTTTGCCCTTCTGAGCCAGACCAGCCGCGCCGACGACAAGAAGGCCGTCCGCGCCGCGGTCGCCGATGCCCTGACCGATCCCGACGTCTCCCGCCTCGTCGTCGAGCCGCGCGTCGCGGAGCGGTTCGCTCCCACCGTGGCCCACGAGAACGACATTTTCCTGTCCCAGGTGCTGGCCGCCCTGATGGTCACCGAACGCCTCGACGTCGAGGTCGCATACGTCTCGGCCGAGGCCACCCCGGCGACGCGCCGCTTCGGGTTGCCGCACGGACCCGCTGCGCGCGAGCTGGCCGAGCACGGCACCGCGGTCGCGGTTCCACTCATCCGCGACGACGCCGCGACGGTCCTGGTCGGTAGCGCTCGCCACCTGGGCGCGGAGGGCGCGAAGCTGCATGGCGAGACCTACGTCGACAGCGATCGGCTGTTCGACGGCGAGGTGCGTTCGATCCTCATCGAACCGACCCTGACCGCACCCGGGTTGCGCGCACAGGTGGAACGGATGTTGTTGCCGGGCAAGTGGTTCACCGGACGCGCCTGCCAGACCGGTGGCACCAACGTCGTCGTCGAGCGCGAGGGTGTGGTGAACCCGCGCGTCCTGAAGCGATCGACGTTCTACCGGCACGTCACCGATCTGCTGCTCGTACGCCCCTGACCCGAAATCCCTAGCGGCAGTGCGGATATGGCGCGCATTGCCGC
Source organism: Gordonia sp. NPDC058843 (assembly GCF_042743165.1). Classification (NCBI taxonomy): domain Bacteria; kingdom Bacillati; phylum Actinomycetota; class Actinomycetes; order Mycobacteriales; family Gordoniaceae; genus Gordonia; species Gordonia sp. NPDC058843. Next base: position 68,356 of record NZ_JBHYNC010000010.1, read on the forward strand.
TACCGATTCCCGGCAACTCAGGTGACCGGTCGCGCCTCCGGACCCGTCGTGAGGTGGAGGTCGTCGCGCCGGATGAGCGCGGTCGCCACGACACTGATGATCGCGGTGAGCACGAGGTAGCCGGCCGCCAGCCAGGGCGACCCGCTCGCCGCCCCGATCAGCGCGGTGAGGATCAGCGGCGTCAGCCCCGAGGCGTAGATACCCGAGAACTGGTAGACGACCGACAGGCCGGTGTAGCGCACCGGGGTCGGGTACAGGCTCGCGAACAGCGTGCCCTGCGCGCCGTAGAAGAGCGCGTGGATGACGCCGAAGACGATCACCAGGCCGACGGTGAACCACAGCAGGTTCGACGTTCCGAACAGCGCGAACACCGGATAGACCGCCACGCCGTAGGCGGTGATCCCGATCAAGTAGATCGTCTTGGCGCCGTAGCGGTCGGTGAGCAGCCCGGAGAACGGCAGCAGGGCCGCCATCACGAGCGAGGCGATCGTCACGGCCACCAGGACCGGGACCTTCTCCATGTCGAGTTCGCTGGTCGCATAGGCGATCGCGAAGACACCCCAGGTGTTGAACGCCGAACCCTCACCCCACCGGGCGAGGAGGCCGAGAACGGTGTTGCGCGTGTTCGGCGGGACCACGACGTCGCGCAGGGGCGCGGTGGACTTCTTCGCGAGTTCGGCCACTTCGGCGAACGCCGGCGTCTCGTCGACCTTCAGGCGCACCACGAAACCGATGACCACGAGGACGATGCTCACCAGAAACGCGATACGCCAGCCGTAGGTCAGGAAGGCCTGCTCGTCGAGGGCCACCTGCAGCAGGGCGAAAACACCTGTGCCCAGGGCGAGTCCGAGCGCCAGGCCGATCTGCGGAATGCTCCCGAACAGACCGCGCTTGCCGTCGGGGCTGTGCTCGACCGACAGCAGGACGGCGCCCGCCCACTCCCCGCCCAGCGCGAATCCCTGCACGACGCGCAGGAGCAGCAGCAGGATCGGGGCGAGTACCCCGACCGACGCCGCGGTCGGCAGTACACCCATGAGGGCGGTCGCGACGCCCATCATCACCATCGTGATCGCGAGTGTGCGCTTGCGGCCGATGCGATCGCCGATGTGCCCGAACACGATTCCGCCGATCGGCCGCACCACGAATCCCACCGCGAACGTGGCGAAGGACAGCAGCGTGCCGACGAACGAGCTCTGGTCGGGAAAGAACAACTGGTTGAACACCAGGCTCGCGGCGGTCGCGTAGAGGAAGAAGTCGTACCACTCGACGGTCGTGCCGAGCAGGCTTGCCGCGACGACGGTCCGGAGCCGCTTGCGACGCTCGGCGTCGGTCTCGCCGGCCGGAGCGGGTGTGAGTGTGGAGGTAGCCATGACCGACACACGGTAACGACGCGACCTCCCGATCCGACGACTACGAATCAGCGTGAACGAAAAGTTGCGATAGTGGACCGGCGCCGCCGGTCAGGGCGTGCGGAGACCCGGCCGGGCGATCACCGGGCGGGCGCGAAGTAGTCGTCGAGGGTCACCATCCGCAGCTTGCGATGACGGATGATCTCGACGAGTTCGGGATACACCTTGGTCACCGGTTCGTGATTGGCATGGCCGATGACGATGCTCTGGGGGCGGAAGTACTTGCGCGCGCACCGGATCAGGTACTTCTCGGTGATCAGGCCGGAGTCCGACAGCGAGCCGTACCAGAGGGTCGGCACCGTGTAGCCCAGGTCGGCGGCCACCGCGTCGACGGATGCGTTGTGATAGCCGAACGGCGGCCGATAATACGGGGTGCCGTCGACCCCGAACTGTTTGCTCAGGAACCGTTTGGTCCGGCCGAGCTCGTCGGCCACCCCCCGCGACGACATCGAGGTGAGCGCGGGATGACTCCACGTGTGGTTGCCCAGCTGGATCTGGCCGGACTCGACGAGAGGCCGCAGATCGGCCCGGTGGTCGGTCCAGCCGTCGAACGAGCCGGTGACGAAGAAGGTGAACCTCGCACCCGTGTCCTGCGCGAACTTCACATACGCCCCGATCACCTCCGAGCTCGCGCCGTCGTCGACGGTGAGCGCGAGGTGCCGGCCGGGACCGGGCAGGGCGGTGATGGCCCCGTCGGGCAGCGGGTACCGGGACGCCACCGCCGGTGGCAGCAACACCGACGACGGGGCCTGGGTCGTGCTGACCGGCCGCGCCGGCGACGAGGCGTTCTCGACCGGTTCGATCTCGGCCGCCGGGACCGGCGCCGCACAGCCGGCGAGTGTGCTCGACGTCAGTGCCCCCACGGTCCCCGCGGCGAGAACTGCGAGGAAGTCGCGTCGTTCCATGCGCCGCAATGTAAGGCATAACCGACATTCACGGCTCTGCGACGCACGGTCACCAGGTCATCTCGTCCCGACAACGTCGCTGGTGGTCGTCGGGATCGATCTGCACCGTCGCATGCTCGAGGCCGTGGCGGGCCAGGACGGCCTGCGCGGCCGGCAGCACCTCGCCGTTGGGCCGGCTGCTGCCGAGATGCACGGTGGCCACGTCCATCCCGGTCGTGAGTGTCCAGACATGAAGGTCGTGGACGTCGTCGACGACGGGGATGTCGGCCAGATCGGCGCGCAGTGCCTCGACGTCGACGTGGGCCGGTGCCTGCTGGTTGAGGATGCGCAGCGCGTCGAGCGCGAGCCGCACCGCGCGCGGCACCACCCAGAGCGCGATCAGCACCGCGACGACGATGTCGGCGTACCCCCACCCGGTCGTCATCGCGACGATGCCGGCCACCAGCACGCCGACGCTGCCGACGGCATCGGCCAGCACCTCCAGGTAGGCGCCGCGGACCGCGATCGATTCCTTCGCGTCGGCCCGCAACAGCAGCATGACCCCGAGATTCACCAGCAGGCCCACGAGGGCCACGACGATCAGGGTGAGGCCCGGGACCTGCGGATCGCTGCCGATACGCTCCACCGCCTCGTAGAGAACGAAGGCGGCGACCCCCATCAGCAACACGGCGTTGGCGACCGCGGTGAACACCTCGGCGCGGTGCCAGCCGAAACTACGGGTGTCGGTGATCCGCCCGTGCCGCCCGAGCAACAGCGCGATCAGGCCCATGACGAGAGCGACGACGTCGGTCAGCATGTGTCCGGCGTCGGCGATCAGCGCGAGCGAGTTCACCAGGATGCCGGTGACGAGTTCGACGACGAAGTAGCTGCCGATCAGACCGACCGCCAGCACCATCGGCCAGAGCCGGCGCCGTCCGCCGCTCGTGGGAGCGTGCGAGTGCGAATGTGAGTGCCCCATGATGCCGGTCAATATATGCAGAAGTTCGCATATGTGGCAACAGGCGGGTCAGCGCCGAAGGGTCGCGAGCGCGGAGGAACGTCGCAGGCCGGCGATCATCAGCAGATCGAGGAGTAGCGATCGGATCTCGGCGAGCAGCGCGGCCTCGGACAACTCGCTGTTGGTGACCAGATCGGTGCGGGCCTTGCGCACGATGCTCCGGATCACCCGGGCCGCGTCGGCCTGGTCGGGCGCCTCACCCGGGTCGGCCATCATCATCGCGCGCAGCACCTCGAACGCCCCGCCGAGATCGTCGATGATCTCGATCAGCTCGGGCAGCACCGGCACGCCCCGCTGGGACATGCCGAGGGAACGCCGCGCGATGATCCGGAAGTTGCGGACCGCGTTGTCGATCGGGTCGGCGGTCGCCGAGATCCGGTCCAGCCGCATCCGGGAACCCCAGTAGAGGGGCGAGATCCGGGTGACCTCGCGGCCCCCGGTCATGTCCGACCGCATCGTGTTGATCGCGGCCTGCGTCCCGCGCCCGGACTCGAGTGCGGCCGAGATCTTCTCCTCGTCGTGCTCACGGAGCCCGGCGGCGAGGGTGCGCGCGGCATCGCGGACCGTTGCGAGGACACCGGCCGCATCGCGTCGTGCCCGGCTCGCCGGGTTGACCGGTAGCAGCGCGCCCACGAGGATGCCGACCAGCCCACCGATCAGAGCGTCGAGAGCCCGATGGAATCCGGCCACGCCCCCGGGCGGGAGAAGCGTCGCGACCAGCGCGGCCGACGAGGCGGCCTGCATGGGGACGAGCGGACCGTCGTCGAGGAAGACCGCCACTGTCATCGCCAGGGCGACCACGATCATGATCTGCCATGCGCCCTCGCCCACCAGACTGATGAAGAGGTCCCCGACCAGGATTCCGATCGCGACGCCGCCGACGAGTTCGGCCGCACGTCGCCACCGCTGCCCGAGGGACAGGCCCAGCGAGATGACCGCGGCGATGGGCGCGAAGAACGGGTCGGGATGGACGAAGACCTCTACCGCGATCCACCAGGAGACGCCCGCCGCCAGCGCGCACTGGACGATCGGCACGAGTGACACCCGGAGTCGGCGCAGCCGGTTCTTCAGCGGCGCGGGCAGCGAATTGAACACCCGGCGCAGATGGGACGGGTGGGCGGCACTCGGCGCCATCAGTCGGACGTCATCCCGGGATGCCCGGTCATCGCGGTGCGATCACACGAGCCCGAGTTCGGTGGCCGCGCGCGGATCGCTGTCGTTGAGGAGGTCGAGGCACCGCAGATGCTCGTCCTCCTCGCCGATCAGTTCGGCGGCCCGGGCCAGTGCCCCGACGCACCGCAGGAAACCGCGGTTGGGCTCGTGACTCCACGGCACCGGCCCGAAACCCTTCCAGCCGTGGCGCCGCAGCTGATCGAGGCCGCGGTGGTAACCGGTCCGCGCATAGGCGTAGGCCGCGATCACCGCAGCGGCGTCGATGTCGTCACCGGCGGAGACGGTCTTCGACGACTCGAGCGCTGCTTCGGCCAGGTGGGCCCAGGCGATCGAGGCGGTCGGGTGTGCAGCCGCGACCTCGGCCGCGACGGCGCCGTTGAGCAGGTCCGATTCGGCGTCGTCATCCCCGGTGAGCAGAACAGGTTGTGGGCCGAGAAGATCTCCGAAAGACGTCATGTCCTCTATTCAAGCACCGCGCCCCGACGGGACGCTCGCTCGATCCGGGCCGGGCGGGACGTCCATTCGATCAAACGCCCTAGTGCTGCACCGTCGGGCCGTTCGCTAGGGTGAATGGCGCAATCGGTCCTGCTGCCCTCGGAGATGAACGGCGACGCCGGGCGGCCGGGCCGAAGTCGTGCAATGGCGGAATACGGGGTGAATCAGTCGATGGCGCGATCCGACAGGCCGAGAGCTGCCGTCACCAAGGCAGTGTCGACCCTGAAGCAGGTACGGGAGGATCGCCGCGCTCGGCGGACGGGCACGCAGCCGATCCCCGATACTGTTCCGACCGGCGCCGACGCCGCTCCACCCAGCACCAGCAGAGAGGGCCTCGAGCCAGCCGTGGACGATCCCACCAAGAACGAGACCGCCGAGGACAAGGCCGCCGAGGAGAAAACCGCCGAGGAGAAAACCGCCGCGAACGAGGCGAACCCAGCGGAGTCCACGACCGAGGCGTCCACGACGGACAACGCCGCGAAGAAGCCCGCAGCACCCAAGCCGAAGGGTGGGCGTGGGATCGACGGCGCCACCCAGGTGATCAACCGCGACAGCCTCCCGTCGGTCGAGGACCTCGAAGACCTCGACGACATCGACCCGCTGAGTGAGGCTCCCGACGCCGCGGAGCCCGACGACACCACGACGACCGACGACGCCGCGCCGGTGCCGGCACGACTCGGCCCGAGCGACTCCAAGACCACGGTCATCCGCCGGTCGGACCTCCCCGACGCCGCTGAACTCGAGGACCTCGACGACATCGACCCGACAGCGCCCGCGGAGCCCGAGAACGAGACCCAGCCCGCCGGCACCGACGCCCCGGAGTCCGCGTCCGCTACGGAAGCCGACGCGGAGGCAGCCTCGGATGAGACTGCCGAACCCGCTCCCGCGGGGGACGACACGGACCCGTCGACGGGCACCGCGGTCAGCGCCGGCGTGGCGGCGGCCGGCGCAGCTGCGGTGGCAGCCGGAACGGCTCCGGGCAACACCGAAGACGACACCGCAGCCGGAACCGCAACTGACGAAACCGCCGCTGCGCCAGATGAATCCGAGGTCGCACCGGAAGCCGAGCAGGACTCCGTCGACGTCGAGTTGGGTGACGACGAGCCGGGTGACGACGAGCCGGCCGACGCCGCGGAGCTCGCAGAGCCTGAGAGCGAGACGACAACCGACGACACCGCGACAGACGGCACCGCAGCGGACGAGACCGCAGACCCGGAGACCGACTCCCCGACCGAGGCGATCGTCGTCCCCACCGGTGACGCCCCCGGCACCGACGCCACCCCAGACAACGACGCCGTCCCCGACACGGAAACCGACGCCGACGCCGACACGGAAACCGACGCCGACCCGGGGACCGATACCGATGCGGAGGCCAGGAGTGCCGACGAGAGCTCCGGACCGGATGCCGCAACGACGGTGATCCCTGCGGCTGCGGCAGCCGCGGCGGCCGCCTCGGCTCGAGACAGCAAGTCCGTGCCGGCCGACGAGGATGAGGTCCGGACCGCACCGGAGCCGGCCGCTCCGGCGTCGACCGCGGGGTGGACGACCACCGATCGCGAACCCCAGGTCATTCCCGGCAGCGGGCCCGCTTCGCAGAAAAAGAAGCGCGGCAAGGGCCTGCTGATCGCGGCGGCAGCGGTCGTGGTCGTGATCCTGGCCGTCGTCGGCGGCATCTTCGCCTACAACAGCCTGCAGGCCCCGGCACCCGCCGACGAGGCCGCGACCGTGGCCATGGACTACACGACCGCCCTCTACGAAGGCGACCTCGACACCCTGCGGTCGGTCACCTGCGGTGAGCTCAACGCGTTCTACACCGACTTCGACGACGCCGCGTACCAACGGACCTATGAGGCGCAGCGGGCCCGCAACGAGCTCGTGCAGACGCAGGCGATCAACGCGGTCCGGGTCGTCGAGGGCGGCGACCAGGCCGTCGTCGAAGTGGTCGCGGTGCACACCAACACGCCCGACCAGCCCGAGACCGTCACGCTGAACCTGCAGCGCGACGGGGACGACTGGAAGGTGTGCAACCCCACGTGACGAGCGGACACCGTCCGGGCCCGCCGCCGGCCGGCCTGGGTGACCGTTCTGCGCCGGGCTACTTCACGCCTCCGGCCCGGCCGGTGCCTCCCGCGAGCACGACGCCGCGCGGTGGCCCGTCGCCGACCGCCCGTCCCGCACCGGATGGCCGGGTCCGCAGCAACCGGATCCGGCCGTACCCGGTCGAATCCCCGCGCCAGACACGATCGCGGGTCGATCCGGCCGTCGTGATCGCCGCACTGGTCATGGTCGCGCTCGCCGGGGCGGTCGTCCTCGGCCTGGCCATCACCTGAGCCGGCCCCCGGCCGGCGATTCACCCTCCCGAAACACTTCTGCCCGCACCCTTGTCGGGGTGCGGGCAGACAAGTGGAAACGCGTCAGGCAGTCAGGGACTTACCGTTGGACTTGAGGTCGTTGCACGCCTCGACGACGCGCTCGCTCATGTTCGACTCGGCCTTCTTCGACCAGCTACGCGGGTCGTAGACCTTCTTGTTGCCGACGTCGCCGTCGACCTTCAGCACACCGTCGTAGTTGCCGAACATGTGGCCGGCGACCGGGCGGGTGTAGGCGTACTGCGTGTCCGTGTCGACGTTCATCTTGATGACGCCGTAGCTCAGGGCCTCGTCGATCTCGCTCTTCAGTGAGCCCGAACCACCGTGGAACACGAAGTCGAAGGGCTTGGCACCTTCGGCCAGACCGAGCTTCTTGGTCGCCACTTCCTGGCCGGTGTTGAGCACGTCGGGACGCAGCTTCACGTTGCCGGGCTTGTAGACGCCGTGGACGTTGCCGAAGGTCGCGGCAAGCAGGTAGCGGTTGCCGGAGTCGCTGGCACCCAGCGCCTCGATGGTCTTCTCGAAGTCCTCGGGGGTGGTGAACAGCTTGTCGTTGATCTCGTTCTCGACGCCGTCCTCCTCACCGCCGACCACGCCGATCTCGATCTCCAGGATGATGTTGGCCGCGCCGGCCTTGGCCAGCAGTTCCTTGGCGATCTCCAGGTTCTCGTCGAGCGGCACGGCGCTGCCGTCCCACATGTGTGACTGGAAGAGCGGGTTGCGGCCGGCGTCGACGCGCTCCTGCGAGATCTGCAGCAGCGGACGCACGTAGGTGTCCAGCTTGTCCTTCGGACAGTGGTCGGTGTGCAGGCCGATGAGAACGTCGTACTTCGCGGCGACGACGTGCGCGAACTCGGCGAGCGCGACCGCACCGGTCACCATGTCCTTGACACCCTGGCCGGACCCGAACTCGGCGCCACCGGTCGAGAACTGGATGATCCCGTCACTGCCGGCGTCGGCGAAACCCTTGATGGCGGCGTTGATCGTCGATGACGAGGTGCAGTTGATCGCGGGGAATGCGTAACCGCCCTTCTTCGCCTTGTCGAACATCTCGGCGTACTGCTCCGGGGTTGCAATGGGCATCGACGAATCCTCCAGGGTGTTGATGTGCTCTGGTGTTCGGGTTCTCTCGCCTCGATTGGTGCTTCGGTGGCGAGCAGCCGGACTTCCCGCGGCCGGACTTCTCCCAGTATGGCAGGTGCCACATCACCCGGCGCGGGCACCATTCGTGCCCGGACCTGCTGGAAAACGGCGGTGGCGGACCCGCGAGATTCTGTCCTCGACGGACGCGCAGGTACTCTGGGTCCCCGTGATCGACTCCGCGCTTGCCACCACGACCACCAACCTGGCACTCCTGCCGGGATTCCTGGACCCGGTGAACCTGCTCAATTCGTTCGGCACGTGGATGCTGGCCGGTCTGCTGTTGGTCGTGTTCATCGAGTCGGGCCTGCTGTTCCCGCTGCTCCCCGGCGACTCGCTGCTCTTCACCGCTGGTCTCATCGTCGCCGCGAAGTCGGCGGACATCGAACCCTTCGCCCCGCTGTGGGTGCTGCTGGTCACCATCCCGATCGCCGCGTTCCTCGGCGACCAGGTCGGATACTGGATCGGCAAGAAGGCGGGTTATTCGCTGTTCCGGCCGGACGCGAAGATCCTCAAGCAGGTCTACATCGAGGAAGCGCACGAGTTCTTCGAGAAGCACGGCCCGGCCACGATCATCCTCGCGCGATTCGTTCCCATCGTGCGGACCTACGCCCCGCTCGTCGCCGGCGCCGCCCGCATGCGGTACCCGATCTTCCTCGTCTACAACATCGTCGGCGCGATCGCCTGGGGTGCGGGTGTCACGCTGCTCGGCTACTTCCTGGGCCAGATCGAGTTCATCCGCGACAACATCGACTACATCTTCTTGTTCATCGTCTTCATCTCGGTCCTGCCGATCATCTCCGAGATCGTCAAGCGCATCCTGCGCTCGCGCAAGAAGCTCGTCGAGGAGGAGCCCCTCCCGGCCTCCGACGACGCTGAGAACTCCGCCCCTCCCGCCAACTGAGCCGAAGACCACATCCCGCTGGTTGAGCCGGCCCCGAGCGCAGCGAGGCGCCGAGTCGAAGCCACCCCGCTGGTCACCAGGCGTCGTCGAGGGCGGCGTGCTGACGCACCCATGCGTGCATGGCGATCCCGGCGGCGACGCCCGCGTTGATGCTGCGCGTCGATCCGAACTGCGCGATCGACACCGTGAGGTCGGCCGCACGCTGCGCGTCGTCGCTCACCCCCGGGCCTTCCTGACCGAACAACAGGACGCAGTCGCGGGGTAGGTCCGCCGTCTCGAGCGGCAGCGCACCGGGAGTGTTGTCGACGGCCACCACGGTCAGGCCCGCGTCGCGAGCCCAGGAGATGAGGTCGGACACCGTCTCGTGGTGCATCAGGTGCTGGTAGCGGTCGGTCACCATCGCGCCGCGACGATTCCAGCGGCGTCGCCCCACGATGTGCACGGCGGCCACGGCGAACGCGTTGGCGGTACGCACCACGGTCCCGATGTTCGCGTCGTGTGCGAAGTTCTCGATGGCGACGTGCAACGGGTGCCGGCGGGCGTCGATGTCGGCGACGATCGCCTCGCGCGACCAATACCGGTAGCCATCGACGACGTTGCGGGTGTCGCCGTGGGCGAGCAGCTCGGCGTCGAGGTGCGGATCGTCGGGTAGCGGTTCGTCGGGATGTTCGACGGCCCAGGGCCCCACACCGACGGTCGGTCCGGTCTGCCATTCGGTCGGACCGGGGTCGGCGCCGACGGGGTCCCGATCGGGACCGGAGGTGTCAGGCAAGCCCGAGATCGCCGAGATCGAGGAGGGAGCGGTACGGCACGCCCAGTGCGGTGATGACCGCATCGGCGCCGGTCGCGCGGTCGACGACGGTGGCAACCCCGACGACGTTGCCGCCGATACCGCGGACGGCCTCGACGGCCGTGGACGGTGAGGCGCCGGTCGTGCTGGTGTCCTCGACGACGAGCACGTCGCGGCCCACGATGTCGGGCCCCTCGATCTGACGTTGCATGCCGTGCGCCTTGGCCGCCTTGCGGACGACGAACGCGTCGACCGGCCTGCCGTCGGCGTGCATGATCGACGTCGCGACCGGGTCCGCACCGAGGGTCAGGCCACCGACGGCGGCATACTCCCAGTCCGCGGTCAGTTCCCGCATCAGCTGCCCGATGAGCCGCGAGGCCTGGTGGTGCAGTGTCGCGCGACGCAGGTCGACGTAGTAGTCGGCCTCCTTACCCGACGACAGCGTCACCTTGCCGTGGACGACGGCGAGTTCGCGGACGAGCTCGGCGAGCCGAGCCTTCGCGGCCGGGTCGACCCCGGGGGTCTCGGCGGGAACCGGGGCGGACGAGGACATGCGACTTCCCTCTCGGTCGAAGCTGCCGGGATCGACGATCTCCGACGGTGCGTGGCGTGGTGGCGCGGGTCAGCTGCGGTGGCGGTTGGGGCGTTCACCGGTGTCCCGACGAGGCGTCTCGTCGGACGTCCCGGCGGGACCGCGGGTGCCGGACCCGCGGACGGGCATCGGGGACATCCGCCGGCCGCCGGTGGTCGGCGAGCCCGACGGCGTCGTGCGCGTCGCGGTGGGCGCGGCCGGACTCTCGGGATCGCCCGTCGGCGGCGTTCCGGCGGCCTGGCGCCGACGCTTGTCCCGGAGGGATTCGGTCTTCTCGTCGGCGAGCTCGGCCCGGGTGGGCCCGTGGGGGTCCCGCGGATCGGGCGAGTCCTCGGGTTCCCGGACCGGCGGGAGCACCCGCAGCAGATCGGCGAATCGGCGGACGACCTCCAGGCCGGTGTTCAGCTTGGCCGGGTCGTTGGTCACCGGCATCGAACCGAGCGCCCAGTTGCCCTCGTTCCACAGGACCTCGACGAACGCGGGCGCCTTGTTGGCCAGCGCGACCATCCGCCGGTCGCAGACCCGGCGGGCGACGTCGAGATTGTTGGAGAACATGACACGCGGGCCCATCGCACCCAGCAGTTCCACGTCCTCCTCGGCGGGGGCGAGGACGTCCTCGTGACGCAGGTCGACGACGACGTGCGACGGCGAGGACCGCCGGACGGCGATCACGGTCGCGGTCTCGGCGAGGTCGAAGACCACGGCCTCCACCCCGGCGTAGTGTCCGTACGCGACGTCCTGGACCGGGATGTGGTCGCCCACGTTCATGGTTGCGCGTCGAAACACCTTGCGCAGCTTGGTGTCCGACTCGCGGAACTTGAACTCGTGCTCATCGCCCCAGACCGCACGCTGGTGCCGTGCGACACTCGACCGCTGCCGGTCGAGCCACAACAGGACACCCGCACCCAGTAGGGCCACGGCGGCGATCAGGAAATAGACGGTGGTCATCGCGCTACAGCCTACTATCGGCGGGCCCGCGGTGACGTCATGCGCCTACCCGGATGTAGCCGCGCTCCTTGTCTACGACGTTGACCAGCACGTCGGACGGCTCCTCGGTACCCGCCGCGACGTAGCGCCGGAGGTTGTCGAGGACCTGCTCGGCCAGCGCCTCGCGCCATCCGGTGGCGTCCCCGCTCATGTGCGCCGAGATCGCGACCCCGGGCAGGTCCCACAGTTCGCTGTCGGCGGGCAGCGGCTCGGTGACGAAGACGTCGAGGGTGGCCGCGCCGAGGTGTCCCGACCGGAGCGACTCGACGAGCGCCGCCTCGTCGACGAGTTCGCCGCGACCGACGTTGACGAGGTGTGCGCCGGGTTTCATCGCCGCGAGTACCGTCGCGTCGATCATCCCGGAGGTCTGCGCTGTCAGCGGCGCGATCGCGACGACGGTGTCGAAGTCGCCCACATGCTCGGCGAGGTCGTCGGTGGCGACGACGTGTCCGAAGTCCGGATCACCGTCGCGTGCCGTCCGGCCCGCTCCGACCACCCGGACACCCACGGCGCGCAGCAGTTTCGCGATCGCGCGGCCGATCCCGCCGGTACCGATCACGAGTGCGGAGGTGCGGTGGGTCGCCACGGTCTCGCGGTGTTGCCATTCATGGTCGCGCTGCAGCGCCATCGACTCGTGTAAACGCTTGTGCCGGGCCAGAACTGCGGCGAGCACGAACTCCGCGATCGGCTGGTCGAAGACGCCGTGGGCGTTGGTCACCACCACCTCGGAGGCCCGCAGTTCGTCGAAGAGCAACGAGTCGACGCCCGCCGCGCACACGTGCACCCAGCGCAACGATGCCGTCGCCTTTCCCCAGTTGTCGGCTAGCCCACGAGAGAAGAAGTCCCACAGCACCAGAACATCCGCGCCCGGCAGTGCGGCGCCGAGGTCGTCCGCTGTGCAGAGCCGCACCGTCGCGAGCTCCTCGATCTCGGCGAGGTTTCCCGGCGGAGGATCGTCAGCGGAGATCAGCAGGGCAACCACGGGTGCAGGCGGGGTCATGACCCCACCGTAGGTGACGGGTCGGTGCGTTCGTCGATGACGAAGAGCAGCAGCGTCACCGCGAGGAAACCGGCCGGCACCCAGGCGGCGCGACCACCCAACAGTTGGGTGCAGACCGCCCCGACGAGTGCGCCGCCGGCGAACGCCCCCACCAGACGGCCGTAGACCGCGAGGGCCTTGCTCGCCTCCGGCGTGCGGTCGACGGTCACGCCGTAGCCGGCCTCCACGAGCCGCATGAGATTCCCGGTCGTGGCCACCGCGATGTAGTTGAGGTCACCGATGTTGCGGAACAACTCGATCTGCATGGCCGTGATGAACGAGATGGGGATGGTGACGAACGAATGCGGGACGGAGGTGGGGACGAAGCCGATCGCCACGAGGATCGTCACCTGCAGCGCCATCGTCACCCGGATCGGGTAGACGAGCAGACGATCGAAGCGGCCGGCCTTCACGTGCACCGCGAGTACGACACCGACCAGGAACGCGAGGATCGGCCACAGATGTCCGGACGCCTGGTACCAGTGCCGCTCCGACAGATTCAGCGCGAGGAGGATGACGTTCCCGGTCTGAGCGTTGGCGAACACACCGCCCCGTGACAGGAATGTGTAGCTGTCGAGGAAACCGCAGGCCGCGGTGATCAGCAGGGCAAAGCGCAGCGAGGTCGATGTGGTCACGCCGGCCCTCCTCTCCGGTGCCTCACAGCACCACCGGAACCGACCCCGTGCGACATCCCGACCGGTCGAGGAGCGAGCCCAGCCTCTTCGGCGTCTCGAGGGTGACCGAACGGTCGGCGACCACGAGCCCCGGCACCCGGCTCTCGAGCTGCTGCTCGAACTCGGACAGTTCACCGATGGTGTGCAACCAGACGCCCATCAGGATGTTCGCGGTTCCGGTGACCTCGCAGCAGACACGCACCTGGGGCAGGTCGTCGAGCGCGTCGACGAGCGCCGAGATCGACCTCGACGACGCTCGTGCCCACACGTTCGCGGTGACCGGCCAGCCGCTGATGACGTGGGCCACCTCGCACCTGATCGACAGGACCCGTTCGGCGACGAGCGCGGTCAGCCGACGTCGGACGGTCGGCGCGCTCAGTCCGCTCGCGGCCGCCAGGTCGACCGCCGAGCGTCGACCGTCCTCGGCGAGGGCGGCGATGAGCCGCAGATCCATCTCGTCGGGTTCGTGTGCCAGCGGGCGATGCTCGGGACGGTGCTCGACGAGCACCGATTCGTCCGCATCGGAGAGCGTGTGCACCCGCCAGCGTTCGCTCTCACCGAAGACGCGCATCACCACCCTCGTCCTGGTCCGGGCGACGCCCTCGGTCTCGGCGAGGCGCTGTACCCAGTCGCCGAGGAAACCGAGGTCGGGGACCATGACCGTCAGCAGCAGGTCGCCGTCCCCGGCGGTGCGCTGGATCGTCGCCACATGCCGGTCGCCCGCGAGACGCGCGACGAGGGCTTCGCGTTGCGACGACGCCTGGACCTCGACGAATGCGCTGCAGCGGGTGTTCAGGTACGCGGCCCCGGGATAGGTCACGATCCAGGCGAGACCGCTGTCGACGAGCCGCTCCCAGCGGCGGGCGGCGGTCGCCGCGCTCACACCCACGACGTCGCCGACGACGCCCCACGGCGCCCTCGGCGCGACCTGCAGAGCGTGAACGATCTGATAATCGAGGTCGTCCGGCACGCAACAATCCTGCATCACGAGGTGAACTTTTTTCGGTATCGGCAGACGCCGGGACAGTCCGCGGCAGCGCTCCTACGTTTCCTCCCAACACCCCAGTGGCCGCGCGGGCGGCCCGAGATCTAGGAGGACGATTCGTGAAGGTCTGCGTCATCGGCGGAGGTCACGGCTCTTATGCAGCCGCGGCCGAGCTCAGCGAGAAGGACCACCATGTCACCTGGTGGCGACGGGACTCCGCGGCGTTCTCGTCACTCGTCGAGCGCGGTTCGCTCGACATCGACGACCACCGCGGCCGTCGGCAGATCGACGTCGACGGTGTCGGGAGCGGTGCCGGCGGTGGCATCTCGATCGTCGCCGACCTCGCCGAGGCGGTGTCCAACGCCGAGGTCATCGTGGCGCCGGTCCCGGCCTTCGCCCACGAGTCGCTGGCCCGTCAGCTCGCGCCGCACCTGCGCGACGGTCAGATCGTCTACCTGCCGCCGGGCAGCTTCGGGTCGATCGTCTTCGCGCAGGCCGTGCGCGCGGCGGGCAACCCCGCCGATGTCGCGTTCGCCGAGACCGGGACCCTGCCGTACCTCGCGCGCAAGCACGGTGACACCCGCGTCGTGGTGAGCGGTTACGCCACGCGTCTGCCCACCGGCGTCTTCCCGGCGCGGCACACCGATCGGGCGCTGGCGGTCCTCGGCGAGGTCTACCCCGCCGTCGAGCGCGTCGAGGACGCACTCAGCGGCGCACTGATGAATGCGGGCCCCATCATCCACCCGCCACTCATCCTGATGAATGCCGGTCCGCTGGAACACTTTCCGTCCTGGGACATCCACAATGAGGGCACCCAGGACTCGATCCGGCGGGTCACCACCGCGCTGGACGCCGAGCGCATCGCGGTCCGGGAGGCGCTCGGCTACCACGCGCCGCACTTCCCCCTCGCCGACCACTACACGGCCGACGGCGACGAGTGGATGTACGGCAACGCCGCCCACGAGAAGCTCACCGACAGCGGCGACTGGCGCGAGGACATCGATCTGCACACCCATCGCTACATGGTCGAGGACGTCGAGATCGGGCTGGCGCTGCTGAGTTCCGTGGCGCGGTGGGCATCGGTGCCCTCGCCGGTGGCCGTCGGTCTGCTCGCCCTGGCCGGCGCGGTCACCGGCCGCCCGGCAGCAGCCGGACCGCGGACGCTCGAGAGCCTGGGCCTGGCCGAACTCGATCCCGCCGGCATGCGGGCACTGCTCCAGGACGGACTGGCGCAGTGACGCCCCGGCAGGTCGCCGTGGTCGGCGCCGGCCGGATGGGCCAGGGCATCGCCGCGGCGCTGGCGTTCGGGAACGTCTCGGTGACGGTCGTCGACCTCCGCGACCGCGGCGCCGATGCCGCGGCCTACCTCGACGCGGTGCGCGAGTCGGTTCGGCAGGCACTGGCCCACAAGGTCACGCTCGGCCTCCTGGCGGTCGAGGACCTCGACGATGTCGCGGCTCTGGTGACGGTCGTCGGCGAGGTCGACGCCCTGGGCCCGATGGCCGGGGCGGAACTCGTGTTCGAAGCCGTCCCCGAGGTCGCGGAGGTCAAGCGAGACGCGCTCGCCTGGACCGAGGCCATGGTCGGCGACACCGTCCCCATCGCGTCGACCACGTCGAGTTTCCTCGTCGACGAGCTCGCCGGGGCGTTGACGGCACCCGAGCGATTCCTCAACGCGCACTGGCTCAATCCCGCCGATCTCATGCCGCTCGTCGAGGTCGCGCCGGGCACTGCGACGAGTCCCGGAGTCGTCGATGCCACCCGGGACCTGCTGGTCGCGGTCGGCAAGGTGCCCGTGGTGTGCGCACCCTCGCCCGGTTACATCGTGCCCAGGCTGCAGGCGCTCGTGATGAACGAGGCGGCGCGCATGGTGGACGAGGGCGTGGCCAGCGCCGAGGACATCGACACTGCGGTCCGCATCGGATTCGGTTCGCGGTTCGCGGTTCTCGGACTTCTCGAGTTCATCGACTGGGGCGGGGGCGACACCCTCTTCCACGCGTCGAACTACCTCCGCCGCGAACTCGGCGACAGGTTCGCACCGGCACCCCTCGTCGAGGCGAACATGACCTCCGGCCGCCGTGGGATATCCGACGGCGCAGGCTTTTACGAGTTCGACCCGGCCACCGTCGACGATTACCGCGCGCAACGGATCGCCGACTTCGCCCGTGTCCTCGACGCGGTGGGACGCCTCGCCCGCCATGAGGAGTTCAGCAGGGCCGACTGACGCCAGCGAGCGGGCCGGATTCGACCCGCCACCGGGAATCCCCGGTGGCGCGGTGGAGCGCGCCCGGGGCACCCGATCCGAACGGGTCCAATAAGTCGGCGCGGTAAAGCTTTTCCCGATTCCCCGCATCGTGCGGGTTCGACACAATCGATTCATCCACGAGTACAGCCAACGAACGCAGGCCTTGATGGCCCGTTCGCCCACCGATGAGGAGTGATCCGTGGTAACTCTCGACAACTCTGCACCGCCAGACCCCTCGGCAACCGGCATCGACCAGCCCCGGCGGGAGCGAACCACTCGCGTCGCCGTCGCGTCCGGCGTCGGCACGATCATGGAGTTCTACGACTTCGCGATCTACGGCACCGCGACGGCACTGGTCTTCAACAAGATCTTCTTCAACGTCGAAGATCCATGGTTCGGCACTTTCCTCGGATTCGCGACCTTCGCGGTCGGTTTCGTGATGGCGCCGATCGGCGCCCTGATCTTCGGACATTTCGGGGACAAGTTCGGCCGGCGCAAGGCGCTGACCGCGGCCTTCCTGCTCATGGGCGGGTCGACCTTGGCGATGGGTGTCCTCCCCGACTACCAGGCCATCGGGATCGTGGCACCGATCATCCTGATCTTCCTCCGCATGGTGCACGGCATCTCGCGCGGCGGTGAGATCGGCGGTGCCGCGCTCCTCGCCGCCGAACACGCCCCCGAGCGTCGGCGCGGCCTCTACGGCTGCTTCGTCACCCTCGGTTCCCCGGTGGGCGGCATCCTGGCCAATCTGTCGTTCGCGCTCGTGCTGCTGATGCCGATGGAGCAGGTCCTGGCCTGGGGATGGCGCATTCCGTTCCTCATCGGCGGAGTCGTCCTGGCGATCGGGGTGTGGACGCGATCCCGGGTCAGCGAGACACCGGACTTCGTCCAGTCCAAGCGGGCCGAGGAGAATTCGCCGCCGGCCTTCGCCGTGCTCCGGCAGAACTGGCGTCGTGTCGCCCTGGCAGCCGGGATCAACGTCGGACAGAACTGTTACGCCTTCCTGTTGTTCACGTTCATGCTCTCCTTCTTGACCGAGACCGATCCGGGACGCGGCTTCGAGCGGTCGCCGGTTGTCCTCGGCAGCACGCTGGCGCTCGCCTGTCACGCCGCGACCGTCGTGCTCGGCAGTTACCTGTCCGACCGGCTGGGCCGCAAGACGGTGATCGGATTCGGCATGGTCACCTCACTGTTGTTCGCGCCGATCCTGTTCTGGGTCACTGCATCCGGGTCGCTGACCGCCTGCATCACGGTCATCTCCATCGGATTCGCTCTGACCGGTTTCGTCTACGGTCCGATGCTCACCACCTTCGCGGAGCTGTTCCCGATCACGCAGCGCTACAGCGGTATCGGGATCGGATTCCAGGTCGGCGCGGTACTGGGCGGCGGTCTGGCCCCGATGATCGCGAACCGGATCGTCAGCGCCACCGGCAGCGTGGTTCCGGTCGGGATCTACGCGGCGGCACTGATGGCGATCAGCCTCTGCTGCCTGATGGTCATCCGGGAGACCGCACCCGCTCTCGCCGGGCGACCACCACTCCGGCAGCGCCTCCGCGGCTGACGCGACTCGTTCGGATATTGACAGCATCCTGTCATTAATGACAGGATGCTGTCATTGTCGTCAACGAGGAGACCTCATGAAGACCGTCCATCTCGCCCTGTATCCGACGCTCGCGGACTGGGAGTTCGGATACGTCGCATCGGGCATCAACAACCCCGATCACCAGGCCCGACCGGGATCGTTCCGGGTCGTGACCGTTGGCGTTTCCCGCGAGCCGATCCGCACGATCGGCGGGGTCACGATGGTGCCCGACACCACGCTCGACGCCGTCCGCCCCCAGGACAGCGCGATGCTGGTGCTGCCCGGCGCCCAGATCTGGGAGTCCAACGACGCCTTCGTCGACGCCGCGCGGACCTGGGCCGACGCCGACGTTCCGGTAGCCGGGATATGCGGCGCGACAATCGGTCTAGCGCGCGCCGGCCTGCTCGACGACCGACGTCACACCAGCAACGCTCCGGAGCAGCTGGCACCCACGGGGTACGCGGGCGCGGCGCACTACGTCGACGCGCCCGCCGTCACCGATCGCGGGGTCATCACCGCCGCGGCGGTCGCGCCCGTCGATTTCGCGCGCGAGGTCTTCGCACTACTCGGGGTCTATTCGCCGCCGGTGCTCGACGCCTGGTACCAGCTCTACGGCCACCAGGACCCCAGCGGCTTCTACGCCCTGGCCGGCGAACAGTGAGAGATCACCAGGATCTGCTGTCGGACTCGGCACTGACCGCCTTCCGCCTCAACGGCCAGTTCCTCGCTCTCGCCGAACGTCTCGCCGAACCCGCCGGACTGACCGCCACGCGATGGCAGGTGCTCGGGGCGGTCCTCGACGAGCCCCTGCCGGTCGCGGGCATCGCACGGGCGATGGGGATCACGCGGCAGAGCGTCCAGCGCACCGCCGACCTGCTCGTCGCCGACGAACTGGCCGAGTACCGGGACAATCCGGCCCACCGCCGGGCCAAACTCGTCGCACCGACAAAGGCGGGCCTCGCAGCCGTGCGAGCGATCAACCCGGGGCATCGCGCCACGGCCGATCGCTTGGCCGCAACCCTCGACGCCGCCCGGTGGGAACAGGCCCTGAACGCACTCCACGACCTCAGCGCCGCCCTCGACACTCTCGATGACCAGGGCTGATGTCTAATTGTTGACAATCGTACGATCGAGCGTCACCGTGTACCCATGACCGCCAGTGTTGACTCCCCGATCCGCTCCAGCCAGACCGCGTCGCTGAGCCCGGCGCTGAAGCAGGCGACGCCCGTCGTCGTCGACACCGCGGCGGGTTCGTGGATCCGGGGCACCGACGGTCGCGACTATCTCGACTTCACCACCGGCATCGGTGTGACCAGCACCGGGCACTGCCACCCGCACGTCGTCGCGGCCGCGCAGGCGCAGTGCGCCAAGGTCATCCACGCGCAGTACACCACCGTGATGCACACCCCACTCCTCGAGCTCACCGCTCGCCTCGGGGCGGTGCTGCCCGCCGGCCTCGACTCCGTCTTCTACGCCAACTCCGGTTCCGAAGCCGTCGAAGCCGCCGTCCGCCTCGCGCGGATGGCGACCGCGAAACCCAACATCATCGTGTTCCAGGGCGGTTTCCACGGCCGGACCGTCGCGGCTGCCAGCCTGACCACGGCCGGGACCCGCTTCTCCGCGGGTTTCTCGCCGCTGATGAGCGGCGTGCACATGGCACCGTTCCCGTATGCCTACCGCTACGGCTGGGACACCGACACCGCCGTCGACTTCGCCCTGCGCGAGCTCGACTATCTGCTGCAGTCGCGTGTGGCACCCAACGACACGGCCGCGTTCCTCATCGAACCGGTCCTCGGCGACGGCGGGTACCTGCCGACCCCGCCGCGCTTCCTCCACGGTCTGCGGGAACGAGCCGACCGCCACGGAATCCTCCTCGTCCTCGACGAGGTGCAGGCGGGCTTCGGCCGAACGGGCAGGTTCTGGGGCCATCAGCACGCCGAGGGCCTGACCCCCGACATCCTCGTCACCGCAAAGGGCCTGGCGTCGGGATTCCCGATCTCGGCGATCGCGGCGTCGACGGAACTGATGAGCAAGGCGTGGCCGGGGTCGCAGGGCGGTACGTACGGCGGCAACGCCGTCGCGGCCGCCGCCGCGATCGCCACGCTCGACGTGATCGAGTCCGAGGGCCTCGTCGAGAACGCCCGCGTGCGCGGTGAGCAGCTCCTCGCCGGTCTGCGCCGGGTGTGCGCGACGTTCCCCGGGGTCGGCGATGTCCGTGGCCTGGGGCTGATGGCCGGGATCGAGTTCATCACCACCGATGCCGCCGGCAACTCCGCCCCGGACGCCGCGGCCGCGCTCGCCGTCCAGCAGGCCACCACCGCCCAGGGACTGCTCTCGCTCACCTGCGGACCGTCGGCCAACGTCGTGCGGCTCATCCCCGCCCTGGTGGTCACGGCCGAGGAGATCGACCTCGGTGTCGACCGTTTCGGTGCCGCGCTCGCCGCGGCGCTCGGTTAGACCGACAGCTCGGTCACACATGCCACGGGCGGACATCGCAGCCGAACTCACCGAACTCGGTGTCGACGCGGACTCCTCGACACGGCGCCTCGCCGAATACTCCTACGACGCCTCCAATTACCGTGTCCCGCCCCTCGCGGTCACCTTCCCACGGACCGCCCGGGAGGTCGCCACGGTGGTCCGATGGTGTCACGAACACCGGGTTCCGGTGGTCCCCCGCGGGGGCGGTACCTCGATGGGCGGCAACGCGATCGGCCCCGGCGTGGTGATCGACCTGTCCCGGCACCTCGATCGCGTCCTGTCCATCGACGCCGAGACCTCGACAGCCGTCGCAGGCGCGGGGATCGTCTTGACCTCCCTCGCCGCCGAGGCACGCGAAGCCACCGGCGGAGAGTTCACGTTCGCGCCGGACCCGTCGTCGGCCTCGCGTGCCACGCTCGGCGGTGCAATCGGCAACGACGCCTGCGGCAATCACTCGGTGCGCCACGGCCGCACCAGCGATCACGTCATCGAGCTACACCTGGTCACCGCAGAGGGCCTGATGCTCACCGCGACCCGGAACGAGCTCCGGGCCACCGACGCCACCGACGCCGCGGCAACGGCGCGGGCAATCGAGATCACCGCATCGCTACGAGAACTGGCCGCGGCAAATCTGGCGATCCTGCGTACCCAGCTCGAGACCATTCCACGGCAGGTTTCCGGTTATCATCTCGCGAAGCTGCTGCCGGAGAACGGGTTCGATGTCGCGCGCGCCCTCGTCGGCAGCGAGGGGACCTGCGCAGTCGTCGTGTCGGCGACCGTCGCGCTGGTGCCGGTCTCGACATCCCAGCTCCTGCTGTGCGTCGGCTATCACTCCCCCGCCGACGCCGCGCGGGACGTTCCGGCGATCCTCCCGTTCGCACCGTCGGCCATCGAGGGCATCGACCGCAAGATCGTGGCCACGATGGCCGCACGGCGGGGCCACGACGCCGTCGCCGGACTGCCCGCCGGGTCGGCGTGGCTGTTCATCGACATCGACGAGGAAAGTGCGGCCACGCAATCGGAGTCGGATGTGCCGGCAACCGCCAAACGTCTCCTCGACCACCTGCGCGCAGAGGGTCGGATGGTCGACGCCGCCGTCGTCGACGATCCGGTCCGACGCAAGGCGCTCTGGCGGGTCCGCGAGGACGGCGCGGGTCTCTCGTCTCGGCTGGCCGATCCCGACGACGAGAGCATCGGCGACGGCTACGAATCGTGGCCGGGCTGGGAGGACGCCGCGGTCGCACCCGAGCGGCTCGCCGACTACCTCGACGACTTCGCCGGTCTGCTCGACCGGCACGGCCTCACCGGCGTCATGTACGGACACTTCGGCGCCGGTTGTATGCACGTCCGCATCACGTTCGACCTGCGCTCCCCCGAGGGGCGCGCGGCGATGGCGCGCTTCTGCACCGAGGCAGCCGAACTCGTGGTGCGGCATGGCGGTTCGCTGTCCGGCGAGCACGGCGACGGGCGTGCCCGGTCGGCGCTGCTACCGATCATGTACACCCCCGCGATGATGTCGGCCTTCGCGCGGTTCAAGTCGATCTGGGATCCGCGCGGAATCCTCAACCCGGGCAGCATCGTCGACCCGCCCCCGATCACCGCCGACCTCGCTCTCGCCGACGTGCCGCGCCGCACCTGGCCGACCGCCTTCACACTCGGACACGAGCTGCCGCTCGTCGACCCGTTCGTCCACGCCGTGCAGGGTTGCATCGGTGTCGGGCGGTGCCGCGCGGACTCCGGCGGAGTCATGTGTCCCAGCTACAAGGCCACTGGAGACGAGAAGGACTCCACCCGCGGCCGGGCCCGCGTGCTGCAGGACATGGTCCGCACCGCACCGAGCGTCGACGAGGGATGGCGGTCCACCGATGTCGCCGACGCCCTGGAACTGTGTCTGTCGTGCAAGGCGTGCTCCACCGACTGCCCGACCGGCGTCGACATGGCCACGTACAAGTCGGAGTTCCTCCACCACCACTACCGTCGCCGGCTACGGCCGCTGTCGCACTACTCCCTCGGCTGGATGCCGGCGTGGTTGTCGGCGGCGGGGCTCGCGGCGCCGGTCCTCAACCGCGCACTGCGATCCCGGTTCAGCGCCCTCGCCGCGCGGGCCGGCGGTCTCGACCCCCGCCGCACGATGCCCGCGTTCGCCACGCGGCGCATCCGTCGCAGCCACCTCGGATCACTCTCCCCCGTCGATGACAGTTCCTCGGTCGTGCTGTTCGTCGACTCCTTCACCCGAGCCTTCCGGCCCGAAGCGGCCACCGCCGTGGCCGAGGTCCTCAGGGCTGCCCACTCCGTCGACCGGGCACCCGATTTCGTCGACCGGGCACCCGATTTCGTCGACCGTGCGCCCGATTTCGTCGACCGTGCGCCCGATCCCGTCGGCTGTGCGGCCGACAACTGTTGCGGTCTCACGTGGATCTCGACCGGACAGCTCGATCGTGCCCGAAAAGTCCTGCGCCGGACCGTCGCCGACCTCGACGACGGGACGGACCGACCGATCGTGGTGGTCGAACCCAGTTGTGCCGCAGCGCTGGCGAAGGACCTGCCCGAACTCGTCCCGACCGAGGCCGCGCGTCGCGTGGCGGCACGTGTCCGGAGTTTCGCAGCCCACCTCCCCGCGCTGCTCGACGCGGGTTGGCGACCATCGGTCCTTCCCGACGAGGTGACGTTGCAGACCCACTGCCACGAATACTCGGTGTTCGGCGCACGAGTGGGCGTCGCGGCACTCGAAGCCCTCGGGGTCACCGTGCACACTGCGGACGGTTGCTGTGGTGTCGCGGGCAACTTCGGATTCGAGAAGGGCCACTACGAGGTGAGCATGGCCGTCGCCGAGAACGGCCTCGCACCCACGCTGCGCGGCGACCCCCGCCGACCTGTCGTCACCGACGGTTTCAGCTGCGCCATGGCCGTCGAACATCTCGCGACCGTCGACGACGCCCTCACCCCCGCCGGGGTGCGCGGAGTCCATCTCGCCGAGTTGCTCACCGCCTCCCCCGACACCGGCGGCCACACATCCCCCGACACCGACACCGACGCCCGAGGAGTACGACCATGACGGCCCCCGCCGAAGTCACCGCAGCCCCACGCACCGCTCCCGAAGCCGTGTCCCGCGTGCACACCGACCTCTTCATCGGCGGCACGTGGACCCCGGCCGCAGCGGGTGGCCGCTTCAATGTCGTCAATCCGGCCACTGGCGACGTGCTCGCGCGAGTCGCCGACGCCGACGCCGACGACGCCCGGCGCGCGCTCGAGACCGCGGCCGCACATCAGGCCGAATGGGCGGCCACCTCACCGCGCAGTAGGAGTGAGATCCTCTATCGCGCACATCGGCTCATCATGGATCGGGTCGACGAGATCGCCACCGTGATGACCGCCGAGATGGGCAAGCCCCTCGCCGAGGCCAAGGGCGAGGTCGCCTATGGCGCCGAGTTCTTCCGCTGGTTCGCCGAGGAGGCCGTCCGCATCGGCGGCGACTCCACCACCACCGGCGACGGATCCCACCGGATCGTGGTGAGCAGACAACCCGTCGGTCCGTGCATCCTCATCACGCCGTGGAACTTCCCACTGGCCATGGGAACCCGCAAGATCGGTCCGGCGATCGCGGCGGGCTGCACCATGGTCCTCAAACCCGCCGAGCTCACCCCCCTCACCACCCTGCTCCTCGCCGACATCCTCGTCGAGGCCGGTCTGCCCGCGGGTGTGCTCAGCGTCGTGACCACCAGCGACCCGTCGACCGTCGTCACCGAGTGGATGGAGAGCGGGCTCGCCCGCAAGATCAGCTTCACCGGGTCGACCGAGGTCGGCAAACTGCTCCTGCGTCAGGCGGCCGGCACTGTCATGCGGACCTCCATGGAACTGGGCGGCAACGCACCGTTCATCGTGTGCGCCGACGCGGACATCCCGCGGGCCGTGGACGGCCTGATGTTCGCCAAGATGCGCAACATCGGCCAGGCCTGCACGGCCGCCAACCGAGTCTTCGTGCACCGCAGCGTGATCGACGAGTTCAGTGAGGCCTTCGCCGCGAAGATGGCCGGGTTGCGGGTCGGCGACGGAGCGGCCGACGGCGTCCAGGTCGGCCCCCTCGTCGAACCCAAGGCCGTCGAGAAGGTCTCGACCCTGGTCTCCGATGCCGTGGCGAAGGGTGCGACGGTGCTCTGTGGCGGCGAAAACCACGACGGCCCAGGCTTTTTCTATCCTCCGACCGTCCTGACCGGTGTAGGTCTCGATGCGGACCTCATGCGCACCGAGATCTTCGGACCCGTGGCCGCGATCATCCCGTTCGGCAATGCCGACGAGCCGGACGACCCCGCGGCCGACGACGAGGTCCTCGCGCTGGCGAACGACACCCCTTGGGGGCTGGTGGGTTATCTGTTCAGCCAGGACGTCGACCGCTGCGCCAGGCTGTCGGCTGCGCTGGAAACCGGTATGGTCGGGGTCAACACCGGCGCCGTGTCCAATCCGGCAGCCCCCTTCGGGGGTGTCAAAGAATCGGGACTCGGCCGCGAGGGTGGACGCGTGGGCATCGAGGAGTTCCTCGACATGAAGTACACGGCCACGCCGATTCCCCGTCGCTGACAGCAGTTTCGGCACACCGACCGGCGTTCAGACAGGAGCGAGGAGACCATGTACCTGGGTGCTCAGCTGTTCAGCGACAGCGAGTATGAGCAGCGCCTGACACGAGTCCGGGAACTCATGGACCGTCAGGGTCTGTCGGCGATCATCGTCACCGATCCGGCCAACATCTTCTACCTGATCGGTTACAACGCGTGGTCGTTCTACACCCCGCAGATGCTGTTCGTGCCGATCGACGACGAGATGGTCTTCTACGCCCGCGAGATGGATGCTCATGGCGCACACCGGACGACGTGGCTGCCGGCCGATCAGATCGTCGGCTATCCGGAGAGTTACGTGCATCGGCCCCACCTGCACCCGTTCGACTGGGTCGCCTGGTCGTTGCGGCAGCGACACCTCATCGCGCCGGCCTCCAACACCGGATCCGTGGGCCTGGAGATGGACTCACACTTCTTCTCCCCCAAGGCCTACCGCGCACTGTTCAACGCGATCCCGGAATGGAAGCTCGTCGACAACTTCGAGCTCGTCAACTGGGTCCGGTCGGTCAAGTCCGACGCCGAGGTCCAGTTGATGCGCCAGGCCGGGATGGTGTGCTCCACGGCGATGCGCGCCGCCATCGACACCATCGACATCGGGGTCCGGCAATGCGATGCGGCCGCGGCGATCTCGCAGGCACAGATCACCGGAACCCCCGAGTACGGCGGCGACTATCCGGCCATCGTGCCGATGATGCCCACCGGCCCGGCCGCCGACACCCCGCACCTCACCTGGCATCAGGGCACGTTCGTCGAAGACGAGGCGGTGGTCATCGAATTGACCGGCGCACACAACCGATACCACTGCCCGCTCGCGCGGACGGTGTCCCTGGGCACCCCCAGCAAGGACCTCGACTACGTCGCCAAGGCCACCGCCGAGGGACTGAACAACGTGCTCGAGGCCATCAAACCGGGGGTGGCCACGCGCGAACTCGCCTCGACGTGGAACTGGACGCTCGCGAAGTACGGCCTCGAGAAGCCCTCCCGTCTGGGATATTCGATCGGGATCGGTTACCCGCCGGACTGGGGCGAGCGCACCATCAGCATCCGCAGCGAGGACGAGTCGGTGCTCGAGACCAACATGACCTTCCACATCGTCTGCGGAATGTGGATGGACAACTACGGTTTCGAGTTGTCCGAGTCGGTCCGCGTCAGCCCGACCGGCGTCGAGACCTTCACCGACTTCCCCCGCGAACTGATCCAGAAGTAGCCACAGCCATGCCCCCTGAGAGTCGACCCCAACACAACGACCGAGCACAACCCTGATCCCTGAGGTGCGAGGAGCGCAAGCGACGAGCCACGAAGGGCCAGAGACGAGGTGACGAGATGACCACAACCGAAACCGCCTACCAGAACCGACATTCGGCGCCGACGCTGCCGTTGGCGGGCCGCGCCAAGGACCTCGTCGGGTCGATGATCGACTCGTCGACCTCGCTGCTCGCCGCGCAGTCGCACGACATCGTGCGCTTCGCGATGGGCTCACCGGCGGACGAGGCGGTACCCGCCGACGAGTTCCGTCAGATCGCCGGCGAGATCCTCGACAACACGTCGTTCACCTACGGCGCCACCGAGGGCGAGCCCCGGTTGCTCCAGCTCCTCGTCGACTACCTCGCCACGACTCCCGACCCGTCCACCCTCGACCGGCTTGTCATCACCACCGGTGGAATGCAGGGACTCGATCTCGCCTGCAAGCTCTTCGTCGACCCCGGGGATCTGGTCGTCGTCGAATCACCCACCTACACCAACGGCAGCGCGACCGCACTGTCGTACGGCGCGCAACTGCTCGAGGTGCCGGTCGACGACGACGGCATGCAGGTCGATCAGCTCGAGTCGCTCGTTGCACGCACCCGTCAGACACCCAAAGCCATCTACACGATTCCGACGTTCCAGAATCCGTCCGGCGTGACGATGTCGGAGGAACGACGCAGCGAGCTGTTGCGTCTGGCGCACACCTGGGGCTCGGTCATCATCGACGACGACCCGTACGGGCTGCTGCGGTTCGCCGGCACCGACATCCCGACCTTCCAGACCTTGAGTCCGGGCGACCCGCTGATCTTCTCGGTGCGCACCTTCTCCAAGATCCTCGCACCTGGCTGGCGGGTCGGCTGGGTCGACGCCGACCCCTCCCTGCGCCAGCTGCTGATCAACGGCAAGCAGGCGATGGACACCTGCACCAACGTGCCCAACCAGCACATTGTCGCCGAGTACATCGCCCGCGGCGGTCTCGAGGACCATCTCGCCGGGATCCGGCTGCTGTATCGGGAGCGCAAGGACGCCATGATCGACGCCATCGCGCGCCATCTGGGCGATCGCGTGGTGACGACGAACCCCGAGGGCGGGTTCTTCCTGTGGGTCACGTTGCGCGAGGAGTTCGCCGAGATCGACACGCGGGAGCTCTTCGAGGTGGCCCTCGCCGACGGTGTGGCGTTCATCCCCGGGCCGGCGCTGTCGCCGGGCGGACGCTTCCGCAATTCGATGCGGCTCTGTTTCGCCTCGAGCACCCCCGATCGAATCGACGAGGGTGTCCGACGCCTCACGGCCAGTCTTGAGAAGATGGTCGGGTGAATGGTGAACCAGACCTGACCGCAGCCGAGTCCGCAGTACTCGGCTTCATCGACGAGGCCGCCATCACCTCGCTCACCTCGGCACTTGTCGAGGCGCCCAGCGAGAATCCGGGCGGCACCGAGGCTGCCGCAGTCGCCGTACTCGAGAAGGCCTGCCGCACCCTCGGTTTCGACGTAGCGACGCACGAGGTGGCACCCGGGAGACCCAACCTGGTCGCCACCGTGCGCGCCGGAACAGCACCGGGGTTGATGTTCCTCGGACACTCCGACGTGGTCCCGGCCGGGCCCAACTGGTCGGCCGACCCGTACGCGGTCCGCATCCGCGACGGCCGCATCTACGGCCGCGGCGCCACCGATATGAAGGGTGGGCTCGCCGCCGTCGTCGCCGCGATGACCGCTCTGAGTCGGGCCGGCGAAGTCGGCATCGCACTGTCCGGACCGGTCCGCCTGGTGTGCACCGTCGACGAGGAGGAGCACGGAATCGGGGTGCGCGACTTCGTCGGCCGTCCCACCGACCATGACTTCCTGGGTTGCGTGGTCGCCGAACCCACCGATCTGCAAGTGGTCCGGGGGTGCCGCGGCGCGTCGTACATCGAGGTCGAGGTGACCGGACGCGCCGCACACTCCGGACGACCCGCGGACGGTCGCAGCGCCATCGACGCCGCAGCAGCCATCGTCGAGATCATCCGCGCCGATGGCGCGCGGCTGGCCGAGACCGCCGACGACCTGCTCGGCCACGGCACCTGGAATGTCGGGACCATCGCAGGCGGACAGGGCATCTCGGTGGTCGCGCCCGGTTGTTCACTCGGCATCGACCGGCGCCTGATGCCCGACGAGGACCCCCATCGAATCGCCCAGGACCTGCGAACGACGATCCGCGACAGAGGAATCGACACCGACGGCATCACCGTCGACATCCGCGTGACGATGGAGATGCCCGGTTTCGCGACCGACGCGGTACATCCGCTCGTCACCACGGCCGTGGGTGCGGTCACCGATGCCGGTGCCGACACATCCGTCGGCGGCTGGACCGCCGCCTGCGATGGCGGCTTCGTCAGCCGCGACCTAGGCGTCCCGTCGATCGTGCTCGGGCCGGGGAACATCAACACCGACGCCCACCAGCCCGACGAATCGGTGGCCATTGCCGATCTGGTCACCGCGGCGAGGGCCTACGCCCTCGCCGCGATGCGCCTGCTGAGTTCCTCCGCCGGTTGAGCGCCTACTTCCCGACCTTCTGTCCCTGCAGAGTCGTGAAGTCGTTCTCGCGACTCGGGATCTCGGTACCGCGCAGCGAGCAGCCCGCGGTCTCCTTGAGGAAGCACAGGGCAACCATGCCGATGGCGCATGCGCCCATCATGTAGACCGCCGGGAACAGGTTCCAGTCGGTGCTCTCGACGACCGCGTCGTTGACCAGCGGTGCCGTTCCGCCGAAAGCAGCGGTCGCGACGTTGTAGGAGATCGCGAAACCGGCATAGCGGACCTGGGTCGGGAACATCGCCGGGAACGTCGCCGAGATGGTCGCCAGCTGAGGAATGTAGAGAATACCCAGGATGACGAATGCCACGATGGCCCAGGCGAATCCCTGCCCCATCAACCAGTAGAGCGGCAACGCGAGAACGAACAGGCCGATCAGCGACCCCCACCACATGGGTTTGCGTCCCGTCGAATCCGACCACCACCCGAAGAACGGGATCAGCAACATCATCACGAGCTGCCCGATGAGGTTGACGACGCTGGCCGAGGTCTCGGACAGGTCGATCGTGTTCTGCAGGTAGGTCGGTTGATAGGCCAGCAGGGTGTAGTTCGCGACGTTGAGCGCGATCACCAGGCCGAACATGGTGATGATCGGGCGCTTGTAGTTGACGAGCAGATCCTTGAAGCGGGTCCATGCCGAACCCTTGATCTCGTTGTCCTGCTCGAGTTCCTGGAACACGGGCGTATCTTCCATCTGCGACCGCAGATACAGCCCGATCAGGCCCATCGGCAGCGCGAGCAGGAACGGGATACGCCAACCCCATTGATCCATCTGGCTGTCGGTCAGCGCCAGTTGCAGCAGCAGGACGAACAGGGTGCCGCCGCAGAAACCCGCCAGGGTTCCGAATTCGAGGAACGACCCGTATTTACCGCGCTTGTTGTCGGGCGCGTACTCGGCCATGAACGTTGCGGCCCCGCCGTATTCACCACCGGTGGAGAAGCCCTGGATCACGCGGAGCAGGATCAGCAGGACGGGCGCCCAGAAACCGATCGATGCGTGGGTGGGTAGCAGACCGATCAGTGCGGTCGCGCCGGAGATGAGCAGGATCGTCATCGCGAGAACGGATTTGCGTCCGATGCGATCGCCGATGGGTCCCCAGACCATTCCGCCGAGGGGCCTGAGGACGAAGGAGATCGCGAAACCCAGCATGGTGCCGACGGTTCCGAATTCCCCCGGGAAGAACGCTTGGGTCAGATAGACCGAGGCGGCGGCGTAGACGCCGTAGTCATACCACTCGGTGGCGTTGCCGATCGCCGAGGCGCCGATGGCCTTGCGAAGGAGTTTCTTTCCCTCGGGAGAGTTCGGGTCCGGTGCGAGCTGCTCGTAACTGTCTGCTGTCGTCGTGTCGCTCATCTGCGCTTCCTGAGTCGTGGGCCTCTGAGGGTCGAGCTCTCGTGCTGCGCTCGGTGGACCCGGCCGTGGGCGATCAGCCCCTGGCCACCTGCAGGTTCGCGGCGTCCTCGCCGTCACCGATCAGGCGGCGCAACCCGTCGGCCATGTGCTCGATCATGAGAGCATCTGCCGCCGCGGCATCTCCCGCGGCGATGGCGTCCACCAACGCCTGGTGTTCGTCGATCCGGTCCTTTCCCGAGGAGTACGTCCCTCGCATGGCTCGCAAGCACATCCGCGTCTCCACGAGGATCGTCTCGTGCAGTCGCGAAAGCCTTTGACTTCCGGCATATTCCACCAGGGTCTGGTGAAAGGCCATGTCGGCCTCCGCCATCCCCGCACCGTTCGGCTCCTCGGTGAACGCGCGCATCGCGTCGACCGCCGCACCCAGCGCCTGCACCGCCTCCTGCTCGCGGTGTGTGATCACCTGCTGCACGGCAGCGCGCTCCACGGCGGTACGCGCGACGTACATGTCCCGGATGTCGTCTTCTTCCATCGAGACGACGAACAGGCCGCGGTTGCGGTGGCTGACCAGCAACCCCTCAGCTGTCAGACGCTGCATGGCCTCGCGCAGGGGGCCCCGACTGACGCCCAGGTCGGCCGCCAGCCCCGACTCCGTCAACTGCGAGCCGGGTGCGAAGTCCCCGTTTGCGATCGCATCGTGCAACTTACGCGCGATGATGGCCGGTGTCGATTCCTGAACCAACGGAGACAACACCCGGCGACGTGGCGATTTGCCTTGTTTCGGCTGGTGAACGACGGTTCGATCAATCCCCGGATCCTCCGGACCCGGACTCTCGGCCCCCACCTTCATCGTCACCGTCATTCCCTCTTTCTTACCGTGAAAGGCGCGCGTAGGTCAGCGTTTCCCCGCGCGCGCCGCCCATCCAGACGTCATTGCAGGCGGCCGCGAACTCGTCGAGGCCCTCGACGATGGAGGCGAAGACGTTGCCCGGAACCCAGCCCACGTCACCGTTGACCAGCAAATTGTTGCGGCCGTAGAAGACCGCGAGGTCGATGAGCAGGCGGTGTTCAGCAGGTGCCGATCCGAGTTCGTAGCCGTACGCGGGGTTCTCGAGCACCCCGTCGAACGTGAAATAACACAGGTCACCGGGGATCGGAGTGATGGTCGTGTTCTCCATGCCGGGTTCGGCCGCGGCGAAGGCCGGTAGCAATGTGTAGATCTCGTTGCGCGCGAACTTCCCATGGAAGACCTGTCCACCCAGCGGCAACGCGTCCCAGACCGCCGCTGCCGTGCGAGGCGCCTCGGCGTCGAGCATCCGCGCCACCGCCTGTACGCCGCGCCTCTCCAACGTCACGGTGATGAATCGGTCATTCCGGGACCCCGATCCGGCCCGGAGTTCACCCGTCTGCTGTTTTTCGGTCACGCGCGACCTCCCAACATGGTGAAGCCCGCAGCGGCCTCGTACGCCGCCGCAACGCGCAGCACGGTGGTGTCGTGATGTCGTGCACCGACGAACTGCGCGCCGGTCGGCAGGCCGTCGACGAAACCGCTCGGCACGGTGATCGCCGGCTGCCCGGTGAGGTTGAACGGGTAAGTGTACGGAGTCCATGAGGTCCAGTCCGGTGACGACGACCCGTCCGGAACCGTGCGCCCGGCCTCGAATGCCACGCTCGGCATCGACGGCGTCAGCAGGACGTCGAATTCCTCATGGAGGAGGCTCATCTGGGTGCCCATCTCCATCCGCAGCGCGGTCGCGCTCACGAAGTCGGATGCGCTGAGGCCGCCATGGCGCTCGAGCGCCTCGATCAGCAATGGGTCGACGTGTTCGGCGGCACGCGGTCCGAGCCCCCGGACGACGACATCCGCACCGGCGAACCAGATGATGTGGTACGCCCAGGCCGGATCATCCCACCCGAGGTCGACTTTCTCCACGGTCGCGCCGAGCTGCTCGAGAACCGATGCCACCCGATCGGTATTTGCCTGTACGCCGGCGTCATTGGCGCCGAATCCGAGATCGGCGCTGTACCCGACGCGCAGATCAGCAAGGTCACGAACATGCGCGACCGCCGCACCCGCACTGGTCTCCGGTGGCGGCAGGGCCGACCAGTCACGAGCGTCGAATCCGGTCAGGACATCAAGGAGCGCAGCACAATCGGCGACCGTTCGGGTCATCGGACCGACATGGGCGACCGGCGCGAACGGGCTCGGCGGATACATCGGCACCCGGCCCAGCGTCGGCTTGAACCCGACGATGCCGCAGTAGGCGGCGGGTATCCGAATGGAACCGCCACCATCGGTGCCGACCGACAGTGGCCCCAGTCCGGCGGCGAGCGCCGCGGCACTGCCGCCGCTCGATCCACCCGATGTGCGTGTCGGGTCCCACGGGTTGCGGGTGATGCCGGTACGGGGGCTGTCGGTCACGCCCTTCCATCCGAACTCCGGCGTGGTCACCTTCCCGAGCAACACCGCGCCCGCCTCACGAAGGCGGGCCACCGCGGGTGCGTCGGTGTCCCACACCATCTGGTCGGGCTCGATCATCAGCGAACCACGTAGTGTCGGCCATCCGGCAGTCAGGAGCAGGTCTTTGATCGAGACCGGTACGCCGTCGAGTGGGCCGACGGGCGTCCCGGCGGCAAACCTCGCACCGGACTCCCGGGCCTCGGCGATAGTGCGGTCGCGATCGACCAGGCAGAACGCATTGATCCGGGGATCGACCTCATCTATGGCATCGAGCAGTTCCGTCGCCACCGATTCCGGTGTGAGCGCGCCGGTACGGTAGGCCTCGGCCAGTTCCGTGGCGCTGAGCCATCGTGTGGCGTCCGACATGCGCCCCCTCGGAGACAGTTGGTAGATTGTTGACAATCTACCCCGGAGGTGTAGGCGTGACAACTGCCGTCGCCATGCTCTATCCAGGCCACGCCGCCGAGGACGACTACGAGTTCATCGAGGCAGCCATCGGTGCCGTCGCACCCGCCCTCGAGGTCCGGTTGCCGGTTCTGATCACCGAGGTGGAGTCCGACGATCACACCGTCGAGGCCATGGCCGCGGTAGGTGAGCAGGACCGCCTCGCCGACGGTGTGCGGCGAGCGCAGGACCACCGCCCGTCGTCGGTGATGTGGGCGTGCACCTCCGGCAGCTTCGTCTACGGCTTCGACGGCGCCAGACGTCAGGCCGCCGACGTCGCCCGCCGGGCGGGCCGTCCCGCGTCGTCGACCTCGCTGGCGTTCGCCGAAGCCTGCAGGCATCTCGGTCTGTCGCGGGTCGCGATCGCCGCGACCTACCCGGAGCCGCTGGCGGCGCGCTTCACCGAGTTCCTCACCGACGCCGGGATCGAGGTGATGGCATTGCGCGCCAACGACATCGGGACAGCCACCGAAGCAGGGACATTCGACGGCGATGGGTTGTTCGAGATGCTCGAGGCCGCCGATACAGCATCGGCACAGGCGATTCTGGTTCCCGACACCGCATTGCACACCGCCATGTGGATCACCGACCTGGAGGCCGAGTTCGGCAAACCCGTCCTGACTGCAAACCAGGTCACCGCCTGGGAAGGATTGCGGCTCGCCGGACTGTCGGTCGACGTGCCCGGCCTCGGCAGCTTGTTCACCACTCCCCCAGTCGGCTGATCGACCCGTCGCGGTCAGAAGGGTGGCGGGTCCAGCCGGTCGGCGTTCTGTTCGGCCTCGCGCTGCTTCTTGTTGCGGGCACGTTCGGTTCGCCGGCGGGCCAGTTTGGCGTCGAGTCGGCTGCGGGTGCGTTCGGGGTTGTCGCCCGGGGTGATCACGTGGGGTGTAGGCGGGGCCTGGGCGGCCTGTTCGAAACGGATGCGCCGCAGGTTGGGAAAGGTGTCTTCCAGCGTTTCAGCGTCGCCGGGCAGGGTGACACCCTCGGGGGTGAGGTATTCGGTGACCAGCCGACCATCGGAGTCGCGGTACTGCACATCAACCCAGTCACCGTGGGTTTTCAGCAGGTGCCCGCCGCGGCATTTCGCGTTGAGGTTCTCACTCGACGTCGACCCACCCTGAGTGGGGTCGACGTGGTCGTACTCGGTGACGTGGTCGAGATCGCAGGCGAACGCCGAACGGGTACAACCGGGTTCGGTGCAATACCCGTCGCGGACCCGCACGAAATCGGCACACGCGGTGGTGGGCCGATACCCGTTACCGGGATGGGTCGCCGGATACACCACCACCTCTGCGGCGGCGTCATCGGCGCTGGCGATATAGGTGGGTTGAGTGCGGGCCGGGGTGACCGGAGTGAGCGTGGCATCCGGGCGGGCGGCGAGATCACGCACATGCTCATCACTGATGAGGCCGTGCTCATCAAGGAACCCGACCCCGGATGCTCCGGCGAGGGTCGCGGCGTCGGTGACCACATGGATCACGACCTCAGCGCGGACCGCGTCGCAAACGCGCTGCGGATCCGGGACGACAGCTGTGCATTGCTGTTCGTCGTCGCACTGACACTCGAACGCCGTACGGGTCAGCAGCGCGAACATCGCATCAGACTGACGTATCCCCCGCGTGCGGCCATCCCGCTTACACACCGCATCGGCCAGAATGCCCACGGCCTTAGCCGAGATCCGCACGTTCTCCGCCGACATGACCGCAGTCAACTCTGCGGTGCCGTCGGGCAGTTCGTGGGTCCACACCCCACGTTGGTCGAGGGCGTCTTTCCGGCGTTGGCGTACCGCGTCCGGATCGTGCCGGAAGACGAGTCGGTCGACCATGTCCCGCAACCGGGCCCGATCCCACACACCCGTGCGGCGGCGCAGGGTTGCGGCGATCTCGGCGTCCAGGACAGGGGTGATGGGGTCGTCGGTGGGGATCAACTCGGTACGGGAGATGATCACCCGGATCTGCCACTGCGCCACGATCCCGTCACGCAGGGTGTCAGCAACCTCGGGCAGCCGGTCCCGCAAGGCGATCGCCTCCTCGATGAGGATCTCGGCGTGGCGGCGTGACACCCCGGCCTGGCGGGCGATGCGGGCGGCGCAGTCGGCGTGACCGTCCATCACAAACCCGGAGGCGTTGGTGGTGACCAGGCGGTCGGCCATCACCGCGATCGTCTGATAGCGATGCCAAGCGAGATAGGACTCACCACGCCGTGTCGCATCCAGCCCAGCCATCAACATCACCATGTCGGTCTCACCCACCAGGGCAGGATCGACCCCAGCAAACGAACTCGCCCGGAAGATCGGTCCACACCCTCACCCCACACCCCCCGACAGGTGACACGACCCGCCCCCACCGCGGCGGAATCTGTTACCAACCAATCTAAACCCCACCACCGACAAAACCCGGAGATCATCCACAGCCGATCGCACCGTCGTAGACACGTTGTAACGCATCCGGATTCACTGATTCACGGCCGACTGGCCGGGGCAGGCACTGGCAGACTTCATTTCGTCGACGCGACCTCGATCGAAGTCGCGTCGACGAAATGAAGTCTGGGAGTTGAGGGGTGATGCGGTCGGTCGGCCGCCAAGTGGTTTCGACACGGCTCCTCGCTACGCTCGTCACCTGCTCAACCAGCGGAGGCCGGCTCAACCAGCAGAGGACGCGGCTCAACCAGAAACCCGTCGACTGTGCGCGCGGCTAATCGATCACCGCCTTCGCGACGGTGATGCAGGTGGTGATCCACTCCCGGTCGGTCGCACGAAGCGGGCGCGACGCACGTTCGGCGTCCTGGATAGCCCAGTGCGCGTTCAGGATCATCCGCACGATGACCCAGTCACGAGCACGGTCCGGATCGAGGTCCGCCGCGTCGGTGATCGTGTAGAAGCGGCGTCGGATGTCGTAGCGCACGTCGGATTCGCGCGGACCGAGGCGATTCCACAGCATGGGAGCGAGTTCGTAGTGTGCGTCACCCGACATCGGGCTGGGGTCGATGGCGACCCATCGGCCGCCGGCATCCGCGAGGACGTTCTCGTGGTGCAGGTCGCCGTGCACGATGACACCCACAGTCGTCGTGTCGGTGAGGAAGTCCCGGCCGAGGGACAGTGCCTGCTCGACGAAGCGTCTCGGCACCGGCGCGTCCCGGGCGATCCGGGACAGGGCGTCGAGCCACTGCTCCAGGTGGACGGCGAGCGGTGTCAGACGCCCCGGCGCCGGGATGTGTAAGTCACCGTAGAGACCGGCCACCACCACGCAGGCCTCGTCGTCGTCGAGGGTCGTCAGGTCGCGTCGCGTCAGTCGTTCGAGCAGCAGCGCGCGCCGACGGGGATCGGCGCGCAGCATTTGCACCGCCCCGCGACCGTGCCAATGTTGCAGTCCCAGTGCCTCTTGCGCACCCTCGTCGTCACCGTCGAACGCCACCTTCAGGACGGCGCGCCCGCCCTGCCGGTCGAGCACCGGAACCACGAGCGACTCGAATCCATGCCACAACTCGTCCCCGTCGCGACGCAATCCCCACTCGTCGAGCAGTGTCGAGACCGTGCCCGGAAGGCGCTGCAGCCAGTCCGCCCAGAGCGGGCCGAGTTCGGCCTGCTCCGACAGTCCGGGCGGGATGTCCGACGCGGTGATCATCGCGGCCCGGATCGCACGAACCGGTATCCCATCCCCGCCTCGGTGATGAGATTGCGGGGATGTGCCGGGTCCTCTTCGAGCTTGCGCCGCAGACTCGCCAGGTACACCCGCAGGTAATTGCTCTGCCGCAGATATCCCGGACCCCACACAGCATTCAGGATGTCGCTCTGCGACACCAGTTTTCCCTCATGGCGCACCAGTATCTCCAGAATGCCCCACTCGGTCGGCGTGAGATGGACCGGCTCCTGCCCGCGCGTCACCTGTTTCGCGGCGAGGTCGACGACGAACGCACCCGCGTCCACCACCGGCGACTCCGACGTCGCGTTCGACGCGCTTGCCCGCCGTAGTGCGGCTCGCAACCGGGCCAGGAATTCCTCCATGCCAAAGGGTTTCGTGACGTAGTCGTCGGCCCCGGAGTCCAGGGCGACGACCTTGTCGGCAGCATCGGTCCGAGCCGACAGGACGATGACCGGTACGGTCGTCCACCCGCGCAGACCCTCCAGAACCGTCAGTCCGTCGATGTCGGGCAGACCCAGATCGAGGACGACCACATGCGGATTCTCCCGCGCCGCCGCCGTCAGCGCGGCGGCACCGGTCGCCGCGGTAGTCACCGCGAAACCACGCGCGTTGAGATTGATCCGCAAGGCCCGCAACAACTGCGGCTCGTCGTCGACGACCAGGACGCGCGTCTTCTCCGGACTCATCTTCTCCGGGCTCATCTTCTCCGGGCTCATCTTTTCCGGGCTCACCGGACCGGCCCACCCGTCTCGGTGGGGTCGTCGATCTCGTCGGTCGCAGGAAGATCGACGACCATGGTCGCGCCACCGCCCGGCGTGTCCTCGACGCTGAGCTCTCCCCCGATCGCCGTGACGAATCCCGATGCCACCGACAGCCCCAAGCCCACTCCCGACGACGCACCGCTGGTATCGCCGCCCTGATGGAACGCCGAGAAGACCTGATCGCGGTCCACGACCGGGAGGCCCGGCCCGTGGTCGACGACTCGGATCACGCACCGGGGCGGGTCGGCCGCAGTCAACCGGGCGGTCAGCTCGACCCGCCCGCCGCCGTGCCGGCGCGCGTTGTCGATGAGGTTCGCCAGGGCCCGCTCGAGCAATCCGGGGTCGGTGTATGCCCAGGCGTGACCGAGATCGAAGGTCAGAGCCGGCTCCTCATCGAGTCGGGCCACCGCCGCCGCCGCACGGTGCACGACCTCGGGGAGGAACGTCCGATGTCGGTGCGGCCGAACCGCACCCGCCGCGAGCCGAGAGGAATCCAGCAGGTTGCTCACCAGCGAGGTGAGATGGTCGACCGACTCGTCGACGGTCGCCAGCAGCTCCGCAGTGTCCTCGGGACTGAACGTGACGTCGTCGCTGCGCAGACTCGACACAGCCGCCTTCGCCGCGGCCAGTGGTGTCCGGAGGTCATGGCCGACCGCCGACAGCAGGGCGCGGCGTAGCTCATCGGTGCGGGCGAGCGCTTCCGCCGTCGCCGCCTCGGCTTCCAGCGCACGGCGCGCAACCGCGCCCGCGGCCTGCCCGGCCACGGCCGCCAACACGCGACGGTCTCGCGCCCCGAGCTTCGGGCCGCGTAGGAGCAGTTCGAACTCCTCACCCGGCACGACGCAGACGGTGTCGGCATCATCGGGCGTCGCAGGCGGCGAGTC
The DNA here is from genome assembly GCF_042743165.1 of Gordonia sp. NPDC058843. Taxonomy (NCBI): domain Bacteria; kingdom Bacillati; phylum Actinomycetota; class Actinomycetes; order Mycobacteriales; family Gordoniaceae; genus Gordonia; species Gordonia sp. NPDC058843. The sequence goes on from NZ_JBHYNC010000010.1 coordinate 107,090, forward strand.
GCCCACCGCGGCCTCGATCGCGCGGGCAGCCCGCGACGTCCGCCGCACGACCGACACCGCCGACTGATCGTAGGTTTCCCGGAACCGTTCCAGCAGGACCGGGACGTCGGCACCGCCGAGTACGACACTGGAGAACAACGCCAGTAGTTCGGCCTCGCGGGCGGCGTCCTGCGCCTGCGCGCGTCGAACGGTTGCCGAATCGACAAGCGCGGCAACCGCGATCGCGATCAGCAGCATGACCAGGATGGTGATCAGATTGTCGGGCTGGCTGATCGTGAACGTGAGCCTCGGGTCGGTGAAGAAGTAGTTCAGGAGCAGACCCGAGATCACCGCCGACAGGGCAGCCGGCAGGATGCCCCCGAGCATCGACACCGCCAGCACCGCAACGAAGTACAGCGCCGACTGACTGGCGAACCCCAACCACGGGTCGAGAAGCTGCAGCGCCCCGGTCAGGGCGGCCGGAACCAGGATCGCGAAGACCCAGCTGAGCGGCCGGTGGAAACGGGTGTCCCGGATGTCCAAGCGGGAGCGCCGCGACGTCTCGTCGTGGGTCACCATGTGCACGTCGATGCGGCCGCTCTCGCTGACCACGGCGGCTCCGACCCCCTCGTCGAAGATCCGCTGCCACCTCGGCCGCCGCGAGGTGCCGAGCACGAGCTGGGTGGCGTTGACCCCCCGTGCGAAGTCCAGCAGCGTGTCCGGGATGTCGTCGCCGACGACCGTGTGGATCCGCGCACCGAACCCCGCGGCGAGCTCTCTGAGCGCGTCGAGGTCGACCCCCGCACCGGTCAGGCCGTCCCCACGGACCACATGGACAGCGAGGAGCTCCGCGCTCGACCGTGAGGCTATCCGGCTCGCGCGTCGCAGCAGTGTCGGCGATTCGGCGCCGCCGGTGACGGCGACGACGACCCGCTCGCGCGCCTCCCACGTCTCGGTGATCGAGTGCGCGGCACGATAATCCGCGAGCTTGTCGTCGACCTGGTCGGCCAGCCACAGCAGCGCGAGTTCGCGGAGAGCGGTGAGGTTCCCCTGCCGAAAATAGTTGGCCAGGGCACCATCGACGCGTCCGCCCGGATAGACCTTGCCCGCGGACAGGCGCTGCCGCAACGCCTGTGGATCGATGTCGACCAGTTCGATCTCGTCGGCGCCGCGCACGACGTCGTCGGGCACGGTTTCGCGTTGGACCACTCCGGTGATCTGCGCGACGACGTCGTTCAGGCTCTCCAGATGCTGGATGTTGATCGTCGAGTACACATCGACACCTGCGCCGAGCAACTCCTCGATGTCTTCCCACCGCTTGTGGTTTCGAGAACCCGGCACATTCGTGTGGGCGAGTTCGTCGACGAGCGCCACCTGGGGTCGGCGGGCCAGCACCGCGTCGAGGTCCATCTCCTCCAGCGGCGTCCCGCGGTAGGACCGGCTGGTGCGTGGGATCACCTCCAGACCCTCGACGAGAGCGGCGGTCGCCACCCGGCCATGGGATTCGACGACCCCGATCACGACGTCGGTTCCTTCGTCGACAAGGGTTCGGGCCTGCGCGAGCATCTCGTAGGTCTTGCCGACGCCGGGCGCGCAGCCGAGGAACACCCGTAACGTGCCGCGACCCTCGGGGTGGGCGGCCCGCGCCGAGCTCGCCGCTGAGGTCATCGGCCGATTGTAGTGGTCACGGGGCGCGGCACCCCGGCGGCGCGTGACCCAGCGCGAGGTTCACCTCGAGCACGTTCACGCGGGGCTGCCCGAGGAATCCCAGCTGCCTGCCCTCGGTGTGGTCGTCGATCATCCCCCGGACCTCGGCGGGTGTGCGACCGTTCTCGCGTGCCAGCCGGGCGACCTGTAGCTCGGCATAGGCGGGAGTGATGTGCGGATCGAGTCCAGAGCCCGACCCGGTCACCGCGTCGGCCGGCACCTGCGCCGGCGTCACCCCCTCCCGTCGGGCGATCAGTTCACGGCGCGCGGTGACGCCTGCCAGCAGGACCTCGCTGTTCGGGCCCTGGTTGCTCGCCGCGGATGCCGAGGGATCGCCGGTCGCCATCGGCTCGCCCGCAGCACCCAGGACCCGAGCGTGGAGGTACGGGTCGGGTGTCCCCGGTTCGACCCGTGGGTCGACACCGATCAGCGTGGACCCGACGGGGCAACCCGCGGCGTCGGAGACCTGTGAGCCCTCCGCGCCGGCAGTGTTCACCCGCGAGATCGCCCACACGGCAGCAGGATAGGCGACTCCCAGGATGAGTGTGAGACCCAGGATCATGCCTGCGGCGGCGACGCATTGCCGGACGAAGCCGGACCAGACTGAGTTCATGAAGTCATCCCATTCCCGGAAAGAGTCGAACGACGAGGTCGATCAGCCAGATGCCGATGAACGGCGTGACGACCCCACCGACCCCGTAGACGAGTAGATTGCGGCCCAACAACTTCGACGCCGAGTCGGGCCGGTAGCGCACCCCGCGCAACGACAGCGGGATGAGTGCCACGATGATCAGCGCGTTGAAGATCACCGCGGACACGATCGCCGACTGCGCCGAATGCAGTCCCATGATGTTGAGGGCGTCGAGTTGCGGGTAGACGGCGGTGAACATCGCGGGCAGGATCGCGAAGTACTTGGCGAGATCGTTGGCCAGGGAGAAGGTCGTCAGCGCACCCCGGGTGATCAGCAACTGCTTACCGATGCCGACCACCTCGATCAGCTTCGTCGGGTCGGAATCGAGGTCCACCATGTTGCCGGCCTCTTTGGCCGCCGACGTACCCGTGTTCATCGCCAATCCGACATCGGCCTGGGCCAGTGCGGGGGCATCGTTGGTGCCGTCGCCGGTCATCGCGACGAGCCGCCCGGCGGACTGCTCGGAGCGGATGAGATCCAGTTTCTGCTCGGGCGTGGCCTCGGCGACGAAGTCGTCGACGCCGGCCTCGGCCGCGATGGCCCGGGCGGTGAGGGGATTGTCACCGGTGACCATCACCGTGCGGATGCCCATTGCGCGCAGCTGCGCGAAACGCGCTGTCATACCCGGTTTCACCACATCGGACAGCGCGATCACACCCATGACCCGGGCGGGCTGTCCGTCGGCACGCACGCCGACCACGAGCGGCGTACCGCCCGCCGACGAGACCCGTTCCACATCGGCGGCGACTGTGTCGTCGACGGTGCCCTCGCCGACGGCGACCCATCGGGTGACCGCGTCGGCGGCGCCCTTGCGGTACTCGACGCGCGCACCACTGTCCTGCGAGTCCACTCCACTCATCCGCGTCTGGGCTGTGAACGGGATGATCACGTCGGTGACAAGACGCTCTGGGCCCGTCGCCTCGTCCGCCGTCACCCCGTAGGCGGACCGGCAGAGGTCGACGATGCTGCGTCCCTCGGGTGTGTCGTCGGCCAGACTGCATCGGTGAGCGACGCCGGCCAGCTCCTCGACGGACACCCCGCGCGCCGGGTACAGGTCGGTGGCGCGACGGTTGCCGAAGGTGATGGTCCCGGTCTTGTCCATCAGCAGGGTGTCGATGTCGCCGGCCGCCTCGACCGCCCGGCCCGACATGGCCAACACGTTGCGCTGCACCAGACGATCCATGCCGGCGATACCGATGGAGCTGAGCAGGGCGCCGATGGTCGTCGGTATCAGGCAGACCAGCAACGCGATCAGCTTCACCGGATCGGGCGACTGCCCGGCGTACTCCTGCATCGGTCCGACGGCGACGACGGCGAGCAGGAAGATCACCGTGAGGCTCGTCAGCAGGATGTCGAGTGCGATCTCGTTGGGGGTCTTCTTACGGGCGGCTCCCTCGACGAGCGCGATCATCCGGTCGACGAAGGTCTCCCCGGGCGCCGTGGTGATCCGGACGACGATGCGGTCGGAGAGCACCACGGTTCCACCGGTGACCGCCGAGCGATCTCCACCGGATTCCCGGACCACCGGCGCCGACTCACCGGTGATCGCCGACTCGTCCACGGTGGCGATCCCGTCGACGACGTCGCCGTCACCGGCGATGATCTCCCCGGCCTCGACCACGACGAGGTCGCCGATCCGCAGGTCGCTGCCGGCGACCTCCTCGGTCGCGCCGGTTCCGGCGACATCGTTGTCGGCACACAAGCGTCGGGCGACCGTGTCGCGCTTGACCTTTCGCAGACTGTCGGCCTGTGCGCGTCCCCGTCCCTCGGCGACGGCCTCGGCGAGGTTCGCGAACAGCACGGTGAACCACAGCCAGGCGGTCACGGTCCAGCTGAACCACGACGGACGCAGCACCGCCAGCGCGGTGGTGACGACGGCTCCGAGGAACACGACGAACATCACCGGGTTCCTGGCCTGATCCCGCGGGGTGAGCTTCCGTAATGCCAATGGCATCGATGTCACCAGGGAGCGGAGGTCGAACGCGCCGCGCGACACCAGCGTCGGTCCGGCATCAGTGGGGGTCTCGACGTCCGGCGTCGCGGGTTCGTGTGTGGAGACGAGTTGTGTGGTCACAGCAGTGCCTCGGCGATCGGTCCCAGCGCCATGGCCGGGAAGAAGGTGAGTCCGGCGACGAGCACGATGGTCGCCGTCAGGAGGGAGCCGAACAGGAGTCCGGAGGTGGGCAGCGTCGAACGCGTATCCGGCGCCACCGCATTCGGGACGGTGCCGGTGGGGATGGGCAGGACCGCGGTCGATGTTCGGTCGGTGCGGTTCGTCGCAACGGCAACAGGTGAGTCGACACTGATCTCTGTGCCCCCACCGCCGCGCGGGGTCTGCCGCGCGAGGAGCCCGGCCAGCGCGAGCACGAGCACGATGGGCAGGAACCTGCCCATCAGCATCGCCATGCCGAGTGAGGCCTGGAACCAGTCACCGGTCACGGTGAGCCCGCCGAAGGCGCTGCCGTTGTTGTTGGCGGCCGAGGCGTAGGCGTAGAGCACTTCGCTGAATCCGTGGATCGACCCCGGGCTTCCCGCTTCCCCGCTGTTGCCCTGCGCATCGGTCGTCGATCCCAGGATCATGGAGATCCCGGCGCCGGTCAGGACCAGTACCGGCATCACCAGTACGTACAGCGCCGCCATCGTGATCTCGTGCTGTCCGATCCGCTTGCCGAGGAAGGTCGGTGAGCGCCCGACGAGCAGACCACCGATGAACACGGTGATCATCGCCATCACGAGGATGCCGTACAAACCCGAACCCGCCCCGCCGGGCGCGACCTCGCCCAGGAGCATGTTCCACAGGACGGCGCCGCCGCCGACCGCGGAGTAACTGTCGTGGGCGGAATTCACCGCGCCGGTCGACGTGCCGGTGGTCGAGACCGCGAACAGGACCGACCCGGGAACTCCGAACCGGACCTCCTTGCCCTCCATCATGGCCCCCGCCGCCGCGGAAGCGACTCCGGCAGTGCGGCTCTCGAAGACCCACACGAGTGTGAGCATCAGCGACCAGATCGCGGCCATCACCCCGAGCAGGGTCAGTCCCTGTCGTCGGTCACCGACCAGGGTTCCGTAGGTGCGTGTCAGGCAGACCGGGATCAGCAGCAGCGCAGCGATCTCCATGAGGTTCGACAGCGGTGTTGGATTGGAGAACGGGTGTGCCGAGTTCGCCGACAGGGTCCCACCGCCATTGGTGCCGAGTTCCTTGATCGCCTCCTGGGAGGCGAACGGCCCGACGACGCTGCGCGCATCGGCACCGTCGAGAGTGGTCCAACCGAACCCGGTGTGCCAGGATTGCACCACTCCCTGCGTGACCAGCAGTGTCGCGAGTACGAGACTGAGCGGCAACAGGATTCGGATCGATCCGCGCACCAGGTCCACCCAGAAGTTCCCGATCTCACCGGTCGCACTGCGGCTCGCGATCCCGCGGATGACCGCCACCGCGACCGCCATTCCCACCGCGGCGGAGACGAAGTTCTGGACGGCGAACCCGATCATCTGCGTCAGATTGCTCATCACCACTTCGGGCGAAAAGGACTGCCAGTTGGTGTTGCTGACGAAGGAGATCGCGGAGTTGAACGCCATCGATGCAGACACGCCCGACTTGCCGTCGGACCACGGCAGGACTCCCTGCAGGCGTTGCAGAAGGTAGACGACGAGGAAGGAGATGAGTGAGAAACCCAGCACCGCAAGGGCGTAACCCACCCAGGTCTGCTGTCGGCGCGGGTCGACTCGCGCCATCCGATACAGCAAGCGCTCTACGCGCAGGTCCCGTACGCCGCTGTACACACGCGCCATGTGGTCGCCGAGTGGGACGTATGCCACGGCGAGGACGATCACGAGCGCGGCCACCTGGAGCAGGCCCGCCACAGTTGTGTTCACGCCGTCAGAACCTCTCCGGGAACACGAGCGCGACGAGGAGGAACAGAGCCGTCGCGGCCGCGAGCGTGAGCAGCACGACGTTGATCACCCCGTCCGCGGTCACGACTTGGTCCTGACATCGAGGGCCCGCACCGCCAGCACGCACAGGGCGAACCCCGCGATGGCCAGCAGCACGTAGACGAGGTCCGCCACGCAGTCACTCTCCGATCACTTCGACATCCACCACTCCGGTGGTCAGATCGAAGGATCACGCAGCCCGACGGGCGGCGGAAGAGTCTTTAACGCGTTCCATACGCGATCCGCGCGATTATTGACGTCGCGTTGTCGTCCCGCCCGGTTCGTGGGGCCGCGCTGTTTCGGGTGCTACGGCGCAGGCGTGATGACGATCCCCACGCTGCCGGCCTCGCCCCGGCGGAGCTTGCTACCGAGGATGGTGATCTTGCCGAGGAGTCCGTACTTGTCGGCGATGGCCTTCTTGACGCGGCCGCTGTCCGCCGCGTCGAGCACTTCGGCGGTACCGCTGACAGGTTCGCCGATGTTCTTGTGGCCCCTGACATCACATGCCTGGACGACCACCCGCGGATCACGCCGCAACCGTTTCACCTTCCATGAATCGGCCACGGTCCACATCACCAGGCGGTCGCCGTCGAGCGCCGCCCACAGCGGTGAGGTCACGGCGGTGCCGTCCTTGCGGTAGGTCGTCAGGTTCACATACTTGGCGGTGCCTGCTTCGCCGAATGTCGCCGCGCTCGAGGTCATGCGGCAATGCTACGGGCAAACAGCGTCTGCGAATGACCGCTCGACGAGCCCGCGGGACTGTCGGACTCGCCGAACGCCCCGGCGTCGCAGAGTGTCGCCCACGCGGTGACCTGATTCGCCGACAGCACCGGCTTGCCGAGCTCGGCTTCGAGGCCGGCGAGGATGTCGTAGGTCCAGAGGTTGGTGCAGGACACGAAGATCGCGTCGGCGTCGGGATGGTCCGCGGCACGGATGAGGTCCGCGGTCACGTGGTACGGAATCGTCCAGATCTCGTGATCCCGACCGAGCCCGGCGTGCGCCACGACGCTCCGGCCGGATTCGGCGAGGAAGTCGCACAGCAGTCCGGTGAGGGCCGCGGTGTACGGCGTGGCAACCGACAGCGTGCCGATGCCCAGCGCGTCGAGGGCGCGGATCAAGGCCTCCGACGTCGTGACCGCCCGATGGGCGCCGGCCCCGACCATGCAGTTCGAGATCTCGAGCGCCCCCGCCATCCCGTAGACGAAGCTGCCCGACGCGCAGGCGTAACCGAAGGAACGTGGTCCGACCGACGACACGGCCCGCACCGCTGCGGCGATCTCGGCGTGATTGTTCAGGTCGCGACACAGTCCGACGTCGACCGGTGCGTCGATGAAGCCCGTACGGGTGAAGTACAGCGACACAGAATCCGGCATCCACCGCCACAGCTCACGATCGAGCGCCATGTCGAACGGGCACACCATCCCGATGCCGATCTGGGCTGTCATGGAGGGATGATGACATATTGTCGGATTGTCTACAATTGCTGCGGAGATGCACCTCGGAGCGCCGCGTCGACATCCTTGCGGATCACACAACCGTAGGCATGGTCGTTGACCATCCCCGTCGCCTGCATGAGTGCGAACATCGTCGTCGGGCCGACGAACCGCCAGCCGCGCTTCTTCAGGTCCTTGGACAGCGCGACCGACTCCGGCGAGGTCGTCATCGAGCCCGGCACGTGGTCCCGCTTCGGCGCATATTCCCAGAAGAACGACTCCAGCGACCCGCGCTCGTCGATGAGATCGAGGGCCCGCCGCGCGTTGTTGATCGACGCCTCGATCTTGCCGCGGTGCCGGATGATCCCGGCGTCGGCCAGCAACCGAGCGACATCGGCGTCGGTGAACCGAGCCACCCTCTCGACGTCGAATCCTGCAAACGCTGCCCGGAAGTTGTCCCGTTTCATCAGGATCGTCCGCCAGCTCAGCCCCGACTGGAACCCTTCCAGGCACACGCGCTCGAACAGCGCCGTGTCGCCCGCGACGGGGAAGCCCCACTCCGTATCGTGATACGTGGTCTCCGGCTCGCGCGCCGCCCACAGGCAGCGGGCGCGACCGTCGGCGATCGTGATGGTGTCGTCAGGCATCCACGCTCCTCTCGTGGCCAGGACGCTACCCCGCTACACCGACATCCCGGCCCCGCCCGATTTCGGGGCGCTGAGCAGCGCCGTTATCTGGCCGTTATCAAGCGTTGCGAAACCATCCCGTTGTGTCTCGCGATGATCACTTCCGGAGACCGCCCGTCTAGCGTTGACCACATCGCAACACAGCCAGCCGAGAGCGCCAGCGCCGACGCAAGCTGCGAAAGCGTCACAATCCACCCGCGGCAAGGAGTTTCGTGATGAAAGACACCGAACTGAGCGTCCTCCTCGCCCAGGTCGCAACAGGTGACATGGACGCATTCGCACAGTTCTACGACGCGACGTGCGACCGGGTGTACGGCATGACGCTGCGTGTACTCCGCGATCCCGGATACAGCGAAGAGGCGACGCAGGAGACCTTCCTCGCAGTCTGGCGTAACGCCGATGCCTACGACCCGGCATCCGGCTCGGCCCTCTCCTGGATTCTGACCCTCGCCCACCGCCGCGCTGTCGATCGCGTCCGGTCAGAGTCCGCGGCTACCCGTCGGACTGTCGCCTACGGCATCGCCGACACCGGCCGCGAGGTGGACGAGGTCAGTGAATCGGTGGAACGGCGCGAGATCGCCCGTCTCATCCACACCGGCCTGGAAACCCTCACCCCCTTGCAGCGACAGGCGATCGAACTCGCCTACTTCCACGGCCTCACCTACCGCGAGGTCGCCGAGCACCTCGACGTGGCCCTGCCGACCGTCAAGTCCCGCATCCGCGACGGACTGATCCGACTCCGGCAGACCGTCCCCGGCCGCGCCGCCTGACACGGCCCAGCCCGCCCGCTCCACCACCCCGACCGACCCCGCTCGCCGGCGTTCACCCGCCATCCGAGTGGGGTCGACCCATGTCGGCAGCCGCGGGTCGCACTGTGGTGTCGACCACAGAAATTTTGGGACGCAGGCCAGGTCACAGGCGTTATCACCTCGAGTTCTGTCCGATTCCACCCACCACGTCTCCCGCCGTCCAGCGCGGACAGGCAAAATCATGGGTGGATGTCACACGAGGCCATCCCCGTCGTGATATCGGTAAAGCCGGACCCACAAGGCCGCACACTGCAGCGTCAACCAAGACAGAATCGAGAACACATCGCATGAGTGCCGAACAGCCGACCATCATCTATACGCTGACCGACGAGGCACCCATGCTCGCCACACATGCGTTTCTGCCGGTGGTGCGCACGTTCGCCGGAGCGGCCGGGATCGCCGTCGACACGAGTGACATCTCGGTCGCGGCCCGCATCCTCGCCGAGTTCTCCGACCTCCTGCCCGACGACCAGAAGGTCACCGACAATCTCGGTGAACTCGGCAAGCTGACCCAGCGCTCGGACACGAACATCATCAAGCTCCCGAACATCAGCGCGTCGGTTCCCCAGCTCCTCGCTGCCATCAAGGAACTGCAGGACAAGGGCTACGACCTCCCCGACTTCCCCGGCAACCCGAAGACCGACGAGGAACGCGCGATTCGCGACCGGTACACCAAGTGCCTGGGTAGCGCGGTCAATCCCGTTCTGCGCGAGGGAAACTCGGATCGCCGCGCACCCAAGGCGGTCAAGCAGTACGCCAAGAAGCATCCGCACAGCATGGGCGAATGGTCGATGGCGTCGCGCACCCACGTCGCTCACATGCGGGAGGGCGATTTCTATCACGGCGAGAAGTCGATGACCGTGTCCGGCGACCGCAAGGTCAAGATGGAGCTCCTCACCGATGCCGGCGAGACCCTCGTCCTCAAGCCGGAGGTGTCGCTGACCGACGGTGACGTCATCGACAGCATGTTCATGAGCAAAAAGGCCCTGATCGAGTTCTACGAGGAGCAGATCGAGGACGCCTACAAGACCGGCGTGATGTTCTCGCTGCACGTCAAGGCCACCATGATGCGCGTCTCGCACCCCATCGTCTTCGGCCACGCGGTGAAGGTCTTCTACCGGGAGGCGTTCGAGAAGCACGGTGAACTGTTCGACGAGCTCGGCGTCAACGTCAACAACGGGCTGTCGGATCTCTACAGCAAGATCGAGTCACTGCCGAGTGCGCAGCGCGAAGAGATCATCGACGACCTGCACAAGTGCCACGAGCATCGTCCCGAGCTGGCCATGGTCGACTCGGCGCGCGGTATCACCAACTTCCACTCGCCCAGCGACGTCATCGTCGACGCCTCGATGCCGGCCATGATCCGCGCCGGCGGCAAGATGTACGGCGCCGACGGGCGACTCAAGGACACCAAGGCCGTCAACCCGGAGTCGACCTTCTCCCGCATCTACCAGGAGATGATCAACTTCTGTAAGACCAACGGGCAGTTCGATCCCACGACGATGGGCACCGTGCCCAACGTCGGCCTGATGGCGCAGAAGGCCGAGGAGTACGGCTCGCACGACAAGACCTTCGAGGTCCCCGCGGGCGGCACCGCCAACATCACCGATCTCGAGACCGGCGAGGTCCTGCTGACCCAGACCGTCGAGGAGGGTGACATCTGGCGTCTGTGCATTGTCAAGGACGCCCCGATCCAGGACTGGATCAAGCTGGCGGTCAACCGGTGCCGCGATTCCGGAATGCCGGTGCTGTTCTGGCTCGACCCGTACCGCCCGCACGAGAACGAGCTGATCAAGAAGGTCCACAAGTACCTGCCCGAGCACGACACCAAGGGCCTCGACATCCAGATCATGTCGCAGGTACGCGCAATGCGGTACACCCTCGAGCGCGTCGTCCGCGGCCTCGACACCATCTCGGCCACCGGCAACATCCTGCGCGACTACCTCACCGACCTGTTCCCGATCCTGGAGCTGGGCACGAGCGCCAAGATGCTGTCGATCGTGCCGCTGATGGCCGGCGGCGGACTCTACGAGACCGGCGCGGGCGGCTCGGCACCCAAGCACGTCAAGCAGCTCATCGAGGAGAACCACCTCCGGTGGGACTCACTCGGTGAGTTCCTCGCGCTCGCGGTGAGCCTCGAGGACGTGGGCAAGAAGTTCGACGACAAGCGCGCCGTCATCCTGGCGAAGGCCCTCGACACCGCCACCGGCAAGCTGCTGGAGAACGACAAGGGACCGTCGCGCAAGACCGGTGAACTCGACAACCGCGGCAGCCAGTTCTACCTGGCGCTCTACTGGGCGCAGGAACTCGCCGCGCAGACCGAGGACGCCGATCTCGCCGAGCACTTCGCCTCGCTGGCCGAAACCCTCGCCGCCAACGAGGACAAGATCGTCGAGGAGCTCAACGCGGTGCAGGGTGAGCAGGTCGACATCGGCGGTTACTACTACCCCGACTGGGACAAGACCGCCGCCGTCATGCGGCCGAGCACGACGTTCAACGACGCACTCGCGAGCGCGCAGCGCTGATCGAACGACCGACGTGAACCGGGAGAGGCGCCGATCCGGCGCCTCTCCCGGCGTCGTCTACCGTCGAGTCCATGGCCGACGTCAACTTCTATTTCGACCCCGTCTGTCCGTTCGCGTGGATGACGAGCAAATGGGTGCGAAAGGTGCAGTCCCAGCGCGATTACACGGTCGACTGGCGATTCATCTCGCTACGCCTGCTGAACGCTCACGTCGACTACGAGGCGCAGTTCCCACCCGAGTACGAGGCCGGGCACACGGCCGGACTCCGCCTGCTGCGAGCGGCGGCGAGCATCCGTCGCGAGCACGGATCGGCCGCGGTCGGACCGCTGTACGAGGCGCTGGGCACGCGGATCTTCGACGCCCACACCGGTTCTTACACGGTCGACGCCACTGATCTCCGCGGCACCGCGAACTTCCTGGGCCCCGTCCTGGACGATCTCGGGCTGCCCTCGCACCATGTCGAAGCACTCGACGACGCGGGCTACGACGCGGAGATCCAGGGCGAGACCGACGAGGCCCTGGCGTTGACCGGTCGCGACGTGGGTACGCCGATCATCCACTTCCAGCCGCCGGCGGGCGTCGCGTTCTTCGGGCCCGTGATCAGCCGGCTGCCGAGTGACGACGACGCCGTCGTTCTCTGGGATCACGTGATCGGGCTGGCGAGTTTCCCGGGCTTCGCCGAGCTCAAGCGAAGCTTGCGGGAGAAGCCGCAGCTGCGGGCCTTCGGTGTGACCGATGACGAGGCGGGTGTCCAGGAGGATTGGCACGGCGGGAGTCGGCGCACCAGGAAGTGAGCCGGACCGTCCTACTCGAACGGGTTGAGCGTCCGGCCGAGGAAGTACCGGACGCCCGGCGACAGTGGTCGCACAGCCACTGTCACCAGCTTGTTCACCGTGCCGGCTCCTGTCGATGGACGATGCCGCGAGTTCTCCAGGTCGCACACCTCGTCATCGGCGACGGCAGCGGGATTCGTTCCAACGCCAGGCCGGCCATCGCTGCTTCAGGGAACATGCCCGTACGGGTGCCACCCGGACGGATTCCACTTGCCGCCGCGCTCTGCGCGGACGTCACGCAGACTGGTGCCCACGTATCGGGCCTCGAGCTCCGCGTCGGGTCTCCCGGTGTACACCCACCGCTTCGGATCGAGGTTGCCCTCGGCGTCGCGATAGGACTCCCAGTAGTCGACGCGGTGCACGGCACGGACGAGATCATCGGCGAAGACCAGAACGGGTAGGTCGGGCACGGTCCGGTGCGGTCCGGCGCGCCAGGCGCTGCGGGCGAGTCGATAGATGTCGTCGGCGGTGGCGTCGCCGCGGGCCGACGCGTCGACCTTCACCAGAACGCACACCTCGGGTAACGGTGGCGACACCGGCGCCGCGAATCGCAGGATCAGCTCCTCGATACGCCACGGCCCGTGGGTGTCCGGCGCGGCCGACAGGTCGCCGCCGGCCAGGCCGGCAATGTCGCCGCCGGCCAGGCCGGCAATGTCGAGACCGGTGCATCGCAACGAAAGAGCATGCAGTTCAGCCGAATCCACGGTATCGAGGTCGTATCGAAGAATCCAGTGCTCGACGCCGAACCCGTCGGCATCGATGTCGCGGATGCGCTCTTCGACCGCGGCCGAGACCGTGGCCGGATCGTCGCCGCCGACGATGTCGGCCGGATCGGGCACGACTCCCGCGAGTGCGGCAGCCGAGTAGCGGTACACACGGTCACCGCGACCCGCACCGACGTGGAACAAGGATGCGTCCCGCGGGTCCACGAGCGCGTACACGTACTCACCCAGGGCCGACTTGGCTTCGTGCGGAACCGGCTTCGGCGCACCGGGGGACGGAACCCCGACCGGTCGCAACAGTGCGAGCACCTCGTCGACGACCGACGGTCGGACACCGAGCCCGCCGCCGGTGACCCCGCCGAAGACGACTTCACCAGCGCGCTCCCGGTCGACGAACCGCCGGCCGGCGAAGCGGCCGACGGCGCGTATGACGTCGGCGACCTCGGCGCGTCGTGCCGCAGCACTCCGCGACGCAGTTCGTTCGTCGCCGGGATCGAGCATCTCGGCGAAGGCCGACGATGAGAGGAAAGCGTCGAGTGCCGTCCGCGGCAACTCGACCGCATCCATCCTGCGCACAGCCATGGTCGCATGATGCCAGCCCTCGACGTCGAATACCGGCAGGAGCTACTGTACGTTTGTACATGTACATACGTACATCAACGTGGAGAGGACGTCATGACGGAGGCCACCCCCCGCCGCCGCCGCGATCCCGAGGAACGGCGCCGCACGATCATCGAGGCCGCCGCCGCCCTAATCACAGAGGTCGGTTCGGAAGGGCTCACACACCGGCTCGTCGCGAAACGTGCAGGCGTGCCGCTCGGGTCGACGACGCAGTACTTCGCCACGCTCGACGATCTGCGCGAGGCCGCACTCGCTCGCCTGGCCGACGACATCGATTCGGGCCTGGCCGAGGTGGCCGAGACACTCGACGAGCACGGACCGTCGGCGGTGGTGTTCGCCCAAGCGCTCCACGACTACATGTCCGATGAACGGCTGATGCGCGCCGACCTCGCACTCGTGTCGGCCGCGGTGATCGATCCCTCACTCCGGCCGCTCGCGATCCGCTGGCCCGACGGACTGGTCGAGATCCTCGAACCCCACGTCGGACATACGGCCGCACGCGCCATCGCGGCATACACCGACGGGGTGGCGATGCACGCACTGCTGTACGGGACACCGCTGTCCATCGACGACCTGACCGCCACCCTCACGGCTCTCACCGCACTGAGTGCCGCTGACACCTCCACCGACCAGAACCGGAGCCGACGATGACGCAGCACTCATCCGAGACCACCCCGTCGACCAGCGCCGGGCAGGGCCTGTCCGTCCGGCGCCGGTGGGCGTCGGCCGCCGTGCTGTCGGCCAGTCTGCTGGTCATCACCGTCGACCTGACGATCCTCAACGTCGCGCTCCCCGACCTGGCCGGCGACCTGCGCCCGACCGCCGACCAGCAGCTGTGGATCATCGACGCCTACTCGCTCGTGCTGGCCGGGCTGCTGTTGTCCATGAGTTCCCTGGCCGACCGATGGGGTCGAAAGCGGATGCTGGTCACCGGCTTCGCGGTGTTCGGCGGGGCCTCGGCACTCGTCCTCCTGGCCGAGTCGCCCGGCGCGGTGATCGCGGTGCGGGTGCTGTTGGGCGTCGGCGGCGCCATGATCATGCCGACCACGCTGTCGTTGCTGCGCAGTATCTTCACCGACCCTGCCGAACGCGCCACCGCACTCGGGTTGTGGGCCGCGGTGTCGGGTCTCGGCGCTGCCGTCGGACCGATCGTCGGCGGCGTTCTCCTGGAGTACTTCTCGTGGCGGGCCGCATTCCTGGTCAACGTGCCGCTGATGGTCGTCGCCATCGTCGCCGCCCTGCTGATCCTGCCGGAGTCGAAGCACCCGCAACCCGGCCGGTGGGACGCCGTCGGCGCCCTGATGTCCATTGCCGGCATGGTCGCCCTGGTCTGGGCCATCAAGCGGTTCGCCAAGGAGGAGACTCTCCTCGCACCGGCAGCCTGGCTGGCCCTGCTGGGCGCGGTCCTGGTCCTGGCACTGTTCGTGCGGCGCTGCCGGCGACGCACGGAACCGCTGCTCGACGTCTCTCTGTTCCGCAGCCGCCCCTTCAGCGCCGGTGTCCTGGCTGCGCTCGGTTCGATGTTCGGACTGGCTGCGGCGCTGTTGCTCCTGGCGCAGTGGCTCCAGCTCGTGGAGGGCCACTCCCCGATCGCGGCGGGTGTGCGATTGCTGCCGGTGGCGGGGGCAGCGATCGTGTCCTCGATGATCGCCGCCCCGCTGTCCCGGATGATCGGCGCGCGCGCCGTCGTGGCCGGCGGCATCGGCATCGCCGGTGTCGGCATGGCGCTGATGTCCCTCGGTTCCGACGGGCTCGGCTACGGCACGGTCGCCGCCGCCCAGGTGCTCGTCGGCTTCGGCATCGGCTCGCTGGCGATCGCGTCGGCGATGATCATGGCCGACACCCCGGATGCCAAGGCGGGCAACGCCGCCGCGCTGGAGGAGACCGCGTACGACCTCGGCAACGTGCTCGGGGTCGCCATCCTCGGCAGCATCGCGTCGATCCTGTACCGGTCGACGCTGACCAGCGACCCGATCCCCGGGGTTCCGGCTCAGGCAACCGAGGCCGCCGCCGAATCTCTGGGTGCCGCCGTGGGTCTCGCCGAGGCCGCCGGGGCACCCGGCCTCGCGGAACGTGCGGCGACGGCGTTCACCGATGCCATGCAGCAGACGAGTCTGATCGGCGGGCTCACGCTCGTCGCCGTCGCCGTGGCCGTCTTCGCCCTCGTGCCGCGCGGCACGGATGTCACGGCCGCGCAGCACTGAGCGCAGGGGTCAGGACGTGGCCACTGCCGCCTCGGTCTCGGGGAGGACGGCATCTCGCACCCGCACTTCGCGCGGGAGCAGGCCGTTCGCGTGCAGGAGATCGGCGGCGCGCTGCTGCTCGTCGAGGAACTCCTCGGTCACGGGCCCGATGCCGTACGGCCGGTTACGGATTGCGGCTTCCCAGGCGTCGAGGCTGGCGTCCCCGCCACGGTCGACCACGTCTTTCACGAAGTACTCGGCGGCCTCGCGGGGATGGTCGACGATCCACTGATCGGATTCGCGCAGCGCATCGACGATCGCGGCCAGTTCCTCCGGCTGCTGTTCGGCGAAGTCGCGTCGAGTGAACCACAGCGACGGGTGGCTGAACAGACCGTCAGTGTCGATCAGGGTGCGCAACTCGAGGTCGCGTTCGACGGCGGCCAGGCCGGGATAGGCGCCGACCCAGGCGTCGATCGTGCCGTCACGGAAGAGATCCGCGCCGTCGGTGACCGAGGTGTTGACGGGCACGATGTCGCTCCACGTCAGTCCGACCGAGTCGAGCGCGAACAGCAGCAGGGTCGTCTGCCACGAACCGTGGGCGATACCCACCCGCTTGCCCTTCAGCGCGGCCACCGAGTCGATGTCGGAGTCCGCCTTCACCACGAGACGCCCGTTCTCCGTACGCGGTCCGGACACCCCGACATAGACCAGGTCGCGCTCCTGCGCCAGACCCGTGATCGGCGGCGTGAAGCCCGTCCCGATGAAGTCGTAGCCGCCCTCGGTGAACAGCCAGTCCGAGTGCAGCGTGGGCAGGCCGGTCGTCGGGTCCGGTTCCGGGCTCGCGGGCAGACTGCGTAGGTCGACCCACTCGACGTCGATGCGCTGTTCGAGGATGCCCCGGTGCCGGAGTACGAACAGGGAGTTGTTGTGCGGGAAATAGCCGACTCGAACGGTCATTGTCTCTCTCGGTTTCTGCGGCCGGCCGGCCGCCGTATGGGCTCGTGCGGATGCTTGCTCATTGAAGTGCGACTTTTCTGCTCCCTGAGGTGCGAGGAGCGATAGCGACCCACCCTGCTCCCTGAGGTGCGAGGAGCGATAGCGACCCCCCCTGCTCCCTGAGGTGCGAGGAGCGATAGCGACGAGCCTCGAAGGGCCCGACGACGTCACTCGCACCTCAGGGAACAGTGCGATCAGATCTCAGGGATGAGACCGCGTTCGCGCGCCTCGGGGAGCAGGCCGCTGCGCTTCCACTGCACCTCGAGGTTGGTCGGGTGGAATTCCGCCGAACCGCCGAGTCCCTCGGCGATCGCCTGGAACTGGGCGCCCTCCTCCAGCAGGACGATGAACTTCGCGGTGTCGAGCAGACCCTGGCGACCGATCACGTTGGAGCCGCCGTTCGCCTCGAAGATCGCGGCGAGATGCGGGTCCTCCTCGAGACGCTCGAGGATGAACTCCGACGCGGGCTGGCGGCGGTTGATGTGCGGCGGGATCTCCCGGGACAGGGTCAGCCGCTGGGAGGCTGCGTACCGGATCGGGAGGGTGCGGTGGGTCTGTGCCCAGGCACCCAACCACGGCGTGTGGATGTGCACGACGGTCGTGATGTCCTCGTGGGCGCGGAACACCGGTGCATAGGACGTCACGAAACCCGCTGCGCCCGAACCGGACAGGATCTCGCCGTCGAAGGTTGCCACCACGGGACGCACGGTCAGGTCATCGGCCCAGGGCCCCGGATCGTTCAGCGCGACCGCGATCTCACGCCCGGGCACACGCTCGACGAAGTTGGCGGTCCCGTTCGCCGACACAGTTCCGGTGGTACGGAACACGTCGAACGCCTTCTGCGCGTGCTCGGTGGCCTCGGCGACGAATTCGGCGACCTCTCGGTCGAGTCCGGCTACTACGGTGGTCATGTCTCTCCTTGAGATGAAACGGATTGTCAGTGGTCGAAAGTGGTGCGTGCGGTGCGGTTCACCCAGGGTCAGGCCACGCCCAGCGCGGAGTCGGTCGTGGTCTCCACGCGGCCGAGCCGCGACCGCCCCAGGAGCGGAAGGACCTCCTCGCCCACGCGGTAGGCCTCTTCCAGGTGCGGGTTGCCCGCCAGGATGAAGGCGTCGACGCCCAGATCGATCAGGTCGTCGAGCCGTTCGGCGACCTGTTCGTAACTGCCGACCAACCCGAATGCGGGTCCGCCGCGCATCAGGCTGAAGCCGCACCACACGTTCGGTTGGACCTCGAGATCGGTGTAGTCGGTGATGTTCTCGGGCACCCAGCCCTTGATCCGGCCCGCCCCGACGGAGTCTCCCTGCGCCTGGCGGTTCGCCGCGGCACGGTCGACGTGCTGCCAACCCTCGGCGATCTCTGCCCACGCCGCCTCGGCGGTGTGCCGGGCGAGGATGTCGATGCGGACCGCGAAGCGCGGACGACGCCCCAGACGCGCCGCGTGCTCGCGCACCCCGTCGAACTTGGCGCGCAGATCAGCGAAGGGTTCGAGCCAGGAGAGGTAGTAGTCGGCGTGGCTGCCGGCGGCGTTGACCGCGGCGCCGGAAGATCCGGAGAAGTAGATCTCCGGGAAGGGTGTCTCGGCGAGTTGTGCCGGCAGGACCGCACCCTCGGTGCGGAAGAAGTCACCGTCGTAGTCGAACGGTTCACTCCCCCAGACGCCCTTGAGGACGTCGAGGAACTCACTGGTCCGGCGGTAGCGGTCGTCGTGGGCGACCTTGTCGCCCCACCACAGCTGGGCGGGACCACCGCCCCCGCTGATGATGTTGTAGACGAGGCGTCCCCCGGTTGCGCGTTGCAGACTGGCCGACATCCGGGCAGCCTGCAGCGGGTGCAGGAAACCCGGCTGGAACGCGACCATGAACCGGTAGGTGCTGGTCTCGCGGGCCAGTGCCGCGGCGGCCGCCCACGGATCGTCGGTCCCCGGGAACGACGGGAGCAACCCGCCGACGAAGCCGGCGCTCTCCGAGGCCTTGGCCACGGCCGCCATGTGGTCGATGTAGCTGTAGGAGTCGCGTTCTCCCGCACGGATCGCCGGCGTCAGGTTGCCCGGCTGGACGCCGCGCCAGTCGCCCCGGTTGAGCCGGCGCGGCGTGCGCAGGGTGGCGTGGTCGCCACCCATCCCTATCCGCCAGTAGAAGTCGATGGTCATGGGGTCTCCGGTCGTCGGTCAGGGAACGGGTCGGTCAGGGATCGGGCCGGTCAGGACAGGACGCGGTTGCGTTCGTCGGCCCGGAAGAGCAGGTGCTCGGTGTTGCGGTTGAGTTCCTCGATGTTCGGTATGCCCGACAGGACGAATCGCGCGAAGCCTTGTCCGGTCAGGTCGATGATCCGTTGCGCGACATCGTCGTAGGAGCCGACCAGGCCGATCGGGTGTCGGTGTCCGATCCGGTCGAAGCCGGTGAAGGTGACGTCGTCGACCCAGAGATCCTCCGCGCGGGTGTCGGCGTCGGCGCCGTAGGCGTCGCGCCACTGACGGCGGAGGCGCTGCACCGCCTCGTCTTTCGTCGCCCGGGCGATCACCGGTAGGTAGAGGCCGGCCTCGACGGTCCGTCCGAGTGCTGCCGCCAGTTCGGAGAGTGGCCCGATCGCCGGTGCCGCACCGGTCGAGGACAACTCGAACAGGTGGATGTCGCCGTGCCTGGCCGACAGTGCGAGCGCCTCGTCGCTTTCCCCGGTCAGGCGGACAGTCGGGAAACGATGGCCGTGCACCGACCGGTCGAGTCCACCGTCGGTGACTTCGTAGAATTCGCCCACGTGGTTGAATTCGCCACCGTCGAATCCGCCCTGGCGGTCCCCGGCCCCGTCCCACACACCTTTGGCTACGGTCAGGAACTCGTCCGCCCGGCGGTAGCGCTCGGCGTCGGTCAACCGATCTCCGCGAGCCCGGTTGTCCGCTGCATCGGTCACCACGCTCAGGTGCCACTGCAGCCGGTCATCGGAGTTCCGCTGCAGGGTCGCCGACACCTTCGCCGCGTAGACCGGTGTCCCGAAACCGGGATGGAATTCGACGGCGACCCGCGCATGTCGTGTGCGTCGCAACGCGATCCCCGCCAGGATCCACGATTCCTCACCTGCGGGGTCGTACGGGGCGATCACCGTGTCGTAGCCGGCGGTGTCGATCGCGGTGATGACCTGTTCGGTCGGGTCGAACGGATCCCACCGGCCGTCCGTACGGAGGTCGGTCGCCACCGCCGATCCGGGCGAGGAGGCCCAGCCACCGCGATGACGCGCCGCCGAACCGACGTGCCGGCTGTCGCCGCGCGTCGGCACCTCCCATTCGAAGGCGACCATCACTGTCCCCCGGTGTCGACCGAAACGGTCTTCCCGGAGTCGATCTCGGCCTGCGCTCGCCGCAAGGGCTCCGGGTCGACCCAGCTCTCGATGTCGAAGTCGGCAGGCAGGAATCCGTAGGTGTAGAGGAAGCGCTTCTGGATTCCGAGGAGATCGAGCCGCTCCTCGGACAGCGACGGATGCAACGACGTGTGGAAGTCGTCCCCGTACGCCGCCACGACACCTTCCGGTCCCGAGAACGTCTCCCGCGCCAGTACTTCGCGCACTGTTCCCAGATTCCCGGCGGCCCAGTCCGCCGCGCGCAGACTCGCCGCGAGGAAGCCGACCACGACCTCGGGATGTTCCTGCAGCAGGGACTCATGCACGGTGATCGGGCGCGGTGTGCCGTTGTTGACCCGCGATCGCCTCGACTCGGTCGAGTCGAGATCGACGAGGACACGCAGGCCGTTCTCGGCGGCGGCCTCGGCGGCGCGGGCGCCCTTCACGTAGATGGCGTCGACGTCACCGTTGAGGAGTTCGGGAAAGCCGGACGGCACCGATCGCAGCCGATTCGCCTCCTCGGTGCGTACGCGCGGTTCCCAGTTGCCCGCCGTCTCGACCACGATCACATCGCCGAAGGATAGTCCGCCGAGGGCCAGCGCAGAGGCGAAGCCGTGCAACGACATCGCGCGCGGAAAGCTGCGTGCCTGGTCCACCGCCCACGCCGGAATCCCGATCCGCTTGCCCCGGAGACCGGCGGCGTCGTCGATGTCGGAGTCGGGTCCGACGAGGATCGACTGCGACTCGTCGATCCAGGTGAGTCCGATCAGTCGTGTCGGCGAGCCGGACGCGCGGGCGACGATCGCCGGCACGTTGCCGCCTTCGCGGATCAATCCCGACAGCTGATGGTCGAAGTGACGGGGTGCGAGTTCGGCGCCGGCGTCCTGGAGGATCGAGAAGCCAAGGCCCGCAGCCGAGGCCGGCTCACCGAGCCAGCCCAGACTGTTCGCGAGACCGCTCGCGGTGGGGACCGGGCATCGGGTGTACCAGACGGTGTCGGCGTCGGCGGAGGTCGCCGAGGCGGTTGCGGCAGGAATGGTGGTCGCGCTGTCGATGGTCATCGGGGATTGGTCCTCAACTCTGTGGTGTCGGAATGGATGCGGCCGACGCCGAGCTCGCGGAGGAACTCGGCCCGGTAGCGGAGCGATTCGGGATCGGAGCGATCACGCGGGCGGGGCAGGTCGATGTCCTCGTCGACGCCGAAGGTGCCGTGCGACAGGATGATCACGCGGTCGGCGAGGCGGACCGCCTCGTCGACGTCGTGGGTCACCAGCAGCACCGCGGGCTGGTGCCGGGCCACGAGATCGCCGACCAGGTCCTGCATCTGGAGCCGGGTCAGGGCGTCGAGCGCCGCGAACGGCTCGTCGAGGAGCAGCAGTTCCGGTTCGCGGACGAGGGCCCGGGCCAGCGCGACGCGCTGCGCCTCACCGCCGGACAGCGTCGCCGGCCAGGCCTCCGCCTTGTCCGCGAGATTGACCTCGGCCAGCGCCGCCCGGCCGCGTTCCTTCGTGGTCTTGCCGCCTCGCTGACCGATCGTCACATTTGCCAGTGCCCGCTTCGACGGCACCAGCCGCGGCTCCTGGTACACGGTGGTGCGCGCGGCGGGAACCAGGATCTCACCGGCGTCGGGCTCTTCGAGCCCGGTCAGCAGCCGGAGCAGGGTCGTCTTGCCGGTGCCCGACGGACCGAGCAACACCACGAATTCGCCGCGTCGAATGGTCAGGTCGACCGACTGCAGAACGGTCTTCGCACCGAAGGCCTTCGTCACGCCGGTCAGCGAGACCGCGACCGGTTGGCCCGCACGGCGTTCGCGCGCGGTGGCCCGCGTCGGCTGCCGGTCGAGGAGTGGGGGCAGCGGGGCCTCGGTGGTCATCGGACCGTCACCCCCGCCCGCCACGGCATCGAGTACTTCTCGAGGATGCGGACGATCAGGTCGAAGATCAGACCGAGGATGGCGTACAGCACGACACACAGGATCATGTAGTCGGTGCGGTTGTACTCCTGCGCCAGACTCACCAGGTAGCCGATGCCCTCCCGGGTGCCGACCTGCTCGGCGGCGATCAGGCCGGTGATCGAGATCGACAGACAGATCCGCAGCGCCATCAGGATTCCCGGCAGCGCCGCCGGGATGATCACCCCGAGGATCAGACGACCTCCGGTGAGTCCGAAACCCTGTGCCGCCTCGATCATCTTGCGATCGACGTTGCGGACCCCGAGATAGCTGTAGGCATACATGGGCGACACGGTGGCGATCGCGATGAGCAGGACCTTGAAGGTGTTGTCGATGCCGAACCAGGCGATGAACAGGGGGACCAGGGCGAGGAACGGGATGGCCCGATTGATCTGCATCGTCGAGTCGATGAGTTCCTCACCGAGCGTGTACAGACCGGCCAGCACGCCGAGGACCAGGCCGACACCGACACCGAGACCCACACCCAGAGCCGCGCGTTCCAGCGACGCGAGGGCGAAGTCGACGAGCTGACCGGTGCGGTAGAGCTCCACGAAGGCGTCGAAAACAGCCGGGGGCGAGGCGATCACCTGTGGTGAGATCGCGCCGGAGACGGTTCCGATCCACCAGACCGCGACGATGACGCCGGGCACCAGGAAGCGCAGTGGCAGCGAGAGCCACACCGGACGATTGCGCTGCTTGCGCGTGCGGGGGGTCTCCAGTCCGATCTGGGAAACCGGCTGCGCCGCAGCGGCTCCCGAGTCGGCCTCGGCGACCGTCGTCGACGTCACTTCTGTCCGCTCTGGAACTTCTGCAACTGTGCGGGCAGATCGAAGAAGATGTCCTCGGCCGTCACCGGCTTCTGGATCACGCCGGCCTCGACGAACAGCGCCGACACCGATTCCAGGTCCTCGGCATCCTCCGGCGTGGGGTAACGCGGGGTCGACGCCCCGGCGCCGAGGGCGAGCGCACGGGTCAGCCGGTCTCCGCTGAGCGCCCGAGGCCCGGCCTCCTCGAAGACGTTCTCGTAGTCGTCAGGATTCTCGCGCTGCTGATCGGTCAACTTCTGCAACGTCTTCAGGTAGGCGTCGGCGACATCGGGCCGCTCCTCGAGCACCTCTGTTCGGAAGGCGACGATGGTGTTGTCGACAGAACCGATGCTCTCCTCGGTGGCGATCTCGACCCCGCCGGCTGCCTTCGCCTCCTGGTACGGCTGATTGAAGGACGCCCAGGCGTCGACCTGGCCGGTGGAGAACGCCGACCCGGCCTCCGCTTGCTGCAGGGGCACGCGCTCCACCTTGTCGAACGGAATCCCGGCCTGCTTCAAGGCCTTCAGCGTCACGTACTCACCCTTACCCGCCGGGTTGACCGCGATCCGCTTGCCGACGAGCCCCGCGACATCGGTGATTCCGGAGTCCTTGGTGACCAGGATGCCGTTCTGGTCCTTGCCGGCCGGGTCGGCCACGGCGATGATCTTGACGCCGACGTTCTTCGACAGCGCTCCGACGACCGGGCTGTAGGCGCCACCGGAGACATCGAGCTGGCCGGTGTTGAACAGCTTGAGGTTCGAGGAGAATCCCGGCGTCGAATTGACCCATTCGATCTTCGCGCCGAGCGGGGCCAGTGCCTCGTCGAAGGTCCCATCGCGCTTGCCGACTGCCAATGGTCCGGCGTTGCCCGGGTCGGTCACCTTGAGCACGTACTGATCGCCACCACCGGCGGTGCCGCCGTCCGAGTCGCCCGACGCGCACCCGGTGGCGACGGTGAGCAGCGCTGCCGCTGCGACCGCGGCGGCGGCGAGACGGAATCGTGGGGATACGGGCATGAAGGGCTCCTGTTCGACAGGTGGTGAGGCGTGTCTTGAAGAACACGTGGACTGGGATACCGCAGACGTTATGCGGACGCAGGCGCCCCGCACACCTCTGCGTTTCCATCAGTTGGAAAGCTTGACAACTTCGCTCAGTACTGAGTCGGTCGGTGCGTAGCTCTCCCACAAGTCGCGGTAAGGACCCCGCCTCGACACCAGCTCCGCATGCGGTCCGGACTGGACGACCCGACCGTTCCGCATCACGACGACCCGATCCGCCCAGGCCGCGGTGGTGAGTCGGTGCGCCACGAGAACCGTTGTGCGCCTTCGGGCGACGACCTGCAGCGCGGCCAGGACCGACGCTTCGGTACCCGGATCGATGTCCGAGGTCGCCTCGTCGAGGATCAGCAGGTCCGGCTCGACGAGTTCGGCACGCGCGAGACAGATCAGTTGCTGCTGGCCCGCCGACAGCGTGGCCCGGCCCGGCCCCACCGGAGTCTGATAGCCGAGCGGTAGCGCCGCGATGCTCTCGTGCGCGCCGACCGATCTCGCCGCCCGCTCGATCTCGGCCTGCCCGGCGTCGGGACGCCCGAACGCAATGTTGGATGCGACGGTCCCGGCGAACAGATAGGGATCCTGCGGTACATAGGCGATCGACAGGCCGCCCACCCGCGAGTCGACATCGCGAAGGTCGGCGCCGCCGACCCGCACGATCCCTTGATCGGGTGCATAGAACCGCAGCAGCAGTTTCATCACGGTGCTCTTGCCGGCACCGGTCGTGCCCACGACGGCTGCGGTCTCGCCGTCGGGGACGACCAGGTCCAGGCCGTCCAGCGCGGGGCGCCCGCGCGGCCGCGAGTCCGACGCGTAGCCGAACACGACCCCGTCGAACTCGACTGTCGCACCGGATGTGCGGGCAGCGAACGGTCGCGCATCGAAGGCTTCCCGTCGCCCGGCCGCGTCGACCGGGGTGTCGAGGAACCCACGCATCCGCTGGGTACCCACTCGGGCCTGGATCCAGAGGTCGAGCACGATCGACAACTGCTGGAGCGGGGTGAAGAACAGATCGACGTACAGGAGCGCGGCAACCAACACACCGGCGGTGAGCGTGCCCGCACCCATGAGCTGTGCGCCGACGATCAGGATGAGCGCTTTCGCCACGACCGCAAGCAGATTCAGGAAGGGGAAGAACACCGAGATGTAGAGCATCGAGCGGCGGCGCGCATCACGGTAGCGTCGCGAGTGACCGCCGAAGGTGTCCGTCGTCCACTGCTCGGCGTTGTGCGCCTGGGTGATCCGGACCCGCCCCAGGTGTTCGGAGAGCAGCGCGGTGACTGTCGCGATGCGCGAACGGGCCTGCAGATACGCCCGATTCGAGCCCCGCACGAAGATCCACGACGCCCCCGCGAGCAACGGCATGGTGACCAGCATCGCGGCGGCCAGCCGGATGTCGAGGAGCACCAGGACCACCAGGATGCCGGCACACGTGCACACGTTCACGATCGCGTTGACCATGCCCTGCGTCATCAGCTGGGCGACCGCGTCCACGTCGCTCGTGAGCCGGGTGATGATGCGGCCCGACTGCCGTCCGTCGAAGTAGTCGATGCGGAGCTGCTGTAGATGCCCGAACAACCGGAGCCTCAGTGCGAACAGGACGCGTTCGAAAACCCTGGCCGCCCGCAGCGCCAGGACCCACGAGTTCAGCCAGGACACCAGCGCGATCACCAGGACGATCCCGCAGGTCACCCAGAACACGGTCGCCGCATGCACACCCACGCCGTTGTCGATGCCGTGCCGGAAGAGAGCCGGGATGGCCAGCGTCGTCGCCGCATCGACGAGCACCAGCACGATGCACAGCACCACCGGCCACCAGAAGGGGCGGAGAGACCCGGTCAGGCCGAAGACCTTGGTCCGGGCGCCCGACCGGAGGGGCGGCCGGTCGTCCCCGGGCGCGGGTAGTTCGGTCAGCGGCGGGAGTGCGAGCAGCGCCTCGCGCAGGTGCGAGTCCACCTGCTGGACCTGTCTGCCGCTCTCGTCGGCGTCGAGCCCCAACCGGGCCCGGACCACCGGATCAGCGCCTGCCTCGTCGACCTCCGGCCAACTCGCCGGACTCGGGATCGCGTCGTCCGGCGTCATCGAACGCGCGATGGCCGAACCACCGCGCACGACGCCACCGGCCAGAAGTGCCGCGACGCGCGGGTCGGTGAGCACCTCCGAGGGCGGGCCGTCGTGCGTGATGCGCCCCGCTTCCAGGACGATGACCTGGTCGGCGAGTTCGGTCGTCGCGGGTCGCCGGGCGATCAAGATCGTGGTCCGGCCGACCATCAGCTCCTCCAGGCCGGCCAGTACCGCCCGCTCAGTCGTCGGGTCGAGCGCCGACGTCGTGTCGTCGAGGATCAGCACCGCCGGGTCGGCGACGAAGGCACGGGCGAGCGCGATCCGCTGGCGTTGTCCGCCCGACAGCGAGATCCCGCCGGGGCCGACCACGGTGTCGTAGCCCCCCGGCAGCTTCTCGATGAACTCGTCGGCCGCGGCGGATCGGGCCGCCGCGGCGATCCCGGCGTCGTCGACAGCGGAACCCATCGCGATGTTGTCGCGAAGTGTGCCCGAGAACAGCAGGCTCTCGTCGAACACCATCATCACCGCCGACCGCACGGATCGCGGGGACACCGCGCGCAGGTCGGTGCCGCCGATCCGCACCGATCCACGATCGGGATCGAACTGGCGGGCGATGATCGATCCGAGCGTCGTCTTGCCCGCGCCGGACGGCCCGATGATCGCCACGCGGCTGCCGGGAATGATCGACGTGGTCACACCGCGCAGGACGGGGTTGCCACCGAGCGCGAGGTCGACGTCGGTCATCTCGATCGTCCCGCGCGGTGACGGTAGGTCCGGACCGCTCGCGTCCATCGCCGGCACGGTGTCCAGCAGCGCGAACACCCGCCGGGCGCCCGACCGCGCGAGCTGCATCGTCGTGACCATCGCCGCAAGCAACCGCGCCGGGGGCGCGAATTGCAGGACGTACGAGGCGAATGCGAGGAACACACCCACGGAGACGTGTTCGTTCATGGCCAGCCATCCCCCTACGACGAGCACGCCCAGTTGGGTGAAAACCGGGATCGCGACCATCGCCGCACTCCAGCGGGCCGAGATCCGCGCACTGCGTAGCCGCGACGAGAACAGTCGGGTCCCGCGGGCGCGGAACCGATCCAGCCGCGCCTCCTCCTGACCGAACGCGCGGATCAGTTCGACCCCGGCGATCTCCTCGTCGACCGCCGCGGCGACCTGACCCAGCAGTACCTGGTCACCGAACGAGGCGGGGTACAGCTCACGGCGGAGCCGGCGCGTGACCCAGAACAGGACCGGAACACTCGCCGCGACGACCACGAACAGGGGCGGGGACAAGAAGAACATCACGACGAGTCCGACCGCGAGCAAGGTCAGGTTGGCGACGAACAGCGGCACCTGCGAGATGAACATCTGGATCAGGTTCAGATCCGACGTGCCTCTCGAGATCACATCGCCCGCTGCGAGTTCCGCCCGTCTCCGCGCATCGAGGGCGTGCAGGTGACGATGAACCGCGACCCGGAGGTCGTGCTGCACGTCGACGGCACACCGGCTGCCGATGTACCGGCGCAGTGCGTGAGAGACAAAGCTCAGCACGCCGATGGAGCACAGGATGGCGATCCAGAACGCGAGGGATTGCGTCGGGTCGAGGAGGACGTCGTCGACGATGATCTGCTGGACCAGCGGCACCAGCGCCAGGAGTCCCTGTCCCACCACCGCCAGCACGAGCGCCACGGACACCCGGCCGCGGTAAGGGCGCACCCACTGCCAGAGCCGTCGCAACCAACCCGGCCCACTCTCGTCGGTCACACGTCTCCTCGCCCGATCGTCCGTTTGCACAGTCTCGAACCGCGCTGATCCTGATGTCGACGGCCCTCTTCGCGAGGAGTATCTTCCGAATAGTGGAAAGTGGCCAGTTCCTGAATCAGGCCGATTTCTACTCCGGGTGCCGACCGAGAGCGGACGGGCAGGTCCGGGTTCACCGGAAGGCGAGGAGGCGGTGCGACGAATGGCGGGCTCGGGTGTACAGACCGTGTCGAGGGCATTGGCCGTTCTCGGCTGCTTCCGCGGCGGAGACGAGCTCGGGGTCACCGACGTGGCACGCGCGCAGGGCCTTGCGCTCAGCACGACGCACCGCCTGCTGACCGCTCTGGTCGACGCCGGATTCCTCGAGAAGACCGCGGAGGGAAGTCGGTATCGCCTCGGCGGTGCCCTGGCGCAGTACGGTCAGATCGCCTACCGCCAGCACCGGATCTACCTCACCGAACCACACCTGGAACGACTCGCCGCCACCACCGGCGCGTCGGCCTCGGTCGCGATGCGATACGGCAACGAGGTCGTCCTTCTCGGCACGAGCCGATGGCGCGAGGCAGAGGGGCACGCGCTCCAGGGCGTCCTGCTCCCGTTACACGCCTCTGCGCTCGGCAAGGCCCTACTGGCGTTCTCCAACGTCGGCCAGGACGAGCTCGAACGCCTTCCCTACTCCGACGGCACCGACCGTGCCGTCCGAACCCCCGACGAGCTCGCGAAGGAGCTGACCCTCACGCGCGAGCGGGGATACGGCTTCAACGACGAGGAGTTGAGCCCCGGCCATCGCACCATCGGGCTACCGATCTTCCCCGCGTCCGACGACCAGGAGGTGCGCTTCGCCCTGGGTATCCGCGGCGCAACCGAACTCATGAGTCCCGAGCGGATTCCGTTCCTTGTCGACCTCGGCCGGTCGACCGCACGGGACATCAGCATCGCCCTGTCGCAGTGAGCTGACGACATCCACGTACCCGTTGCGCCGAGTGGTTCGGCAATCCCCGATTTGCGCGACGGGCGATCGTTACCATCGGATCCATGAGGCAAGCAGACGGCGAGTACTACGTCACGGCCGGCGAGCTGCAGGCGTTCTGGGAATCCGGTCACGATTACTGGTACATGCGAGAGGACGGGTCCACCGACCTCTACGCTGACGAACTCGACATCACCCACGGATGGCCGATCTTCTTGATGAAGCGTGACGAAGAATGGTTCACGCAGTGGGACGGCGACTTCCGGCGAGCCGTCGAGGACGACCTCAATCCGAAACTGATCCGGCACTTCGAAGAGCTGATCACGCAGGGCAACTGGCCGCACCAGCAGGACTGACGTCACCGCCGCGATCGCCGTCCGGGTTCACCGCCGGAGCGACGACGCCGGCACCATCAGTTCGAACATCCGACGGAGGCAGGCGCCGAGCTCGAGATCGTCATGATCGAGCCACATCTCATGTGCCGCAGATGATCCTGCGATGACCGCATATGCCACAGCGGTCGGGTACGCGTCATCGTCACCAATGGTCGGATGCGCCCGGACGTGGTCAGCGATCACCGCCCTCCACTGCCGATAGACGACATTCGCCTGCGCCTGCACGGCGGGGACGGTGAGAATGAGCTGCGCCCGGTGACGTGCCCACCTCTCCTCGGCCAGGCCGTGATCGATCGCCGCGATGAAGGCTTCGGTCACCGCCAGGTGGGGCGGTGCGTCGGTCGCCGCCGCGACCTGTTCGCGGAAGCGCTCCAGCTCGGCCGCCGACTCCACCCACACCACGTCGGCTTTCGACGGAAAGTAGCGAAAGAAGGTCCGGCGGCTGACTCCTGCGGCATCTGCGATGTCGCCCACACTCGTCTTCTCGAAGCCTCGCTCGAGAAACAGTTCCTGCGCGCGTGCGGCGAGCTCATGCGCGCTGGTGGTGGCGGGGCGGCCACCCCGGTCGGCGCGCACCTCCGAAGGCCGTGCGGTTTCCATGCTCGCCATCGTGTCACCCCGGCCGGCCCCGCCCACCTCACATCGGAAAGTTCGTTTCGACCCCTTATGGCACGGTGTGTCATATCCTCCAAGTGAGACGTGCATCACTCAGTACACGTCGCGTCGAAGGGATCGCCATGGGCAAACTCGAGGGCAAAGTCGCCTTCATCACCGGAGCAGCACGAGGTCAGGGACGCAGCCACGCCGTGCGTCTGGCGCAGGAAGGCGCCGACATCATCGCCGTCGACATCTCCGAGCAGGTCGACACGGTCCCCTATGCCACCGCAAAGCCGGGCGATCTCGAGGAGACCGTCCGCGAGGTGGAGGCCCTCGATCGTCGAATCGTCGCGACCGAAGCCGACGTTCGCGACCTGTCGGCGCTGCAGAAGGCGGCCGACGACGGGATGGCACAGCTGGGCCGCATCGACATCGTCCTCGCCAACGCCGGCATCAGCACCATGGCGCCGACGCTGGAGATGGACGAACACATGTGGCAGACCATGATCGACATCAATCTCACCGGCGTGTGGAAGACCGTTCGGGCGGCGGCACCACACATCGTCGCCGGCGGACGCGGCGGTTCGATCGTCCTGACCAGTTCACTCGCCGCGATGTGGGCCAACGAGAACATCGCGCACTACTCCGCCGCCAAGGCCGGACTGATCGGCATGATGCAGGTCCTCGCGAAAGAGCTGGCACCGCAGAGCATCCGCGTCAACACCGTGCACCCGACCACTGTGGCGACCGAGATGATCCTCAACGACGCCACGTACCAGCTGTTCCGCCCCGACGTCGAACAACCCACCCGCGCCGACTTCGAGGAAGCCGCGAGGCAACTGAACAGGCTGCCGGTGTCCATGGTCGAGCCGGTCGACATCTCCAACGCGATCCTCTACCTCGTCTCCGACGACGGCCGTTACGTCACCGGGACCACGCACGTGGTCGACGCCGGCGGACGACTCTAGAAAGGTCAGACGACATGGGACTTCTCGACGGCAAGACCGTTCTCATCACCGGCGGCGCGCGGGGCCAGGGTCGCGCACACGCCGTCACCTCGGCACGCGAGGGCGCCGACGTGATCCTGCTCGACATCACGCGCAGACTCGACTCCGTCGACTACCCGCTGGCGACGGCCGACGACATGGCCGAGACAGTGCGCCAGGTCGAGGCTCTCGACCATCGTGCACTGTCCTTCGACGCCGACGTCCGGGACCAGGCACAGCTCGACGACGCGGTTGCGGCGGGTATCGCCGAGTTCGGCAAGATCGACGTGCTCATCGCCAACGCCGGGATCTGGACCCGCGCGCCCTTCTGGGAGATGTCCGAGCAGATGTGGTCGGACATGATGGACGTCAATCTCACGGGGGTGTGGAAGTCGGCGAAAGCCGTTGCACCGCACATGATCGAGCGACAGTCCGGCTCGATCGTCATCACATCGTCGGTCAACGGACTCCGGCCCGGCATGAACTACTCGCACTACGTGGCCACCAAGCACGGTGTGATCGGGTTGATGAAGAACATCGCGCTCGAACTCGCGCCACACGGAATCCGCTGCAACTCCATCAATCCGGGCGCCATCCGCACACCGATGACCGACCAGCAGGGCGCCTACGACATGTTCGCCGGCCACGAGGGCGGTACCGCCGACGACCTCATCGAGGGCGGATACCACTTCCACGCTCTCAAGGGCCACACGTTCATGCCACCCGAGGTGATCGCGAACACCGCGCTCTACCTCAACTCAGAGCTGGCGGCCTCCGTCACCGGCGTCACCATTCCCGTCGACGCCGGCCATCTGCTCCTGGCCGGTGTCAATCAGGACCCCGTCAAGTGACCTCGATCCGGTCCAGGGAAACCGGCGACCTCGCGGCGATCCGGGCTCGGATCGCCGACGAGGTGGTCGGCCGCGACCGCGAACTCGACCTCGTGCTCGCCGCGGTTGCCGCCGGTCGTGACCTGATCCTGGAGGGCCCGCCGGGGACGTCGAAGAGCACGCTGCTGCGGGCCATCACGGCCGATTGGGGAATCCCGCTGGTCCTGGTGGAGGGCAACGCCGACCTCACCCCGAGTCGTCTGGTGGGTCACCACAATCCGTCCCGGGTACTTCGCGAGGACTACTCCCCCGAGAACTTCGTCGACGGCCCCCTGCTCGACGCCATGCGGCGAGGCGGGTTCCTCTACGTCGAGGAGTTCAACCGGGCGCCGGAGGACACGATCGACACCCTCCTCACCGCGATGGCCGAGCGCACCATCACCGTTCCGCGCGTCGGGACCATCACCGCCGCGCCGAGTTTCCGCATCGTGGCGTCGATGAACCCCTTCGACAACGTCGGGACTACGCGACTGTCGACGTCGGTGTACGACCGCATGTGTCGCTTGGTGGTCGACTACCAGGACGCAGCCGCCGAGCGCGAGATCGTCTCACGCCGAACGGGATCGACGTCGGCGCGCGTGGTTGCGGACGCCGTCGGCGTCACCCGGGACACTCGTCGGCACACTGACATCCGCCAGGGCAGCAGCGTCCGCGGAGCCATCGACACCGCACTGCTGGCCCGTCAGCTCTGCGAGATGCGCGGCATCGCGATCCCGCACGACGACGCGACCTCGCCGCCTCGCGATCTGCCGCCGGACTACACCTCCACCTTCCTCGACGCCATGCATGTGGCTCTCTCGGGCCGAATTCATCTCGACGACACCGCGATCACGACCGCCGAGCACGTACTCGGTGAGATCTGGCAGAACCACTTCCTGTTGGCGCCGGCGGCGGCCGAACCCGGTTGAAGAGAGGTCGACGCGGACTCACCCCTCGTCCGCGAATCAGGCACGGCGCGAACCGTTCGCCGCAAGCCGCTGCGACGCAAGCCCAAGGAACTGACGGAGAACCCGGTGCTGATCGAGGCGTCCGGTCCCGGCGGCGCCGTCACCGAAGCCGTGCGTCGGCGTCGTACGCAGGACGCCCCGCGCGGATCGTCGCGGGGAACGGTCACGATGACCGACGATGCAGGGGTACGCGACGACGACTCCGGCGGCGCGCCATCGGATCCGGTCGCTCGTGAGCGCGCCGTCAAGATAGCCAGACAGCTGAGCCTGGCGCGTCCGCTGATGACGCGCAACGCCCGCCGCGGCGCCAAGGGGACACTGACCACCCTTCCCTGGCGCGGAGGATCCGACGAGCTCGATCTCGACGCCACCCTCGAGGCGATCGTCGCCCAACCGATTCCGGAGGACGGCGACATCCGTGTGCGGGAGCGGGTGCGGCGTCGGCGATCCATCGTGCTCGCGGTCGACGTGTCCGGCTCCACCCGCGGAGAGCAGGTACGCACCGCGGCCGCGACGGCCGGTGCGCTGGCCGGTGAACTCGGCCGCGACGACCTCGCGGTCATCGCCTTCTGGTCCGACGCCGCGCTCATCACCCCACTGGGCCGACCGGTGACCACCGAACACCTCGTCGACGAACTGCTCGCACTGCCCGCGCAGGGTCTGACCAACGTCGCGTTCCCACTGCAGACCGCACTCGAGCAGCTCGACGGTGTACCGGCCGCGGATGCGCGCATCATCCTGCTGAGCGACTGTGTGCACAACGCCGGTCCCGATCCCCGGGAGGTGGCCGGCCGGCTCCCCCGCCTCGACGTGCTGCTCGACACCTCGGGTGAACACGACGCCGAGCTCGGCAAGGACCTCGCGCTGATCGGTCGCGGACGGTGCCGGACGATCCGCGATCACCACGACGTGGTGCGCGCCCTCCAGGCGATCTTCGCCTAGGCGGGCCGCGCGGCGGTCACCGTCGGGCCGATCGCAGCGTGAGTCTCGAGAGGAGGCAGCGCGCGCCCTTTACCACACGGCACCGACAAGTTGTCGTGACTGAATGCCGCTGCACGACAGTGCTTTTAGCCTTTACAAGCGTCTACCTTGGTGTACACTCGAACGTACATTCGCGGCAACAGTTCTCGGGGGGGGGAGGCAACCGCCATGACCGGCACCACACACGTCGATGACAATTCGGCATCCCGAGCGCGTGCCGTCGAGCTGGCGACCGAGCTGCATGCGCTCCTTGACGAACTGCAGACCGTCGACTTGTCCGCGTGCACCGACCACGAACTGATCGACGTCGCCGCTGCGACCGAACGTGCAATCGCCCGAACCACTTTCGCCGGCGACCGCCAGATCGCCGAAATCGAGGCACGTGACCTGCCGCGCACGACCGGGTACCGCACCCTCATCCAGTTCATGAGCCATCGCCTTCGCGTCTCCAACCCGGTGCGGCGACGCAAACACCTCAACGCCACCGCCGCCCTCACCTGCCTCAACGGCGACCGCCTCGAACCCGAACACCCCACACTGGCCGAAGCATTCGCCGCAGGAGCTGTCGGTACCGGACACGTCCACGCAGCCCTCGACGTCCTCGACCAGATCCCCCACGCCACCGAGCATGACGTGAAGGTTGCGGCTGAACGACAGATGGCCGGGATCGCCGAAGCCCACACGCCCGCCGACATCACCCAGTTGGGTGCCCGTCTGCTCGCCCATCTCGATCCCGACGGCACTCTCACCGACGATTCCGAACGCAAGCGGCGCCGCAACCTGTGGGTCAACCGGCAACGAGCCGACGGCACCGCGAAGATGACAGCCACATTGACGCCCGAACTCGCCGCCCGCGTCACGATGTTGCTCGCCGTCTGGGCCAAGCCCGGCATGAA
>NZ_JBHYNC010000011.1:0-94240 GCF_042743165.1 Gordonia sp. NPDC058843
CTGGTGAGACACGTTGCGAGACCCTTCGTGGCTCGCTTCGCTCGCACCTCAGGGAGCATGGATTTCGGACACTCACGAGTGTTCTTTTGTGGTCCACGACAGCCGCCAAGCCGCAGATACCTAGCCTTCTGCTCCCTGAGGTGCGAGGAGCGCAAGCGACGAGCCTCGAAGGGTCACTCCACCTCGAAGAACTCCGGCCAGTACCGCTCGATGCAGTCCACCGGCTGCCCCTGCCGGTTGAACTGCGGGCCGGTGAGCCCGACCGTGAGGGCCACGGCGCGTTCGCGTGCCGACCCGTGTCCGGAGGCCCCACCGGTGTCACCGATGATCGGCAGCAGACTCGCGACCTGCAGGATCTCTTTCGCGCCGAGCGCATCCCGCTGGTAGGCGGTTGCTCCCCAGTTCGCCGCGAGGCAGTCGGCGATCAGCTCGCTGTTCTTGCCGGCCGGGAGACGGCTGTCCGGGATGTCGAACGCCTCGGCCATCCGGAACACGACGTTGTGACCGTATTCGTGTGCGACCACGATGGCGGCGGTGAAGTCACCGACGATCGGTGACGGCACCCCGAAGACGTTGCCGTCCCAGATTGCCGCGAAGGTCTCGACCGGCAGCACGACGCTGCCCTCGGTCGGGGTGCCCTGCCCGTTGGGTTCGGTGTCCACACCGCAGAAGAATGCGTTCGCCTCATCGGAGGGAATGGGCACCGGACTCGAATCCTCGTCACCGGCAATGCATTCGGTGGTGAACGAGGTGCCCGATTCGATGAGCACCCGGCCCGGTGCGGGGTCGCCCCAGCCGAGTTGGTCGAACCATCCACCCCACGTCTGGTCGAGGTCGTCGAGGAGCGTCGTCAGGTATTCGGGGACCGCGGTGTCGACGTTGGCCGGGTTCACCCCGCTGGTCATGAGTTCCGCGGTCGGAGTCGGCAGCTTCGGGCAGTCGTCGGGCCGGCACTGCGCCGGGTCGGCGTCACCGGATGGAGAGGAATCCGGCGAGCGTGACGGCGTCGGACTCGGTGTGCTGCTCGTCGACGCGGACGATTCGGGGGCCTGCCCGGAGTCGTCGGACGGGATCAGCGAGCACCCGCTTCCGACGGTCAGTGTCACCACGGCGGCCACGGAGACCGCCCACCGCATCGCGAGGGAGCCGCGTCGATCGATCATTCGGCGAACCTAGCAGGCGATGACCCATCTCACCTGCGGTTTGTCGTCTGATCGAAGCACGCCCCGGCCGATGCCCTACCCTTTATCAGCGGGACCGCAGATGGTCCGCGCGTGATCCACGACGAACGTCCGAACAGCGAGCTGGAGAGCACCGTGAGCGTTGACACCGACCCGAATCCGGCCTTCGCCGAATACGCCCACCCTGAACGGCTGGTGACGACGCAGTGGCTGTCGGCGCATCTCGGCGCCAAGGGACTCAAGATCATCGAGTCCGACGAAGATGTGTTGCTCTACGACATCGGCCACATCCCGACGGCCCAGAAGATCGACTGGCACCTGCACCTCAACGACCCGGTCACGCGCGACTACATCAACGGCGAACAGTTCGCGGAATTGATGCGCAGCAAGGGAATCGAGCGGGACGACACCGTCGTGATCTACGGCGACAAGAGCAACTGGTGGGCCGCCTACGCACTGTGGGTCTTCACCCTGTTCGGTCATGAGGACGTCCGCCTGCTCGACGGTGGCCGCGATGCCTGGATGTCCGAGGACCGCGACACCTCCTTCGACGTCCCCGACTACCCGAGGTCGGACTATCCGGTCGTCGAGCGCGACGACGCCGCGATCCGCGCGTTCGCGCCGCAGGTCCTCGAGGCACTGGGTACCGAGCCGCTCGTCGACGTGCGTTCGCCGCAGGAGTACACCGGGGAACGCACCCACATGCCGGATTACCCGGAGGAGGGGGCGCTGCGCGGCGGGCACATCCCCACCGCCATCTCGATCCCGTGGGCGAAGTCCGCTGCCCCCGACGGTCGGTTCCGCAGCCGCGCCGAACTCGACGAGATCTATGCCGACCTCGATCCGCAGACACCCACGATCGCCTACTGCCGCATCGGCGAACGGTCGAGTCACACCTGGTTCGTGCTGACGCACCTGTTGGGGCACACCGCGGTCCGCAACTACGACGGTTCGTGGACCGAATGGGGCAACGCGGTGCGTGTCCCGATCGCGGTCGGCGAGGAGCCGGGCGCCGTCCCCGGCACCAAGTGAGCCCGAACGCACGATGAGCCTGCCTCCAGCCCTGGCCGAGATCGTCGACGACTTCGGCGCGCTCGGCGACTCCGACAAGATCACGCTGCTGCTCGAGTTCGCCGGCGAATTGCCCGACATACCCGCCCATCTCGAGCAGGATGCGATGGAACCGGTACCCGAGTGCCAGTCCCCGGTGTTCCTGTCCGTCGACGCCACCGACCCGTCGTCGGTGCGGTTGCATTTCAGTGCCCCGCGCGAGGCGCCGACGACCCGCGGGTTCGCCGCCATCCTGCACCAGGGGCTCGACACCGCGTCGGCGCGCGAGATCCTGGACGTGCCTTCGGATTTCTACTATGACCTCGGCCTGGGCAGCGCGGTGAGTCCGCTGCGTCTGAGGGGTATGGCGGGCATGCTCGGCCGGATCAAGGCCCAGGTACGCGCCCAGGTGCCCGACACCTCTGGGGCATGAAGTTCATCCAGATCCGCGACGAACCCATCGCGCCCGGCGGTCTCGTCGAGTGGACGCCGTATGTGCCTGGCGGGCTGGGCAACTGGGACTATGACTCTCGATTGACCTCGCACAACCACGAGCAGCATCTCCGGGCCGCGTTTGAGTACCGGGTCCGCACCCGGCGCGAGGGTGGGCGCGAGGCATGGCTCGGCCTGAGCATCGAGTTCGACGAGCCACTGTCGATCCCGGCCATCCGGTCGGTGCTGACCCAGTGGATCGACCGGCACGAGGTACTGCGGAGCCACGTCGTGATCAAGGGCTCCGGTCTGCAGCGGCTGACCACCGCGCCCGGCACCGTGAAGCTCACGATGGGCCGGATCGGTTGGTATTCCGAGTCCGGTCCCCTCGTCGAACAACTGGCGGGGTCGTTCGATCGTGCGACCGCGCCGTTGCACTGGCCGGCGTATCGATTCGCGACGGTCGGGCGTGAGCGGTCGTTCACCCTGCTGTTCGCCGCCGACCACTCCCTGGTGGACGGGTACTCGCTGATCATGGCGCAGCAGGAACTGGTCTCGATGTACCGCGCGGCCCGAGAGCATCGCGGCGCGAACCTGCCCGAGGTCGGCAGCTACGTCGACTTCAGCGCCGAGGAGCGTCGCCTCGCCGATCAGACCGGTGGTGACCACCCGGCCGTCGGCCTGTGGTCGGAGTTCCTTGCGGCCGGTGACGGTGGCATGCCCGCGCTGCAGGCGGCCAACGCGTCCGCTGCCGAGCTCCCGGCGGAAGCCACCGGAGCGCCGGTCCCCCAGGAATCGCTGTGGGGTGTCATCGCCGACGACGCGACTGCCAACCGGTTCACCGCAATCTGCTCGGAGGCCGGCGGGACCCTGACCGCCGGGGTCCTCGCGGCCTTTGCCCTCGTCCATCACGAGCTGACCGGCGATCGCGAGTTCCGCTGCGTGCTCCCCCGGCACACCCGCGACGACGCCCGTTGGCTGACCTCCCTCGGCTGGTTCGTGGGGGTCGCGCCCTTCTGTGTGGACATGTCCGACTCCCCCACGTTCGATCAGACTGTTGCTCGGTCGACCGCCGCGCTCAAGCGCGGTCGCCAGGGGGCGTCGTTGCCGTTCCTGCGGGTGGCCGACCTGATCGGCCACGTCGGCGGGCCTCGATTCGTGATCTCGTTCATCGACACCCGATACGCACCGGGCGCCGGGGCAGCCGACGCGGGGCGCGCAAAGGTCATCCGGAGTCACAGCTACTCGCCGGACGAGGTGTACATCTGGATCAATCGCACTCCGTCGGGCCTGCGGTACTCCGCCCGGTTCCCGTGGGAGTCACCCCTGCACGAGCTCGGCGTCGCCTCATCGGCGAACACACCGGGAGCGCAACATGAGGGAAACGTCACATTCAATTCCGGTGAGGTCGACTCGGGAAACGCCCTCAGAGTCGATCCAGCAGCAGGTCCTGTCCACGCCTACCTGCACGGTTTCGCCGAACTCGTCGCCCGCCTCGGTGATGCGAGCACATTCTCTCCGTCGTTGTGACCCAGGGCGCCACCGAACGATTGCTCGGTGGGCTAGGGTATTGCCCGGAAGGTCGCGACACCTGCACCTCGACGGTGTCGCATCGCCCTCGCCGTCCGCATCCCGGCCGGTGACGGCGGACCACCAGACTTGACCGACGTCCGACAAACGTGTCGCGTGCGCTACCGCGTCGTGAGCACCTGAGTACGAGTAAGGCCCAGGAGAACAAGTGCCCAGTACCTCTGCGAACACCCCGTCCGCAATCAGCAAGGTCCTCATCGCCAACCGCGGCGAGATCGCTGTCCGCGTGATCCGCGCCGCCCGGGATGCAGGCATCGCGAGCGTCGCCGTCTACGCCGAGCCAGACGCGAACGCGCTGTTCGTCAAGCTCGCCGACGAGGCATTCGCACTGGGCGGTCAGACCTCGGCGGAGTCGTACCTGGTCTTCGACAAGATCCTCGACGCGGCGAAGAAGTCCGGCGCCGACGCGATCCACCCGGGTTACGGCTTCCTGTCGGAGAACGGCGACTTCGCCCAGGCCGTCATCGACGCCGGGCTGATCTGGATCGGACCGTCACCGCAGTCGATCCGCGACCTCGGCGACAAGGTCACCGCGCGCCACATCGCCCTGAAGGCCGACGCCCCGATGGCCCCTGGCACCAAGGACCCGGTCAAGAACGCCGACGAGGTCGTGGAGTTCGCGAAGGAGCACGGCGTCCCGGTCGCCATCAAGGCAGCGTTCGGCGGCGGTGGGCGCGGCATGAAGGTCGCCTACACCATCGAGGAGATCCCCGACCTGTTCGAATCGGCGACCCGTGAGGCCGTCGCGGCGTTCGGTCGCGGCGAGTGCTTCGTCGAGCGCTACCTCGACAAGGCCCGCCACGTGGAGGCGCAGGTCATCGCCGACCAGCACGGCAACGTGATCGTCGCAGGCACCCGCGACTGCTCGCTGCAGCGTCGCTTCCAGAAGCTCGTCGAGGAGGCCCCCGCGCCGTTCCTGACCGCCGAGCAGCGCACCAAGATCCACGAGTCCGCCAAGGCGATCTGCCGCGAAGCCGGTTACTACGGTGCGGGCACGGTCGAGTTCCTCGTCGGCAGCGACGGCCTGGTCTCGTTCCTCGAGGTCAACACCCGCCTGCAGGTGGAGCACCCCGTCACCGAGGAGACCGCGGGAATCGACCTCGTTCGTCAGCAGTTCCGCATCGCCAACGGCGAGAAGCTGGAGTTCACCGAGGACCCGACGCCGCGCGGCCACTCCTTCGAGTTCCGCATCAACGGCGAGGACGCCGGCCGCAACTTCCTGCCCGCTCCCGGACCGGTCTCGGTCTACAAGGAGCCGACCGGCCCCGGCGTGCGCGTCGACTCCGGTGTCGTCGAGGGTGACGTCATCGGCGGCCAGTTCGACTCGATGCTGGCCAAGCTGATCGTCACCGGCGAAACCCGCGAGCAGGCTCTCGAGCGTTCGCGTCGCGCGCTCGCCGAGTTCCAGGTCGAGGGTCTCGCGACGGTCATCCCGTTCCACCGCCACATCGTCTCGAACCCGGCCTTCATCGGGGACGGCGAGAAGTTCGACATCTACACCAAGTGGATCGAGACCGATTGGGACAACCCGATCGAGCCGTACACCGCCGGCGAGGCCATCGACGAGGACGACGCGGCACCGCGTCAGAACGTCGTCGTCGAGGTCGGCGGGCGCCGCGTCGAGGTGTCCCTGCCCGGTGATCTCGCGCTCGGCGGCGGTGGCGGATCGGCCAACGGTGTCGTCCGCAAGAAGCCGAAGGCACGGTCGCGCAAGAAGGGCGGCGGCGCAGCCGCCTCGGGCGATGCCGTGGCCGCTCCGATGCAGGGCACCGTCGTGAAGGTCGCCGTCGAAGAGGGCCAGGAGGTCGCTGCCGGCGATCTGGTCGTCGTGCTCGAGGCCATGAAGATGGAGAACCCGGTCACCGCACACAAGGACGGCGTCGTCACCGGTCTCACCATCGAGGCCGGCGCCGCGGTCACCCAGGGCACGGTGCTCCTCGAGCTGAAGTAGGTCCTGCGGCCCCGAGGTGCGCTCCCCTGCTCCCTGAGGTGCGAGGAGCGCAAGCTCCGAGCCTCCCCCGCTCCCTGAGGAGCCCCGGAGCTTACGGAGGGGCGAGCCTCCCCCGCTCCCTGAGGTGCGAGGAGCGCAAGCGACGAGCCTCGAAGGGCCTGGTGAGGCGAGTTGCGAAGACCCTTCGTGGCTCGCTTCGCTCGCACCTCAGGGAGCAGAGAAGCGGGCCCCCTCGCATCGATCCCTGAGGAGCCCCGGAGCTTGCGGAGGGGCGCGGATCCCCCGCTCCCTGAGGAGCCCCGGAGCTTGCGGAGGGGCGTCACGAAGGGTCAACGCCAGAATAGCCTGGAGACCATGCAACCAGTCGAGATCAACGCCGGGACGTGGTATCTGCGTTCGCTTCGTGCGGACGAGCGGATCACCGACGTCCCGGCGTTGTCTCATCTCCAGGTTGACGACCCCACGACGTACGTCACTGCGGCACAGCGCGGTTGGGAATCCGAGACCCGATTCGTCTGGGCGATCTGCATCCCCACCACCGGTGAGCTCATCGCACTGATCGGGATCACCACCGACGGTTCGTCCGGCCGACTCTGGGGCGAGGCACGCGACGGCTACGACGAGGCGCTCGACGCCGCGATCGGACCGGTCACCCGGTTCGCCGAGGGGGCCCTGGGTCTGCCTGTCGGCGAACCGCTTTCGCGCGGTATCTACTGAGGTTCAGGCGTCGGCGCGGCCCTACTGCCCGACTCCGATGACCTTGATGGTCTCGGTGGCCACGATCGGCTGTCCACCGCCGGGCGGGGTGACCGACACCGTGACCCGGTAGTCACCGGGCACAGTGATCGACGGCATCTGAATGGAATTGCGCCCACCACTGCACTCGTCGCTCCGGTACCGTTCATCGACGTCGCCCGGGCCGGTCACATCGATCACGACTGCGCATTCATCCGACTCCAGGTCGCCGTCCTCTGAACGCGACGTCCAACTCA
This sequence comes from Gordonia sp. NPDC058843, assembly GCF_042743165.1. Lineage (NCBI taxonomy): Bacteria > Bacillati > Actinomycetota > Actinomycetes > Mycobacteriales > Gordoniaceae > Gordonia > Gordonia sp. NPDC058843. The sequence goes on from NZ_JBHYNC010000011.1 coordinate 7,197, forward strand.
CTCCGGGAAAGCTCGTGCCACCCCGTCGGTTGAGCTGAAAGAGCTTGTCGCCCACCTTGTCGCCGCTGAAGTATTCGAGCTTCACCGACCGGATCGCCTCGACATCGACACTGGCTTCGACACTGCTGGCCGAAGAATATGCAGCACCACTCGGGGAGGGTGCGGTAGAAGTGCTCGTGGTCTGCGTCGCAGTGACGGTCGAGGTCACGGTCTCCGGCGCAGCCGCCCTCTCCTCCGCACATCCCGCAATCACGCCGAGAGCGGCGACGCCGACCAGTCCACACACGATCCGACGCATGCGCGCCCCTTCCCCAGTTGCTTACCGACAGAGCATGGTCCCACGTTGGTCATCAAGTTGCGCGCGCAATGACCGGTCAGTCCGCAAAATGGTACGGACGGACTACATGATCGGTGCGAATCACTCGGCCTCGTCACCGGTGAGAGGTGACGGGACAATAGAGACATACAGCCGTCGTCACCCCGGACCGGGGCACCGGCCACAGACGTCGTGTCGACGGGCCGCGGTCCAGCAAGAACCCTTGACTCGAACGCGTGTTCGAGTATGATGGAGGCATGTCATCGGGGGCGGGGGCCGGATCCACCACATCGGTGGACCCATCACAGGAGTCGGTCGAACCACGGCTACGCCCCGACCATGAACTCTCCGCTTCTGAACTCATCGAGGTCCTGAATCACTGCGCCGGGCTGGCAGCGGCGTCCGCGCATCGAATGATGGTCGTTGCCAGCCTCATTCACGACGAACGCGAAATGGACTACGCGCAGCAGCGGGCCGAGGTGCACAGCGGCGAACTCGACTCCATCGAAGCCTTCGAGAACCTGTCGGCACGAGTAGCGGCCGGCGAGAACCCGTACGAGCAGTTCGGCCCGAACGGGCTCGAGCAGGCGATCGCCGAGGTCGGCGCCACTCTCACGGTGACACCGGCCGAGGCGAAAGAACTCATCGAGGCCGGCGACGCCCTGCGCTACCGGCTTGCGTTCACCGGACACGCACTGGCGTGCGGTCGAATCGACAAGCGCCGCTTCCTCATCGCCCTCAAGCGCACCGATCTCATCACCGACGATGAGGAGATGCAGACCGTCGACGCCCATCTGGCCGAGGCGATCTTCGCCCGCGCGCCGATGTCGACGGCGCGCTTCACCGCCATGGTCGACTCCATCGTCGCCAAGTGGGCGCCCGACGCGATCCGCCGACGCAAAGAGCGGGTCAGGGGTGATCGCAAAGTGACGGTCACCCCCGATCGGTTCACACCCGGGCAGTCCCGGATCGTCGGCACGCTGCCCGCCTCCGACGCCGCCGAGTTCGATGCCCGCCTGTCGTCGATGGCCAACGCCGTCCACGCCGGCGATCCGCGAAACTTCTCTCAGCGTCGCGCCGACGCCCTCAAAGCGCTCGCACGCAACGAAGCGGCTCTCGCCTGCCGGTGCGACGACTGCGACGCTGCCCCAGGCGACGCCGACTCAGCGCAACACCTCGATGCGGAAGTAGCCGCCGCCGCGGAACCTGTCGTAGACCCGTCCACCGACAGCGTGGTCGCCGAGCACCGCGACCCGAACGCCTCACCATCGCCCGCGCCGCGCGCGACCTTCCACATCGTGGTGAACCTGTCGACCCTGATCGGTCTCGACGACGACCCCGCATTCCTCGACCGCCACGGCATCATCGACGCCGACACCGCCCGGCAGCTCCTCACCCAAGCCCGGCGCACTTACATCCATCCCGCGCCCGACGCGCCACCGGCTCCCGTCGCCGACACTTCGACGACGCGGTACACCCCATCGAAGAAGCTCCAAGCCCTGGTTCGTGCCGGCGAACTGTGCTGCACCTTCCCCGGCTGCAACGCACCGGTCTGGCAGATCGATCTCGACCATACCGATCCGTTCGACCACGCCGACCCCCGTCGCGGCGGCCCGACCAATGCGCGCAATCTGAAACCGCTGTGCCGGTTTCATCACCGAATCAAGACCTTCACCAGCTGGCAGGACCACCAAGACGAATTCCAGACCGCCTGGTACACCACACCCACCGGACACATGTTCGTCGGCAACGCCTTCAGCGGACGCGACCTGTTCAACCGGCTCACCCCGAGCCGGCCACCCGATCACCCAGCACGGGCGAGGCTCAACGACCTGCGCGACAACGACTTCCGACGCCAACAACGCGCCGAGAAGCGCTGGAACGACGCCAACCCGCCGCCCTTCTAGACACAAGGCTCCGAGCACCGCCGGTCAGAACAACTCCGCCGCGGTGCTCGAAGTCATGCGCCGGATCTCGATTCTCGCCACCCTCCCACCAGTGGTCGCGACCTCGATGCCAGCCAAACCATGACCACCGGGTGCGATCACGTGAATCCGCCTGCCACCCAGCCGCATCGGGGCGCTCGCGCGGATTCGGTCGGCGAACAACCGGGTCTCCTCGGCGACAGCGCGCGCACCGGCGACCACGGCCGGTGTTCCCACAGGGACCAATGAGGGATCGGCGACACGTTCTCGCGCCGCAGATAGTGTTCATCGGCCGCGACGGTCTCCGCGCCCCGCGCTACTTCGTCGACAAGCGATTCCTCCCGGCGCCGGCTCCGCGCTCGCAACTGATCGAGGCACACACGGGTGAGTGCCGTCGTCAACCATGCTGCGGGATTGCGGATCTCGGCGTGATCGGCAAGCAATGTCTTGACCCACGTGCACCTGGAGTATCTGCGGCCCGGCGGCCGTCGTGGAGGACGAAAGAGGGGTCGGGTCGTTCTTTCGGGTCAGGAGGAAGGCCACGGGTCACCCCGCATGAGCACTGCACTGTTCATCGCGACGGTCCTCTGCATCGTCGCCAACGCGGGGATCGCCATCGCGGATTTCGCGAAAGCCGAGCTCGTTCTGCACAACTCCGCAGAAGTGCACGTAGCGCCGCGGGCTCTGCCCTACCTCGCGACCGCGAAGGCCGCTGGAGCCGTGGGACTCCTCATCGGGTTGACCGCCGAACCCTGGATCGGGGTTGCCGCCGGGATCGTACTCACGCTTCATCGGTGCCGTCTACGCCCACATACGGGCCCAGAGCGGATCAAACCGCCCCGCGGCGAGACGCAACACGGATATCGTCTCATCTGTCCGGGTGACCACCCGATGGATGGAGAATTCGCGATGAGCGAGCGAACCGAGGAATACGACGCCGTCATCGTGGGTGCCCGATGCGCCGGCGCCGCGACGGCAATCGCGCTGGCCGGACGAGGTTTACGTGTTCTCGTCATCGATTCGGCACGCTTTCCGTCCGACACCCTGTCGACTCATCTGCTGTGGCCGTCGACCATGGCCGAGATCCATGCGCTCGGCGCGCTGCCTGCCGTCGAGGACGCCGGCGCGCCGCGGCTCCCGACAGCCGAGGCCGTTCTGGATGAGATCGCATGGCGTACCCCGTATTCACCGGTCTCGGGTATCGATTACGCGATGTGTCTACGTCGCTCACACCTCGACGCCGCCCTCCAACGAACCGCTGTCACCGCCGGCGCCGACCTCCGGCAACTCTGCCGGGCGACGTCGTTGATCTGGGCCGACGGCCGCGCGGCGGGCGTCGTCTACGTCGACGAGGACGAACGTGAGCATCGTGCGGTCGCCCCCGTGGTGATCGGCGCGGACGGGCGCAAGAGCATGGTGGCCCGAGAGGCGAATGCCCAGATCCCGCTGATCTCGTCGCCGAGCGGCCGGTCCTGCTATTTCGCGTACTGGACGGACCCACGAAACGATCAGCGCCACATCGCCTCTCAGTGGCGAGTCGACGGTCTTCTCGGGACCGCGTTCCCGTGCGACGGCGGTCATACGCTCTGCCTCCTGCAGCCGCCGATCGACTTGGACGAGGAGTTCCGCGGCCGAAAGGTCACCGACGCCTACCTGGCGGGAATTGCCGCGATACCCGGACTCGCTCGCCGTCTCGACGGCGCCGAGATGACCTCCCGCGTCCGCTCCTGCACCGGCATCGAATCCTACTTCCGCCGGTCGAGCGGACCGGGCTGGGCGCTGCCCGGCGACGCCGGACACTTCAAGGACCCCGTCACCGCACAGGGCATCCGGGATGCCTACCGATACGGCCGCCTGCTCGGCGAAGAACTTGCCCCCGTCCTGCGAGGCGGTGACCCCGACCCCGATGCCGTCGACACCGCCACCGCGGCATGGGCGAGACGACGCGAGCGCGAATGCGTCGAGATCTATCAGTGGACGAACTTCCTGGCGTCCGGCACCCCACCGTCGCCGCTCGAGTACGAGGTCAACCGCCGGGCACGGGATCGAGCAGGGTATGCCGCGACACTCGGAGACATCTACAACCGGACGCAACCGCCATCGGCGATGCTGCCCATGACCGCGCTGCCGGGGCTCGTCTACAACGCGACTCGGCGCGCGTCGCTGCGCAAGGTCGCGGCCGATCTACGGACACAATCGCAGCGCCTGCGATCCGACCGACGCGAACGTCGCACACTCGAACGGATCAGCCCATCAGCACCGACGACGACGGGTAGCTCTCGGCGAATCCCGTGGGCAGCGGTGCGATGAAGACGTTCTCGGTGCGGGTGCGGGTGATGCGCCACCGGCCGTTGTCCTTACGGAAGGCGTTGTTCAGTCGACTCGACCGCAGGAGCGCAGTGCCGTCGTCGAAGAGCCACGGCTGCATGTGAATCCACTGCCCCTCCGCTCTGTCGCCGTCGACGTGGATCTGCTCCGACGTCAGGTAGTGCGCGTTGAGAAGAAGCGCCGGGTCGCGCTTCTCACCCCAGAAGCGCTGGAAGTGCTCACGGATCGCCTGCTTGCCCTCGGCACGTCCGAACTGTCCGTCGTAGTACTCGCCGACGCCCTCCCACACCGCGTCGTCGGTGTAGAGGTCCACGATGCGCTCGATGCGTTCCGCGTCGTCCGCGAGACCGGGTTCCGGGCACGGGGTGTCGCACAGGAACATGTAGCGGGCCTGGATCCGCCGGATGTCGGCTTCGGCCTCGAGCGTCTCGACGCGGGCCACCAGGCTTGCGATCCGGGCGTCGATGTCCACACCGGTCATCGGCCGAGGACCTCCACCACGGCGCGCGCCTGCTCGATCCAGGCCTCGACCTCGGCGCCGTTCACGCCGAGGGGCAGCTGCGACAGCCGAAGCGTCATCGAATAGCCACCGCGCGCGTCCCGGATGGGCAGCACAACCGAACCCACGTCATAGGTCTGATCGGGTCGCACGTCACGAATCCGATAGTCGACCGGCGACTTCCCGATGGACTCGCAGATCTCGCGTTCCAGCGAAGGCGTGAGGCGGCCCCGCTCATAGGATTTCGTCGCCGCGCGCATCTCCTCGTACGCCGCCGAGTCCGCGTCGGGCAGAAAGGACACCAGATAGCCGTGCTGCCGGACGAAGTCGAGACGGTCGCGATGCACCTGTCGCACATCGTCATCGGCGTTCCGCAGCTTCGCCAGCCACCTCTCGCGGGTCTCGTCGTCCTGGTCGAAGACATACGTGTCGCCGATCGGCGGCACCATCGGGATGCGATACGCCAGACCTTCCTCGCGGTCGATGCCGGGCGCGGTGGCCGACAGGACCACGGCCATCTCGTCGCGACTGACCGCGGTGAGGACCGAGACCTCGCATCGAACGGACGTGGCCAGGGCCTCGACCTGCGGGCGTGCCGCGTGCGCGGCGTGGATCGTCGGCAGGATCTCGTGATCCATCCGGGCCATCAGCGACGTCGACACGAAGCTGCCGTAACCACCCTGGAAGAAGATCAGCGGTGACACAGGGTTGGTGACGGCCAGGTCCTGCACCTCGCAGAGCGCGATCCAGTGATCACCCGCTTCGACGACGTTGCGGATGCGGGTGTCGATCCAGGCCACCGAATCGGCCAGAACCGGGTCCCCGGACGGGGACGGGAACCAGTCGACACCGTCGAGTTTGTTCTCCCACCTCTGCGCAACAGTGAGGACGACGTCTTCCTGCTCACCCCCGAGGATGTTGATGCACAGCGACTCGCAGCCGCGCATCTTCTCGAAGGTGCGCGAGGTCTTCATCGGCATGAAGGACACCAGCGGCGGGTCCATCGACACCGAGCTGAAGGTCCCGACGACCATGGCCAGCACCGATCCGTCGTCACCACGTCCGGTCACCACCACCACGCCGGTGGGATAGTGCCCCATCACATTTCGGAAGATTCCTGGATCGATGGCACTGATTACGTTGTCGGACATGATTTCTCCTGAGATCGGGTCAGGCGGCCGGTGCGTCGGCCGATACCTTGACGTAGCGCTTCTGCAGAGTGGCACCGAGTCGTTCCGGCCGGAGGAAGGCGATACAGAGTGCGCCGCCCACCAGGAGGACGATCCCGGTGATGGTGAAGGCCTGGTGCACGCCGTCGGCCATGTTGCCGGCCATCTCCGCACTCGGCTTCTCGCCCTTCGGCGGTGACACGTAGCCGGCGTCGGTCATCAGCCATCCGACCAGGATCGGCGAGATGACCGCGCCGAACGACGCCACGCCGCCGAGAGTCGCCATCAGGATCGGTCGCTGCCGGGCGCCGACCGCGTAACCGATCGCGGTCGCTGTCATCGGAAAGGCCAGGCTGCATCCACCGGCGAGACACAGCAGCGCGACCGCGGTGATCCCCGACGTCGCCTGGATGGCGATGAAACACAGTCCCGCCAGCACCGCGGCACAGCCGAACGGAACCGCGATCGCCAGGTGTGCCGAACTCCCCCGATGCAACATCCGGTGCCCCAGGGCGCCCAGTCCGAGCAGGACCAGCGCCCCGACCACCCACGGCACGGTCGTCATCGCACCGACCTCGCCGAGCGAGAGCCCGACGACGGTGCCCAGGTACTGGGGCAGCCAGGTCGTCAGGAAGCCCTGCACCCAGAAGTTCGACGCCCCGCCGATCACAGCCGACACGAACGCCAGGCTGAGCAGGGCACGCCAGATCACGACCGGCTTCTGCTCATCGACCGCGGCGGTCGCCGTCTCGTCGGTGTCGGTCACGACCTCATCCGGATCGGACACCACCTCGCCCGCGTCGGGTGCCGCGTCGTTCTTCTTGGGCCGGTAGGGTCCATCCGCGCCGATCGCCCACCAGGCGATCACCCACACCAGGCCGATGATCCCGAGGACACCGAACGCCCATCGCCACCCCCACACGGCGATGACCCAGGCCAGCAACGGTGCCGCGAAGACCGGCCCGAGCGTGGAGCCGGCGGCGATCAGGTTCGACGGCAGCGCGCGTCGCGTCGGCGAGAACCAGGTGTGCGCGGAGGTGAGCGACATGGCGGTGGCGGGTCCCTCGGCACCGCCGAGGACGATCCGCGTCACCAACAGGATGGCGGCGCCCCCACCGAGGAGCATCGGGAACTGCAGCACCGCCCAGGTGACACCCATCGCGAACAGGATCCACTTCACCGAGATCTTGGATGCCAGGAATCCGGTGATGACCGAGACGATCGCGTACAGGAAGAAGAAGGCGCTGCCGATGAATCCGAATTCGGTTGCAGTCAGCCCGAGTTCGGGCATGGCGTCGGCCGAGACCAGACCGAGGACCGCTTTGTCGGCGAAGGCGATGATCTGGAACAGCACGAGCATGCCGGTGACGACCCACGCTCGTCTCGACATGCGGCTGAGATCGATTCGTCGATCGGGGGCAGGCGACGACGGCGTCGTCACCTCGGATTCTCTGATGGTCATTGCGTTTCCTTGAGGCTGGCGGGAGAGATGACGCCTGGATTTCGAGGGCTGACATCGAAGTTATGGCCACTCGTGCCTACGGCGATACGAGGGAAATCTTTACTGTCGCCCCGCTGCCCGAGAGGGCAGACTGGTGCCAGCACAAGAAGGAGGAACGGTGAGCTCGGCCTACTGGAAACAGCCCATCAGTGAGCAGGCGACCGCGGTCCACGAAAAGGTGGTGTCGGCGGAGATTCTCGCGCAACAGACTCGTGAGGAGATCCGCCGCACCGACACCGAACTGCACGCGTGGGTCGAGCTGTCCCCGACCGTCGTCGACGACGCGCGCCGACAGGACGCGATGCCGGGTCGTCGCCCCCTGCGAGGTGTGTCGCTCGGGGTCAAGGACCTCATCGACGTCGAGGGGTTGCCGACCCGCGCCGGCTCGAGCATCACATCCTCGGCTCCCGCAGCGTCGGATGCGCGCTGTGTCAGCCGGTTTCGCGATCTGGGCGCAGTGATCCAGGGCAAGACGGTCACGACCGAGTTCGGTTACTTCGCACCCGGCCCGACGCGAAATCCGCACGACCACGAGCACACCCCGGGCGGGTCGTCCAGCGGATCGGCCGCCGCCGTCGGTGCGGGTGTCATCCCGGTGGCGCTGGGAACGCAGACCGCAGGTTCACTGACGCGTCCGGCTGCCTACTGTGGCGCGGCGGGCATGGTCCTCGCACACGGATCGACGCACTTGTCCGGCGTGACCGGACTCAGCGAGTCGCTGGACTCGCTGGGGCTCCTCACGCGGGACATCACCGACCTGCAGTATGTGTACTCCGCGTTCTCGGGTCGCTCGCCGTACGTCCCGGGACGGGCCACCGTCCGGACCGTGGTGGTGTGGGGTGGCAGCGACCTGCACCCGATCGATCCGTCGATGTCCGAGCTGATCAACCGCCTGCCCGGCCTGCTCGAACGAGCCGGCGTCGAGACCCGCACGCTCGAGTACGACGACCATGTGCGCACCCTGGCCGACGACCACGTGACGGTGATGTCCCACGAGGCGGCCGGCACGCTGGACGATGTCGTCCGGGAGCACGCGAGTGCGCTCAGCCCCGCCCTGCGCGATCTCGTCGAGGCCGGACGTGCGGTCGGCGTCGCCGATCACGCCGCCGCCCTCATCCGCCGCGACCGGTCGCGGGATCTGTTGGCCGAGGCGCTCGGTGATCACACGGTGATCGTCGGTCCTGCCGCACCCGGACCGGCACCACGGGGCCTCTCGGCGACCGGATCGCCGGTGCTGAGCCGCCCGTGGCAGCTCCTCGGTTGTCCGGTCGTCGTCGTACCCGGTGCGACCACCGACTCCGGGATGCCCCTCGGGCTCCAGGTGATCGGTCTGCCCGGCCGGGAGTCCGCGCTGTTCGAGATCGCCACCGTGCTCGAGACCGAGCTGCGGTCGCATCCGGTCGTTCCGGCCTGAGTCCGGTTGGAAGAGAGAAGATCTGCATGACGCTCAAACCCCGTCCCGAGACGCATCACCGGATGTTCCTCACGTGTTACGAGGACACCTTCAACTACGGCTGGCACCACGTCGACCTGTTCGTTCACGACGAGCACGGCCGGGAGGTCAACTGGGTGCACTGGACCGTCGAAGCCGATGGGCCGGAGGCCGCCGACGCGTCGGTCCGGCAAGAGGAACCGTGGCTGAACCGGACCTCGGAGTGGCAGCACCGGGTGAGTGCCGTCGGTATGAATTACTGGACGGCCGACGCGGCATGGACGTGACCCCGGCCGACGTGACCGCAGCAGACGTGACCGCGACCGTGTTCGTCGTCGACGATGATCCGGAACTGTGCGAATCAGTCGACTGGTTGCTCGGCAGCATCGGCATCTCACCGCGGATCTGCCACAGCGCCGACGACTTCCTCGCCCAGTACTCCGGCGACACACCCGCGTGCATCGTCCTCGACGTCCGCATGCCGACGATGAGCGGTCCGCGATTGCAGGAGAAGCTCAACGAGTTCGCGCCGCACGTCGCCATCATCTTCGTCTCCGCGCACGGTGACATCCGGATGTCGGTGTCCACCCTGCAGGCCGGCGCGATGGACTTCCTGGAGAAGCCCTACGATCCCCAGCGGCTGCTCGACGCCGTTCAGGCGGGTATGGAGAAGGCCGTCGAACGGTTTCGTACCCACGCGCAGAAGCGGTGGGTGGAATCGAAGGTCGCACTGCTCACCCCGCGTGAGCGGGAGATCCTCGCGCTGGTCGTCGAAGGTCTGCCGAGCCAGAACATCGCCCGCCGTCTCGACATGAGCGTCAAGACGGTGGACGTGCACCGTGCCCGGATCAAGAGCAAGACCGACGCCGACAGCATCAGCACTCTCGTTCGGGACATCCTGCGGTTCGACGTCGAGGTGCCGACCAATCCCTGACGCCCCTGGTCAGTAGTAGTCGAGCACGATCTTCTCGCCGGCAGTACGCGACACGCACACCGCCATCACCTCTCCGGACTCTCGCTCGGCCTTGGTCAGCACATTGTCGCGATGCTCGGGCTCGCCGGCGAGGACCTGCATGATGCAGGTGCCGCAGATGCCCTCCTGACACGAGGTGTCGACGTCGCAACCGTTCTCCTCGAGGACCTCGACGATGCTCCGGTCGGCGGGTACGTGATAGGTCTCCCCGTCGAGTTCGACGTCGAAGGATGTGTTCTCCGACGCATCCGGCTGGTCCGTCGCGTGGAAGTTCTCGAAGTGGACCGCGTCGGCCGGGACGAATTGTTGCGCCAGATCGCGGACCTTGGTCATGAACCCGTCGGGACCACAGACGTAGACATGCGCCTGCTGCGGTGCCGCCTGCAGTGCTGTTGTCAGGATCGAGGCGTGGGCGTCCCGCCCGACGCCGACGTGTGCGTGGAGCTTCTCCGGGCACCGCTCGCGCAGCAGCGGCAGAAAGGCCGCGTCCTCGACCGTCCGGGCGAAGTAGTGCAGTTCGAAGCTGATGCCGTGCACGTCCATGTAGCGCGCCATGCTCAGCATCGGGGTGATGCCGATGCCGGCGGCCACGAGCACGTGATGTGTTGCTGTGGAATCTATCCCGAGCAGGTTCCGCGGCTCGCTGATCTGCAGCCGGTCGCCGACGCGCAGGTCGTGCAGTGCCGCCGACCCACCACGGGACTGGTCCTCGCGCTTGACCGCCACGGCGAACGACTCGCGGCCGTCGGGGCGGCTGCACAGCGAGTACTGCCGGGTGATGGCGGTCGGTCCGACGACGTCGATGTGCGCGCCCGGCGTGTACTCCCCCATCGTCGAGCCGTCGGGCTTCGACAGGTAGAACGTCTTGATGCTCGGGGTCTCCTGGACGATTGCGGAGACGACGACGTCGGTGAGGGCCATGGGAGTGCTCCTGGTGGTGGCGGTGGCTGTCGGAGATGCGGTCAGCGGACGAAGAGCCCGCCGTTGACGTCCCAGCAGGCACCCGTGACGAAGAAGGCGTTCTCGGCGGTCAGCAGGCCGACCATGTCGGCGATGAAATCCGGGCTGCCCAATGAGCCGACGGGGATGCCGGCGATCACGGCGTCGAGCTTGTCCGGCGGTACGGTCGCCTTCACGACAGGTAGGTCGTGGGGTCCAGGCGCGATCGCATTGACCGTAACTCCGCGCGCCGCAAGCTCTTTGGCGAAGATCTTGGTCGCCGTGAGGATCGCGCCCTTCGACGTGGCGTAATGGGCGCCGGTGGCCGTGCCGCCGTTCTGACCGGCGAGCGAGGCCATGTTCACGATGCGGCCGTAACCCTCGTCAGCCATCGCGGCACCGAACACCTGGCAGCCGAAGAAGATGCTGTTGACGTTCGTGTTCAGCACCCGGTTGAAGTCCGGCTCGTCGAGGGTCATGAGGTCGGCAGCCTGGGTGAGGGCGGCGTTGTTGACGACGATCGTCGGTGTGCCCCACATGGACTGCACGTGCGCCAGCGCGTCGACGAAGTTCTGTCGGTGCGCGACGTCGAGAACTGCCGCCTGCGCCGTCGACCCATCGGGCGAGAGTTCCTCGGCGATCCGCTGGGCCGGGTCGAGAGTGATGTCGGTGAGCAGTACGCGATGACCGTCCCGATGCAGGCCGCGGGCGATGACCGAACCCATCCCGCCGGCCGCGCCGGTGACGACCGCGATCCCCTTGGTTGTCGAGCTCATGTCCACTCCCCGCTCACACCAGGTATCCGGAGGCGCTGACCGCGTCCTCGCTGTCGATGAGACGGGCGACCTTCAAACTGATCCGGTCGTCCCCGTCGGGCCCGAGCGCAATGGTGTGGGTGAGCTCGGCGCCGATCGTCGAGAAGGCGTCCCGCTTGAACGCGTTGAGGATCTGTGCCGAGCGCAGGATGACGGTGTCGTCGCTGACGTCGGACACCGTGAACCGCGAGATGACCCGGACCGTACGGGCCGCGGCGACCGCCGACGGTGCGTATCCCTGCATCATCCGTTCGACGCGCAACCGGCGCATCCGCTTGTCGTCGTACACCATGTTCAGCGACGAGTCGAAGTCGTCGGTGTCGGGATCGATCGGGATGACGTAATGCGCGTCGTCGGTGTAGAGGGCTTCCCATGCCGGGTAGTCCTTGGCGTCGAGGAGTTCGGCCTCCTTCCACACGAGCGCGATCGCGCGCAGCACGCGCGGGTCGTTGAAGGTGTGCAGCTCAGTCATCGCTCATCATCCTCTTCCACATGCCGTAGGACTCGCGCATCCCGGTTTCGTCGGTGACATGCGAAGTGGGCCAGCCCTCTTCGGTCGTGAACTCGCGGTTCTCGCCGCGGTTGACCAGGATCGGCATGTTCGGGTTGCCCCCGGCACCGATCTGCACCCGGTCCCATCCCTCCGCATCGTCGGGACTGCCGAATCCGAAGGGGCCCTGGAAATGCTCGTGGATACGCAGGCGCTCTCGGTTGATGCTCTCGGGGCCGCCGTCCATGCCGATGGCCATGTGCCAGACCTCGGTGACGTCCACGCTGATCGGGATGAGCACCCGGAAGAACGACGACGACATCGCGATGTTCGGGAACATGTTGAGGTTGAACCCGCAGCCGTGCATGGACCGCATGTAGCGGCGGATGCGTTCGGGACTCTCACCGGCCTCGGTGAGTTCGTCCACGAGGTGCTGGAATCGCGGCTGGATCTCCTCGTCGCCGTCGTCGACGTCGAGATCGGCGTGAGCTGCCGCCATGATCGCGACGCTGTGCCCGTTGCCGAGTGCGTGCGTCTGCGCGGCCGGGTCGTCCATGAACGACATCATGTTCGCGGTCTCGGCGTCGACGGAGGCCATCCACGACTTGTGCACCATCGGGAAGTGGTAGCCGTCGGTGGTGTTCTCGAGCTGGATCTTCCAGTTTCCCTTGAACCGGAACTTGTGGCTGCCGAGGACCTTGGTCGGAAATCCGTTGGACTGCTTGAGGAATCGGTCCATCCAGATCTTGGCGTCCCCGAGGTGATCCTCGAGCGGCTCGATCTCCTGATTGAACGTTGCGAAGATCATGCCGAGATAGCTCTCGGTGCGCAGCTTCTGCAACGGGAAGTCGTTCTTCTCGACGACACCCTCATACCCATCCGGGTAGGGGATGCCGCGCAGTCGGCCGTCGAGGGTGTACGACCAGTTGTGGTACGGGCAGGTGAACCCGTTGGCCTTGCCGCTGCGCTGGTCGCACACGGTTGCGCCGCGGTGTCGGCACCGGTTGAGCAGGGTGTTGAAGTTGCCCTTGCGATCCCGGGTCACGATGACCGGTTGATCACCGACCTGCGTCGTCTTGAACGAACCCGCCTCCGGGACCTCGCTCTCGTGCGCGACCCACACCCAGGTGCGGTAGAAGATCTTGCGCATCTCCTCGGCGAAGATCTCGGGGTCGGTGTACAGCTGACCGGCGACGCGGTCCTTCTCGGCGAGGTCCGCGAAGCCGCGGGACGGCCGCTCGATGGTGGTCATCGATGTTCCTTCGGTCTGGGTCGGGATGGACGGGGTCGGGTGTCGCCTCAGGAGGTGACGTCGTCGCGGATGGTGAGGGCTCTGCCCATCCGCGCCTCGACCTTGAAGTACTTCCACAGCGCGTACTCGCCGACCATGGTGGTGCGCAACAGGTTGCAGGCGGCCTTGACGGTCGGCTGGTCGCGCACGTCGGCGAGAACGTAGAACGTCCACGGCCAGCCGTCGGACGGTCCGACCATGTGGGCGTCGTCGTCGAAGGTCCCGATGATGTCGACGCCGTCGAGATTCTTCAGATTCGTGAGGAACTCCATCGTCGCCTCCCATACCGGCCCGATGTCGGCCTTGGGCAGGTCGAAGAAGTTCTGGTTGTTCCCCACGCAGAACAGCGTGCGCAACGGTTCGTCGGTCATGGGCGGTGCACTCCTTGCGGGTGGTGATCTCGGCGGTCGTGACAGTCAGGACTGGATGTCACGTTCAGGGAAAGCTGGGGATACCGGCATCGAGGCCGAGCAGCAGTGCGCCCGCCGCCTCGTAGGTGTTCGTCTGCAACATGGCGTGCTGGGCGGGCACCAGGGCGTCCTGCAGGAACCGCTGCAACGGATGGGTCTCGTAGATCGCTCCGGTCCCGGCGAGATCGAAGACCTGCAGCACGACGCTGCGGCCGACGTGCGCGGCATGCGTGGCGCTCAGCCGCAGCACCGCCTGATCGTCGGTCGAGATATGCTCTCCCGCCAGGGCTTTGGCCCACACCCCATCGGTGCTCTCGTAGAAGAACGCGCGAGCCGATCGCAGTTGCGCTTCGGCGATCGCGAGGCCGCTCTTGTATGCCGGCCGGTTGCCCTTGCTGGCACCCCCGGTGATGGAGGTCCGTGCGGCGCCGACCTCGATGGCGTAGTCGAGCGCACCCCGGGCGGCCCCGAGAGTCACCACCGCCAGCACCTGGGCGGCGTAAGCCAGCGCGGGATAGCGGGTCAGCGGTTCGTCGATCTGCGGCGCGCCGCCGCGCACGAAGGTCATCTCCTCCGGCACGAACACGCGATCGGCGCGGACGGCGTGCGAACCCGTCGCCTTCATCCCGGCGACATCCCAGTTGTCGACGATCTCCACCTCGGCCGGATCGACCAGCGCCGTCAGCGGTTTGCCGCCGGTCTCGGGCCCGCCGGCCAGTCCGATGCCGATGAGGTCGGCGCCGCGACAGCCGCTCGCGAACTGCCAGACCCCGCTGCACAGGTAGCCGCCGTCGACCTTCTGGGCCTCCTGCATCGGGAAGAGACCGCCCGCGTAGGCGATGTCGGGGCCGTACGCGTAGATCTTCGCCTGTGTCTCGGCAGGCAGCGCGGCGAAGTACACCAGCGACGAGCCGAAGCTGGACACCCACCCGGTGGCCGGGTCGACCGCGGAGATGCGCTCGACGAGGGACATGAAGTCCGACGGAGCCATCGGCTCGCCACCGAACACCGCGGGCGTCGACGCCCGGTACATGCCGGCCCGCTTCAGCAGCGCGATGTAGTCGCCGGGGACGTATCGCTGCGAGTTGAACTCGTCTCGACGATCCCGGAGCACGTCGAGCGCATGATCGAACGCTGCGTCACGCGCCGCCCCCGCCGGTTCCGCACACACCCGTTCGGTCAGGCTCTCCGCGGTCATCATTGTCTCCGTTCGGAATCGACTCTCGATCTCGAGTCCGACACTATGGACGCGGGGCCCGGCCCGGTATCGGGATTTCCCGCGATGCGGGTAAGCAATTCCTTACTTGCGTGTCGTCACCTGCATGGCATCGTGACGGGGGCGAAGGTCGGCTGGGGTGAATCCTGGCTGGGGTGAATCCTGGCTGGGGTGAATGCCACACACGGACGAAGGTGAGGTGATGGCGATGTTCCCCGCTCGTCGGGACTTCGAGCAGATGATCCTCCACACCGGCACCGGCATCCTCATCCACGAGGCGAGTTCGAAGAACATCCTGTGGGCGAACCCGGCCGCGTGCCGCATCTTCGGGTTCACGCTCGAGGAGCTCAAGCCCCTCAAGGCGCACCACATGAGCGCCCAGGAACGCCAGTACCGCCGGGAGGTCGGTGTGGCCTGGCTCCAGTCAGCGGTGGTCCACGGGTCGAGCCGCAAGCAGTGGAAGTACCGCGCGAAGGACGGCACCGAATTCCTCACCGATGCACGCGCGACTCTCGTGCGGTGCGAGGACGGGCCGGTCGTGATGGTCGAGTTCCGCAACATCTCCGACGAGGTCGAGCTGCAGGAAGAACTCACGTGGGTGTCGGAATCGTTGCAGCGCATCATGACCCACACGTCCGCCGGTATCGTCGTGCTCGACGACGACAACTGCATCGACGACATCTCCCCGCTCGCCGCGAAGCTTTTCGGCCGGACCCCCGCGCAGCTGTCGGGGGTCCACCTCGAGGACCTCGGTCGCTGCGAGCCACGACTCACCAGCGACCTCGTCGTCGAACGACTGGCCGGCGGAGCCGGGTCCGTCGAGATCCAGCAGGAGATCGTCAAGGACGACGACACCACCATCTGGCTGGCAGGCGAACTCGAGATCGTCGCCCATGACGGCATCCGTTCCCGGGTCCTGACCGTCCGAGACGTGACCGATCGCGTCGAATGGGAGCGGCGCAACGCCTATCAGGAGGCCAACCTCCAGTACCTGAGCCGCTATCACGCCATGGGCGACATGGCGATGATCCTGGCCCATGAACTCGGCCAGCCGCTCGCGGCGTCGACCAACTATCTCAGCGGACTCAAGGCCCGCGTCTCCGCCGAGACCGTTGACGCCCGCAGTCTCGCCTACGGGATCGACCAGATCGAGAAACAACTCCACCGCGCGGCCGACATCGTGGCCTCGGTACGGCGCTACGTGCGGCGCATCGAGAGCACGACGACGCTGATGGACCTCAACGAGACCGTCGAGGAGAGTCTGTATTTCGTGCGGCTGCGCGCGGCCGAGCAGGGCGTGCGCGTGTACGCCGAGATCCCCGACCGCGACCTGCCGATCCAGGGCGAGAACGTGCTCATCGGGCAGGTCATCATCAACCTCTGCGTCAACGCACTCGACGAGATCGTCCGCCCGACGACCGAGGTCAAAGAACTGTCGATCCAGACCGGCGAGGCCGACGGACTGGCCACGGTGTGGATCCGGGACCAGGGTCGCGGCATGACCGGCGCACCCACCGATCGGCTCGCGTCCGGCGCATTCTCGGCCAAACAGGACGGCTCGGGCATCGGGCTGATCATCTCCGAACACATCGTGGAGCGGCACGGCGGCACGATCAGGTACCTGCCGAACGAACCGTCCGGCACCGCCGTCCAGGTGACGCTCCCGCTCGCGACCGTGGGGTGAACCCGGTCAGTCGCCGTCGAGAATCGCGTCGACCAGTCTGATCTGGTCGACGCGCGACGTCGTCCGCGGGTCCAGGACCGCCGTCACCTGGAGTCCGAAGATGGTCGTCATCAGTAATTCGACACCCACACCGATGTCGCGGGCCGGTAGTTCACCTGCGGCGACCGCCTCGTTCCACAACTGCGCCATCCGAACCTTCCACTCCGCGACCGCCGCGTTGTTCACCTCCGCCATCACGGTGTCGGTCATCGCTCGCTGCCACAGCGACATGGCGATACGGGCCTCGAGGGTGGCCTCGTCGGTCAGCGGCATCAGCTCCTGACACAGCGCCCGCAGCGCCGCGCTCCCCGTGCGGCGCTGCGTCGCCGCCTCGATCCGGGCGTTGGTCGCCTCGATCACGTATTCATATGCGGTGCGGAGGATCTCGTCCTTCCCCGCGAAGTAGTGACTGAGCGCTCCGTTGGTGTACCCGGCCTCCGTGGCGAGATCCCGCATGCTGATCCCGTCGACTCCCCGCGTGGCGAGCAGCCGCCACGCGGCGGCGACGATGGCCCGTCGGCGCTCATCATGGTCGACCAGTCGTGGCATCACACCTCCCTGGGCTCGATTGCGCCCCGGGTAAAGGTTTTACCGACCCTCGTTCCGCTTCCCGCGCGCACACCCCGGATGTAGCCTCCATCACAGTTCTTGGTTCTACGTTCGTTGAACCATAGCCGACAGGAGAGCTCGCCATGGTCGACACCATCCATCCGACGTCGACGCCCGCCCGATCAGCCCTCAGGGGTTCGATCGGTGTTTCCGGAATCGTCTTCCTGGTCATCGCGGCGGCCGCACCGCTCACAGCGGTGGCGGGTTCGCT
Organism: Gordonia sp. NPDC058843; assembly: GCF_042743165.1. Lineage (NCBI taxonomy): Bacteria > Bacillati > Actinomycetota > Actinomycetes > Mycobacteriales > Gordoniaceae > Gordonia > Gordonia sp. NPDC058843. The sequence continues at coordinate 25,044 of NZ_JBHYNC010000011.1, forward strand.
GCCGGTGATGATCGCGATCGGCAACGGCGCGGGAGCCCCGATGGCCTACATCGTCGCCGCGGCCGTCCTGCTGGTGTTCAGCGTCGGCTATGCGGCGATGAGCAGTTCGGTGACCGACACCGGCGCCTTCTACGCCTACGTCACCCACGGTCTCGGCCGCAGCGCCGGCGTCGGCTCGGCCGCGCTGGCCCTGCTCGCCTACACGACCATTCAGGCGGCCATCTACGGCCTGGCGGCGTCCACCATGCGCGACGTCGTTCTCCGATTCGGCGGTCCCGACCTGCCGTGGTGGTTGTGGGCATTCGTGCTGATGGCCATGGTGGCCGTTCTCGGTTATCGCAGCATCGACCTCGGCGCCAAGGTGCTCGGCGTCCTCCTCGTGGCCGAGATCGCGCTGATCGTCGCGTTGACGGTCGCGGTGCTGGCACAGGGTGGCGCGCACGGCGTCGACGTCGTGTCCTTCACGCCGTCGGAATTCCTGTCGGGCTCACCCGGCATCGCGCTGATGTTCGCGATCGGTTCGTTCGTCGGCTTCGAGGCGACGGCCATCTATGGCGAGGAGGCCCGCAATCCGAGGCGAACCGTGCCGATCGCGACCTACGTCGCCGTGGGCACCATCGGAATCCTCTACGCCGCGGCGAGCTGGGCGGTGGTGCTCGCCTTCGGCTCGGATCAGGTGCAGGCCGCCGCGCAGGCCGATACGGCGAATCTGACCTTCGTCGCCACCACCACCTTCCTCGGGAGCGTCGCCGCCGACGTGATGATGGTGATGCTGGTGACGAGCCTGTTCGCCGCCCTGCTGGCATTCCACAACGCCATCGCGCGGTACACCTTCGCGCTGTCGCGGACCGGGTACGCACCGCGCCGACTCATGGACGTGCACGGCCGCCACGGCTCGCCCCACGTCGGCTCGGTGGTGCAGACGGTGACCGCCTTCATCCTGGTCGGCGCGTTCGCCGTGGCCGGTGCCGATCCCGTGCTGCAGTTGTTCACCTGGATGGCCGGTGTCGCGATCGTCAGCATCCTGGTGCTGATGGTGCTCACCAGCATCGCGATCATCGTCTGGTTCCGGCGCAGCTCCACCGACAACCGGCTGTGGCACACCAGGATCGCGCCGGCCCTGGGCACCGTCGGACTGCTCGGTATCACCGCACTCGTGGTCGCCAACTTCACCACGCTGATCAGCGGATCGCAGATCCTCGCCACCGTGTTCCTGCTCGTCATCGTCGCCGTCTTCGTGATCGGCGCATCCATCGGCCGCTGGCGTCGGCCGGCGCGCCGAGACACCCCGGCCGCATCCGCCTCGTGACCAGTCCTGCCCCGCACAGAAAGCGAACTCACCATGATCGACATCTCGAACCTGCACACCGGCCTGTACATCGGTGGTACCTGGCACCGTTCAGACGCCACCTTCACGACCCTCAATCCGGCGACGGCACAACCACTTGCCGAGCTCGCATCGGCCGATGCCGCCGACGTCGACACCGCGGTCACCGCCGCGCGGTCGGCTTTCCGCGGCGAGTGGGGCGCCCTCGCCCCGTCCCGTAAAGGTCTGCTGCTCAACCGGCTCGCCGACCTCGTCGAGCGAGACATCGAGCAACTCGCCGCGCTCGAGTCGCTCGACATGGGGCGGCCACTCGGCATGAGTTCGGCACTGATGATCCCGAATCTGATCGCCACCCTTCGCTACTACGCGGGGTGGGCGGACAAGATCAACGGCGAACTCATCGCCAACGACGGATACCTCGGCGGACCGGTCCCCACTCACGCGTACACGCGACGCGAACCGATCGGCGTGATCGGTGCCATCATCCCGTGGAACGCGCCGCTGATGATCCTCGGGTGGAAGCTGGCTCCCGCCCTGGCCGCAGGCAACACCGTGGTCATCAAGCCTGCCGAGGACGCCTCGCTGTCGGTGCTCCGCCTCGCCGAACTCGTGGACGAGGCCGGCTTCCCACCCGGAACGGTCAACGTGGTCACCGGCATCGGCAGCGTGGCCGGCGCCGTCCTGTCCCGCCACCCCGGGGTCAAGAAGATCTCCTTCACCGGCTCCACCGAGACCGGTCGCACGATCCTGCGTGACTCCGCGGACACGTTCCGACGCACCGCACTCGAGTTGGGCGGCAAGGCGCCGCAGATCGTCTTCGCCGACGCCGATCTCGACGCGGCCATCCAGGGGTGCGCGATGGGCATGTTCTTCAACCAGGGCGAGGTCTGCGCGGCGGGAACCCGCGTGCTCGCGCACCGGAAGGTCTACGACGCGATCCTCGACGGGCTCACCGGTGCCGCGCAGGCACAGGTGCTCGGCGACCCGTTCGACCCGTCGACGACGATGGGGCCGCTGGTCAACGCCCGTCAGCGGGACCGCGTACTCGCGCTCCTGGACACCGGCGTCGACGAGGGCGCCGAGGTCGTCAGCGGCGGTGCGGCACCGGACTCCGCCGGGTTCTACGTGACACCCACCGTCCTGGCCGGGCGCAACGACATGACCGTCGCCCGCGAGGAGATCTTCGGACCCGTCGGCCTGGTCATCCCGTTCGACACCGACGACGAGGCGTTGGCACTGGCCAACGACAACCAGTACGGACTGTCGGCGACCGTCTGGACCACCGACCTGTCCCGCGCCCACACCGTCGCCGCGCGCATCGACGCCGGAGCGATCGGGATCAACGGCTGGTCGCCGCTGGCTCCGCAACTCCCGTGGGGTGGTGTCAAGGCGAGCGGGATCGGTCGCGAGCTCGGGTACGAGGGCATCCTCGCCTACACCGAGCCCAAGACCGTCACCGTCGTGCTCTGACACCCCGTAACCTTCCTGCCATCGTCAAGGAGCAGTCATGTCCCCCGATCCCCGACCCGCCGGCCCCGCGTCCGTCTCCCGCGCAACGGATCCCGGCCCATCACCACGTCCGTCGGTCATCGTCATCGGCGCGGGCTTCGCCGGCCTCACCGCGGCCCGCGAGCTCGAGGCCGCCGGCATCGACGTCCGCGTCATCGAGGCACGCGAGCGCATCGGCGGGCGCGCGTGGACCGACGAACGTCTGGGCGGCCATGCCCTGGAGATGGGCGCCACCTGGGTGCACTGGATGCAACCGTTCGTCTGGACCGAGATCACCCGGTACGCGCAGACGATCTACCCCAGCCCCGACATCGAGTCGGCGTACTGGGTGAGCGAGGGCGTCGTGCACTCCGGCACCGAGCACGACCTCGACACCAAGCTGTCACGGCTGCAGGAGACCATCGTCGACGGTTCACGCGAGTTCTTCCCCTACCCGCACGACCCGCTCGCGATCCTCCGCGACCCCGACACGGATCCCGAACTGCGGGAACGCTTCCTGGCCGCCGACAAGGGAAGCGTGCTCGATTGCCTGCACAACGGCGACTTCACCCGCGAGGAGATCGACCTCGCCGACTCGTACTGGTCGGCCGGGTACCAGGGCCCGACGGCCACGGCGTCCCCGCTGATGGCCAAACACTGGGCGTCTCTGAGCGATCACCGCAGCGCTCTGATGGACGAGCAGACCCTGCGATTCAAACTCACCAACGGGATGCGAGGCCTCTACGAGGCGATCGCCGGCGACCTTCGCGGTGAGATCGTGCTCGGCACCCCGGTCCGCTCGGTGACGCACGATCCTGGCGGCGCCCGGGTGACAATGGCGACCGGCGAGGTCGTCGCGGCCGACGCGGTGATCGTCACCGCACCCATCGGCGCACTGCGCACCATCGACTTCAGCCCCGCCCTGTCGGCCGAGCAGACCGCACTCATCGCCGACGGGACCAACTCGGTGGGCTTCAAGATCTGGATCAAGGTCGCCGGTCACCACTCCGTCATCGCCGGAGCGCCCGGACAGCATCCGATTTCGCTGCTGCGCAGCGAGTACTTCCTCGACGATGAGGACGCCACGATCCTGGTGGGGTTCGGGTCCGACCACACGGCCATCGACCTCGACGACGTCGCCTCGGCGCAGAGGGCGGTCGATGTGTGGCGGAACGACCTGACGGTGATCGATTGCGGCGGTCACGACTGGGTGGCCGATCCGTGGTCCGGCCAGACCTGGGCGACGCTCAAGTCGGGTCAGTTCTTCAACGGCTGGAGTCACTTCCACGACTCCACCACGCGTCTGCACTTCGCCGGCGCCGACTTCGCGAAGGGCTGGAACGGCGTGGTCGTCGACGGCGCCATCGAATCCGGTATCACCACGGCTCGCAAGGTGATGGCGCAACTGCGGTGAACGCCCGACGCCGGTGATCTCTGTCCGGGTGGCTGTTAGCCTGCCCCCATGCCGGAGCCGCCGCCGTTCAGTCCCACCGTCACACTGCTCACGATTGGGCGCGTCTGGGAGGCCGAGCTGGCGGCGGCACTCACACCGCTCGGCCTGACCCCGCGCAAGTACGGCCTCCTGGGCCACATCCGGGGCACGCCGGGCATCTCGTTCAGCGAGTTGGCCCGGCGCTCGCGGATCACTGTGCAGAGCGCGCACACGGCGGTCTCGGGATTCGTCGACGCCGGACTCGTCGATGACCGGACGGCACATGCCGGCGCCGCATCGGCACTGGGTATCACCGCGGCCGGCGAGGAGCTTCTGGAGCGGGCGGCCCAGCAGGTCAGCCGCCTCGACGCCGAATTCGCCGAGCGCCTCCCCGGGCTCACCGCGGCACTCGCGGCGCACTTCGCGTCCGTGACCGGTTCCTGACCGCCCACAACCTTCAGTTAGACTGAAGGTTGTGAAGGTTCGCCACTATCTCCGCCGCCCTCCGACCGTGCCCGCAGCCGCGGCGCTTCGCCTGGTCACCGCCGGCGCCGTCGTGGTGGATGTTCGACGCGACTTCGAATGGAACCGCGTCCACATCCCGGGCGCGGTACACATGCCTCTCGAGGTCCTTCCGCAGCGATGCGTCGAACTCCCCGAGGACACCCTGCTCATAGCGTTCTGCACCGGCGGGATCAGATCCGCCGGTGCAGCAAATCTCCTCGTGGAGAACGGCTTCGAGGCCGTCAACATGAGCGGCGGCCTCATCGGCTGGCGAGCGGCCGGTGGCGACCTCACCGAGTGAGATCGCCACCGTCGACGTCTCAGGCGTTCGCGTTGGCGAACGAGTCCAGACTGCTCGTCGCGTCGATGTACTCGGTGACCCACCGTTCGATCACCGCGGAGGTCTTCTCGACCTTGCGGAACTGTCCGACGACCTGGCCGACGGGATTGAAGGCGACGTCGATGCTCTCGTCGGGATGCTTGTGCGTGGCCGCGACCGCCATGCCGGAGACCATGTACTGCAACGGCATTCCCAGCGGATCGGGGTTGTTCGGGTCCTCCCAGGCCTCGGTCCAGTCGTTGCGGAGCATGCGGCACGGCTTGCCGGTGAACGACCGGCTGCGCACGGTGTCGCGACTGGAGGCCTCGATGTAGGTCTGCTGCTGGACCGGGGTGTTCTCCGCCTCCTCGACCATCAGCCACTGCGAACCACTCCACGCGCCCTGCGCGCCGAGCGCGAGGGCCGCCGCGATCTGCTCACCGCTACCGATGCCACCGGCGGCCAGAACCGGCACCGGCGCAACTTCTTTGACAACCTGCGGCCACAGCACGATGGAACCCACCTCGCCGCAGTGCCCGCCGCCCTCGCCGCCCTGGGCGATGATGATGTCGACGCCCGCGTCGGCGTGCTTGCGCGCCTGCTTCGGCGATCCGCACAGGGCGGCCACCTTGCGGCCTGCGGACTGGATCTTCTCGATCATGTCGGCGGGCGGCGTGCCGAGGGCGTTCGCGATCAGGGTGACCTTGGGATGCTGGAGTGCGATCTCGACCTGCGGGGTGGCGGTGGCCTCGGTCCAGCCCAGGAGCTGCAGCGAGTTGTCGCTGTCCTCGTTGAGCGGCACACCGTGGTCGCGCAGGAGCTTGCGGCCGAAGTCGAGGGTCTCCGCCGGAACCATCGACTGCAGCATCTTGGCCAGTTCTTCGCCCGACATGTTCGAGTCCATGCCCTCGTACTTGTTCGGGATGACGATGTCGACGCCGTAAGGACGGTCGCCGATGTGCTCGTCGATCCAGTTGAGCTCGATCTCGAGCTCCTCCGGGGAGAACCCGACCGCGCCGAGCACGCCGAACCCGCCCGCCTTGCTCACCGCGACCACCACGTCGCGGCAGTGGGTGAACGCGAAGATCGGGAACTCGATACCGAGCTCGTCACAGATCGGGGTGTGCATACAGGACTCCTCGCCCAGTCAGACGGTCAGAATTAGAACGTGTTCTACTCTGGATACCAGGCGAGGGGTTCACGGACAAGCGATCGAGGGAACTCCGGTCATCGACCGTAGGGCTGTCGCGCCGTCTCCGGGTCACCGTAGGTGATCGCACGCTCCCGCCGGCTGTCGGTGAGGAGTGTTGCGCCCCAGGTCATCACGGTGCCCATCCGGTTTCGCACACCCGCCAGGAAGGCGATGTGGATGACGCCCCACGCGACCCAGCCGAGGAATCCCGACAGCTGGAGCGGCCCCGACTGCACGATCGCGTGCCGGCGCGCGATGTAGGCTGCCGTGCCGAGATCACGGTACTTGAATGGCGACCTATCGGTCTGCCCGGCAACGGTTTCGGCGATCACCGCCCCGGCATGGCGGCCGCCCTGCATGGCCACCTCGGCGACCCCCGCGAGGTCGCGGTAGGAGCTCATGTCGCCGCACACGAAGACGTCGGGGTGGCCCGGGACCGAGAGGTCGGGCCCCACCGGTATCCGGCCACCGCGGTCCTGTTCGGCACCCAGCGCGCGGGCGAGCGTGGTGGCGAACGGGACGGCCTCGACACCGGTCGTCCACAGGGTCGTCCGCGCGGGATACGTCTGCTTGTCGCCGTCGGCCTTGCGGGTCGTCTCGACGAAGTTCTCCCCCACTCCCGTCACATGCACGCCGAGGTGGGTCTCGACCCCGAGTTCGTCGAGCGTGCGTTGGGCACTGGCCGAGAGCTTCGGGGAGAACGACGGCAACACCCGATCTCCGCCGTGGAGCAGCAGCACCCGCGCCTGGGCCGGATCGATCGCATCGAACTCGCGCTCGAGCGCGAGCGTCGCGACCTCCCGGATCTGCCCCGCGAGCTCGACACCGGTGGGCCCGCCACCGGCCACCGCGAAGGTGAGCCAGGAGCGTTGCTCCTCCGGGTCGGTGATCGTCTCGGCCATCTCGAACGCGGCCATGATCTTGCGCCGGATCGACAGCGCGTCGTCGAGCGTCTTCATCCCCGGGGCGTGTGCGGCGAACGCCTCGTTGCCGCGGTAGGCGGTGCGCATCCCGGCCGCGACGACGAGGTGGTCGTACGAGAGATGAAACGACGACCCGTCGATGCGGTCGACGGTCAGCTCACGGGCGTCGACGTCGATGTCCGACGCCTCGCCGAGCACCACGTCGAGGTTCTTGTGCCGGCGGGTCAGGTGACGAATCGGGCTGGAGATCGCGCCCTCCGACAGCAGACCCGTGGCGCATTGATACAGCAGCGGCTGGAACAGGTGACTGGTCCCGCGGTCGACGACGGTGACATCGACCGGCTCGTTCTTGAGCCGGCGGACGCAGTGCATGCCCGCGAATCCGGCGCCGATGACGACAACTCTGGGTCTCGAGGTGGCCATTGGGCCGATTGTTCCAGACATTCCCGCGCATGCGGTGGGTGTTTACCACCCGGTGCGTCGGGTACGCCCCGCGATGTGGAAGCCAGGATCTCGCTCTCCGTGAACGGTGCCGACCATGACGTCGTCGTGGACACGCGCACAACCCTGCTCGACGGTCTCCGTGACCGGCTCGGCATCTTCTCCCCCAAGAAGGGATGCGATCACGGACAGTGCGGTTCGTGCACCGTGCTGGTCGACGGTCGGCGGATCGTGAGTTGCCTGTCGTTCGCGGTGTCCTATGAGGGCAGCGAGATCGTGACGGCCGAAGGCCTCGGCGACGGCGACGACCTGCACGAGATGCAGCAGGCGTTCATCGACGAAGACGCCTTCCAATGCGGATACTGCACCCCCGGCCAGCTGTGTTCGGCGGTCGGGATGCTCGACGAGGCGAAGCAGGGCCACCCGAGTCACGTCACCGAGGACCTGGACCCGACCTCGGGCGGCGACGACAGCCGTTTGGCCGACGACGAGATCCGAGAACGGATGAGCGGCAACCTCTGCCGCTGCGCCGCCTACCCCAACATCCTCGCCGCGATCCGACAGGTGGCCGATCAATGATCCCGTTCACCTACGACCGCGCGACCGACGTGGCCGGTGCCGTCGAGTTCCTGCGCGCCCACGACGGCGCCAAGCTGATCGCCGGAGGCACCAACCTCGTCGATCACATGAAGCTCGGGGTCGCCGATCCGACCGCCCTGCTGGACGTCTCGCGACTCCCGCTCGACGGGATCACCGAGAAGCCGGACGGTTCGTTACGTCTGGGCGGCACCGCACGCAATGCCGACACCGCCGCCCATCCCCTGGTCCGGCGTCGTTACCCCGTGCTGGCGCGCGCTCTGCTGTCGGGCGCCTCACCACAACTGCGCAACCTCGCGACCAACGCGGGGAATCTGCTGCAGCGCACGCGCTGCGTGTACTTCCAGGACGTGACCACCCCCTGCAACAAACGGACGCCGGGCTCGGGATGCTCGGCCATCGGCGGCTACACGCGGTACCACGCCATCCTGGGCGCGTCGGACGCGTGCGTGGCGACCCACCCCTCCGACATGGCGGTCGCCCTCACCGCACTCGACGCACGCGTCGTCGTGCAGGGTCCCGATGGTGAGCGCGAGGTGGACATCCGCGACCTGTACCGGCTCCCGGGCGAACACCCCGAGCGGGACACCGTACTCGAGCCGCACGACGTCATCGTGGCCATCGACGTGCCGCCTCCCCTGCCCGACTCGGCGTCGACCTACCGCAAGGTCCGCGACCGTGCCTCGTACGCTTTCGCACTCATCTCCGTCGGGGCCGAGGTGAGCATGGACGGGGACGTGATCGGCGAGTCACGCATCGCATTCGGCGGTGTCGCACACACACCGTGGCGGGCCGAACGCGCGGAATCCGTGGTGCGCGGACAGCGTCCGTCACCGCAATTGTTCGCTGCGGCAGCCGAAGCCGAACTCGGCGACGCACGCCCGCTGGCGGGCAACGAGTTCAAGGTGGCCCTCGCTCGACGTACCCTGATCGCCACACTGCGGGAGCTGAGCACGCGATGACCGCCATCGGCACCTCCCATGCACGGATCGACGGCGTCGAGAAGGTCCGCGGCACAGCACCGTACGCCTACGAGCACCTGATCGACGGGGTGTATCTCTGGCCGATCACCGCCACCGTCGCGCGCGGACGCGTGACGGCGATCGACGCTGCCGCCGCGCACGGCACCGATGGCGTGCACCTGGTGCTGACGTACGAGAACGCCCCGCGGCTGGCCGACACCTCCGACGGCGACCTGACGATCCTGCAGTCGCCGGAGATCGCCTACCGCGGGCAGCTGATCGGCGCCGTCGTCGCGAACAGTCCCGAGACGGCCCGGGAGGCCGCGGCAGCGGTGACCGTGACGTACGACGAGGCCGACCACGACACCGAGTTCCGCATCGACCACCCGGCGAGCTACCGCCCCGAGCAGGTCAACGGCGGGTTCGAGCCGACCTCGCTGGACGGCGACCCCGATCGGATCTTCGACCAGGCGGCCGGGGACTCCGGCCGCACGGACACCGTCACGATCGACGAGTGGTACTCGACACCGGAAGAACACAACAATCCGATGGAGCCCCACACGGTGGTGGCGACGTGGCACCCGGACGAGAAGACCCTGACGCTGTACGATTCGACCCAGTCGACGCAGGGCGTCGTGTCCTCGCTGGCGCCGGTGCTGGGACTCGAACCCGAGCAGATGAGGGTCGTCGCACCGCACGTCGGCGGCGGATTCGGTTCCAAGGGGTCACCACATTCCCACGACGTGCTGGCGGCCATGGCGGCGATGATGCTGCCCGGGCGCCCGGTGAAATTCGCCGTGACCCGGCAACACATGTTCGCCTACGTCGGCCACCGCGCGCCCACGCGCTCGCGGCTCCGGCTGGCCGCTGACCGCGACGGCCAGCTCACCGCCCTGGTGCACGAGGCGCACACGCACAGCGCTCATGCCAAGGAGTTCGCCGAGCAGGCCGCGGTCACCTCTCGCTCGATGTATGCCGTCGCGAACCGCCGGACCGATCATCACGTCGTCCCCTTGGACGTCGCAGTCCCCTTCTGGATGCGGGCGCCGGGTGAGGCACCCGGGATGTTCGCCGGCGAGGTGGCGATGGACGAGCTCGCGCACGCGGTGAACATCGACCCGATCGAGCTTCGGGTGCGTAACGAACCGGCCGAGGACCCCGAGACGGGCAATCCCTGGTCGTCGAGGCGGCTGCTCGAGTGTCTCCGCGAGGGCGCGGACAGGTTCGGGTGGGACCATCGTCCCGCCGAGCCCGGCTCCCGCCGCTCCGGGCGGCACCTGGTCGGCCTGGGCGTCGCCTCGTCCACCTACCCCCACATGGTGCAGCCGGGCAACGAGGCCGCCATCGCACACCGCGGCGGCCGCTACTCGGTCCGGATCGCGGCCACCGACATCGGCACCGGGGCGTGGACGACCCTGCTGATCATCGCCGCCGACGCGCTCGGGATACCGACCGACGTGGTCGACATCGAGATCGGTGACAGCGCCCTCCCGAGCGCGACCGTCGCCGGCGGATCGTCGGGCACGTCGTCGTGGGGGTCGGCCATCGTCACCGCCGCGCATCAGTTCCGCGCGCGATTCGGCGACGACCCGCCCGAGGGCGCCGAGCTCAGTGCCGAGGCCGCGGACAACCCCGACCTCGAGAAGTTCACCGCGGCCTCGTTCGGAGCGCATTTCGTGGAGGTCCGCGTCGACGTGGACACCGGTGAGATCCGGATCCCGCGCATGCTCGGGGTGTTCTCCATCGGGCGTGTCATCAACCCGCGCACGGTTCGCTCGCAGCTCATCGGCGGCATGACGTTCGGCATCTCGATGGCGTTGCACGAGGAGAGCGTTCGCGATCACCGCTTCGGTCACGTGGTCACCCAGGACCTCGCCGACTACCACATCCCCGTGCACGCCGACATCGCCGACGTCGACGCGATCTGGCTCGACGACCGTGACGACCGCGCCACCCCGATGGGTTCACGGGGGGCGGGCGAGATCGGCATCGTGGGCAGCGCCGCGGCGGTGGTCAATGCGATCCACAACGCCACCGGAGTTCGGGTCCGCGACCTCCCGGTACATCTCGACGATCTGCTCGACGGGTTGCCCGACCAGTAGTCGGTGCGGGTTCAGCCGGCGCCCGGGTAGGTCGACCATCCGGGCGTCGGGGCCATGATCGGCCACGGGTCGCCGCTCGTCATCGGCAGCCAGTGCGGCATCCCCTCCGGACTCATCGCCGCACACGCCTTCTGATCCGCTGTCGGGGTCGGATACAGCGCGGCGAAGTCGTAGCGGGACGTGAACCACCCGCCGAACACATCGGCCCCTGGGGTTCGCTCGCCGCCGCGTGGGGCTGCTGCGGGATCGTCCCCGACCCGTCGGATGTCGATCTCGACCGGTCGCGGGGTGTCGAAACCGACGGTCCACTCGCCGCCGTGCTGCACGGACCGATACCCGTGACGGCACAGTACGATTCGAGCCCAGCCGTTGTCGTCGACGCGGCGAAGCGCGCGATAGAAGGCGGTGCCGACCTCGCGCCCCGACGTCGAGAGGGCTGCGGGATACGCCGTCACCATCTCGTCGATGTTCGACGGTGCGGCCTCGGCGAATCCCGGATACCCCCACCGCGCCGACCGTCCGGCGTTGGCGAGTTCGAAGGACTCGGTGAAGGCGCGTACGAAGGTGCCCTCCGCGGTCTGCGGATCGAGGACGCCGGTCGCGGTCCAATGGAAGGTGGTGTCGAAACCGGGCGGCAGATGCGAGTCGTCGACGGACCGGGGCGCAGGCGCCGACTCGGTGGCGTCGGGACCGGTCGCGCACGCGGCGAGCCCGGCTGCCACGACGAGCGCGGCGAGAATCGCGGTGAGGCGTCGACGACGATCGTGCGCCACGGTGATCACCCGCTTCGCGAAGAGTGCGGTCCGTTACCCGGCTCTGTCTGCACCCTAGACATGGACGGTTGTCCCACGTGGGATCACCGTGCACCGGAACGGCGACGAGAAGGTCTCGAAACGGGCACGCTCGTCCGGTGGTCAGAGTCGCTCGTCGATGTCCTCGCCACCCGCCAGGTCGCCGCACTCGACGGGGGTCACCTCCCGGGACCGGAGATACACCTGGGCCCCCACGTCACCGCCGACCACGCGCAGCGCAGGTCCGAAGTGCTCGGCACCGATGTACACCGGATGCCCCGGACGACCGTCGAAGACCGCTCGCGCCAGCACAGCCCGATCACCCGCCACCGCGTCGAGGAGGCGTTCGGTGATCTCCGGTCCGCTGTCCGGGGTGTCGACCACATGCACCACCAGCCCCGCGGCGTCCGGTCGTGTCATCGCCCAGCGCAGGGACGCCGACACCGTGGCGCCGACACCGTCGGCCCAGTTCTCGACGATCAGCGCACCGGCGCCTTCGGGTGGGTCCACGACGACGGCCCCCATGGCAACCGCGACCTCGGCACAACCGCCGTCGCGCAGCGCCGCGATCGCGCGTTGGAGCCACGCGCCGTCGTCGGCAAGGATCTTCGGCATCCCGTATCGGGTCCCGGCGCCGGCGGCGAGCACCACACCGAGCACCCGACCCGCCGATCGCTGCGCGCGCCGTGGCGCCGTGGCGTCGCTCATCGCTCCATCTTCCACGCGACGTCGCGGCCGCCGCCTCCTAGGCTGGTCGGCATGCTCCTCAACGAGATGGACGACGACGAGGCGCGGTCCGCGCTGCGCGCCTGCTGCGCCTCGACGGCCTGGGTCGAGCGCATGCTGCGCGCAAGACCCTACGGCGATGTCCCCGCAGTGCTCGACGCCGCCGACCGCGTGCTGGCCGAGATCACGGAGGACGACCTCGACGAGGCGCTCGCCGGGCATCCCCGGATCGGCGACCGGCCGGACAACGCGTCGTCGGCGCGTGAGCAGTCCGGGGTGGCGGGCGCAGCGGCATCGGTGCTCGCCCGGCTGAAGGACGGCAATGCCGACTACGAGAGACGGTTCGGGCACGTGTACCTGGTCTTCGCGAACGGCCGACCCGCCGACGAGCTGCTCGCCGTCCTCGAGCAGAGGATGACCAACGACGCCGCGACCGAACGGCGCGTCCTGCGTGCGGAACTGGCGAAGATCAATCGCGCGCGGCTGCTCCGTATGCTGTCGACCGAGCTCACCGCCGACGAAGGGGTTTCACGATGACCGGTCTGTCCACGCACGTTCTCGACGCCGTGTCCGGCGCGCCCGCCGTCGGCATCGAGGTGTCGCTCCAGGACGCGTCGGGAACGCAATTGTCCGCCGGCACGACGGATTCGGACGGACGCATCACCGCGGTGAACACCGAGGCCCTCGTCCCGGGGATCTACCACCTCGTCTTCGACACCGGGAACTGGTTCGCCGACAACGACATCAAGGGCTTCTTCCCCGAGATCGACATCTGCTTCGAGATCGACGACGCCGGACGCCACCACCACGTTCCGATCCTGTTGAGCCCCTTCGCATACTCGACATACCGGGGTAGCTGACCGGGGTAGCTGACCGGCGGCGGGGCGCCCACCCCGCCGCCGGATGCTCAGCGGATCTCGATGAGGAGATCTCCGGGCGCGACCTGGGTGACCGAGCCGATGGCCAGACGGGTGACCTTGCCGGCCACCGGAGCGGTGATCGCGGCCTCCATCTTCATCGCCTCGATGGTGCCGATCGTCGCACCGGCGGCCACCTCGTCACCGACGTCCACCGACAGCGACACCACTCCGGCGAACGGGGCGCCGATGTGGTGCGGGTTGGACCGGTCGGCCTTCTCCGCCGACGCCACGGTCGAGTCGACAGAATGATCGCGCACCGCGATCGGCCGCAACTGGCCGTTCAGGACGCACATGACGGTCCGCATGCCCTGGTCATCCGGATCACTCACCGCTTCGAGCCCGATGAGCAGTTCGACGCCGGGCTCGAGCTCGACACGGTGCTCCTCGCCGTAGCGCAGGCCGTAGAAGAACTGGTTGGCCGACAGCGTCGAGGTGTCCCCGAAGGCCTCGTAGTGCTCCTCGAACTCCTTGGCGGGGCCGGGGAACAGCAGGTGGTTGAGCCGGACCTGACGGTCGCGCCCGGGTTTGTCGAGGATGGCCTCGTCGTCGGCGGAGAGTTCGGTGACCTCGGGTGCGGGTGCCCGGCCCTGCAGGGCGAGGGTGCGCAGCGGTTCGGGCCAGCCACCGGGCGGGTCACCCAGCTCGCCGCGCAGGAAGCCGATCACCGAATCCGGGATGTCGTAGGACGCCGGGTCGGCCGCGAAGTCCGACGCGGTGATGCCGCGACCGACCAGAGCGAGCGCGAGGTCGCCGACGACCTTCGACGACGGGGTCACCTTGACCAGCCGGCCCAGCATCGAATCGGCTGCGGCATACGCCTGCTCGACCGCCTCGAACCGGTTGCCCAGACCGAGGGAGATGGCCTGCTGCCGCAGATTCGACAGCTGACCGCCCGGGATCTCGTGCGAGTAGACGCGGCCGGTCGGTGCCGGAAGCCCGGACTCGAAGGGCGAGTACACCTTTCGCAGCGCCTCCCAATACGGCTCGAGATCGCACACCCGTGCGAGGTCGATCCCGCTGTCCCGCTCGGTGTGTGCGGTCGCGGCCACGATCGCCGACAGCGGCGGCTGGCTCGTGGTGCCCGCCAGCGCGGCGCTGGCGCCGTCGACCGCGTCGGCACCGGCCTGCCACGCGGCCATGTAGGTCGCGAGCTGCCCGCCCGGGGTGTCGTGGGTGTGCACATGGATCGGCAGATCGAACTCCCGCCGCAGCGCGGAGACCAGCGTGGTCGCCGCGGGCGCACGCAGCAGGCCCGCCATGTCCTTGATCGCGAGGACGTGGGCGCCCGCGTCCACGATCTGTTCGGCCAGCCGCAGGTAGTAGTCGAGGGTGTAGAGGTCCTCGGCTGGATCCGACAGATCACCGGTGTAGCTCATCGCCACCTCGGCCACCGCCGTACCGGTCTCGCGCACCGCATCGATCGCGGGTCGCATCGCCTCGATGTTGTTCAGCGCGTCGAAGATACGGAAGATGTCGATGCCGACGTCGGTCGCCTCCGACACGAACGCGGTCGTCACCTTCGTCGGGTACGGCGTGTACCCCACCGTGTTGGCACCACGCAGCAGCATCTGCAGACAGATGTTGGGGATGGCTTCGCGCAACTGCGCGAGGCGATCCCACGGATCTTCCTTCAGGAAGCGAAGCGCCACATCATAGGTCGCGCCGCCCCAGCACTCGACCGACAGCAGCTCGGGGGTCAGCGCCGCCACATACGGTGCCACGTTGAGCAGTCCGTTGGTGCGCACACGCGTCGCGAGCAGCGACTGGTGCGCATCGCGGAACGTCGTGTCGGTGATGCCCAGACGCGGGTTCTCGCGCAGGTCGCGCGCGAACCCCTCCGGACCGAGTTCCAGCAACCGCTGCCGCGAGCCGTTCGACGGCGAGGCCAGCACCGAACGCTCGACGGTGGGTAGTTTGTCGCGCGGATACACCGTGGTGGGTCGCTCGCCGTGCGGCTTGTTCACCGTGACATCGGCGAGGTACGAGAGGATCTTCGTCCCGCGGTCGGCTGACGTGCGCGAGGTCAGCAGGCCGGGGCGTTCGTCGATGAACGAGGTGGTGACGCGACCGGCGCGGAAGTCCGGGTCGTCGAGCACCGCCTGCAGGAACGGGATGTTCGTCGCGACGCCGCGGATGCGGAACTCGGCGACAGCGCGCCGCGCACGACGCATCGCGGTCGGGAAATCTCTTCCGCGACAAGTGAGTTTGACCAGCATCGAGTCGAAGTGACCACTGACCTCGGCACCCAGGGTGGCACCGCCGTCCAGCCGCACGCCCGCGCCGCCCGGGCTGCGGTAGGCGGTGATCCGCCCGACGTCGGGCCGGAAACCGTTCGCGGGATCCTCGGTGGTGATGCGGCACTGCAGGGCGGCTCCACGGATGCGGATCACGTCCTGACTCAGGCCCAGATCGTCGAGCGACTCACCCGCGGCGATCCGCAGCTGCGAACTCACGAGGTCGACGTCGGTGATCTCCTCGGTCACCGTGTGCTCGACCTGGATGCGCGGATTCATCTCGATGAACACGTGCCGGCCCCGCTCGTCGAGCAGGAACTCCACCGTGCCCGCACACGAGTAGCCGATGTGGCGGGCGAAGGCGACGGCGTCGGCGCAGATCCGCTCACGCAACTCATCGGAGAGGTTCGGGGCCGGGGCCAGCTCGATCACCTTCTGGTGCCGGCGCTGGAGACTGCAATCCCGCTCGTAGAGATGGATGACGTTGCCCTGGGTATCGGCGAGGATCTGGACCTCGATGTGCCGCGGGTTGACCACGGCCTGCTCGAGGAACACCGTCGCATCACCGAACGCGGCCTCGGCCTCGCGCGATGCGGCGGCGATGGCCTCGGCGAGATCGCCGCGCTCCTCGACCCGGCGCATACCCCGACCGCCGCCACCCGCGACGGCTTTCACGAAGACCGGGAACTGCATGTCCTCGGCGGCGGCGAGCAACTCGTCGAGATCCGACGACGGCTCCGAGCTGGCGAGGACGGGGATGCCCGCCGCCTTCGCCGCGGCCACCGCCGTGGCCTTGTTGCCGGTCATCTCCAAGATGTCGGCGCTCGGGCCCACGAAGGTGATACCCGCCTCGGCACACGCGGCGGCGAGGCCCTGGTTCTCCGACAGGAATCCGTACCCGGGATAGATCGCATCGGCGCCGCACCGAACCGCCGCGCTCACCACTTCGTCGACGGACAGGTAGGCCCGCACCGGATGGCCCGGCACCCCGATCTGGTAGGACTCGTCCGCCTTGAGCCGGTGCACGGAGTTGCGGTCCTCGTACGGGAAGATCGCGACCGTGCGCGCACCCAGCTCGTAGGCGGCGCGGAATGCGCGGATGGCGATCTCGCCGCGGTTGGCGACCAGAACCTTGTCGAACATCGTGGTGTTCTCTTTCTCTCACGCCTGCGCCGGTCCGGCGCGTGCTAGCGACTCGCACAATCGCGGTGGAGATCGCGCGAACGAACTCCCGGCGGACACGGGTCGACGCAGGAATCCCCGACGACGCCGACCCATTTCACGGGCAGTTCACGTCGTGATCCTACTCACCGAGACCGGCCAACCGGCCACCCCCTCACACTGTCTTCGACGCCTTCGGAAAGGGCGCGCGTCACCGCTTTCCGGAATGGCCGAGACACCGAAACCCCGGGGTGGGCCAACCTCACCGAAGGACCCGAAAACAATTGCCGCGCAATGTACGTGGCACTCATTGCCGAAGTGTTGAGAAATACTCTCCGGTGCCGTTCGCCAATGAGAGATCCGCCATCTCGAGCATTCGTGAATGCCGATCGATCGCTCCGTCGGAATGCCGACCGATCGCTCCGTCCACGGCACGCTTTGGCCGCAACCGGCGGTCGGGATTAGCGTCATCGCCGACCATTCGATCAGGAAGGCGCACTCGTGGGCTTCACCCGATACGTCGCATTGGGCGATTCGTTCACCGAAGGCGTCGGCGATCCGGATCCGAGCAGACCCAACGGGGTCCGTGGTTGGGCCGACCGCGTCGCCGAGCAACTCGCCGCGTCGACGGCCGGGGCGGCAGACATGGCGGCTTTCACCTATGCGAATCTCGCCATCCGCGGCCGGTTGCTCGACGAGGTGATCGCCGAGCAGGTGGGTCCGGCCATCGACCTGGTGCCCGACCTCGTCACGATCTACGCCGGCGGCAACGACCTCATGCGCCCCTCCCTCGACATCGACGCGATGATCGCGCGATACGACACGGCTCTCGGTGACCTCGCCGCGACCGGCGCCACCGTCGTCGTCTTCACCGCCTACGACACCGGATGGGCTCCGGTGTTCCGCATGCTGCGCGGGCGCATCGCGATCTACAACGAGCTCGTTCGCGCGGTGGCCGAGCGCCACGGCGCACTGATCTGCGACTTCTGGCGCATGCCGGGATATGACGACTACCGCATGTGGGACACCGACCGACTGCACATGTCCCCGCTCGGCCACGCGCACATGTCCGGTCGGGTCCTCGACCTGCTCGGCGTCGACCACCACATCAGCCCCGGCACCCTGGCCGCCGCCGCGGTCGCGACGCGCCGGGAGCAGCGGCGCCAGAACGCGGACTGGGCCAGGACGTTTCTCGGACCGTGGGTGGTGCGGCGTATCCGCGGCATCTCGTCGGGCGACGGGCTCGGGCCGCGATGGCCGCAACCCGTGAGCGCTTCCGAGCTCGCGTAGCCCAGCAGGCCCGTTCGGCCGGATGCGAACGTTTGCATCGATGGTCCGCGCGATACCCTGATCGTTCGGAGGTGTGAACAATCGATGAGCGGAACCAGCGGGGCGACGGCATGACCAGCCGCGCCGACGCCGACGGAACGACAGACAGCACTCCGGACCTCCCACCCCCTGATCCAGCTGCCGAGAAGCCCCACCCCCGCCTTGCGGTGGCGGTGCTCTGCCTCGCCGGCATCGTCGTGGCGCTGATGCAGACGATCATCGTGCCGCTCATCCCCCAGCTCCCCGCCTTGCTCGAGGCCGACGCCTCCGACACCACGTGGGCGATCACCATCACCCTGCTGCTCGGCGCGGTCGCCACCCCGATCGGCGGGCGGATCGGCGACATGTACGGCAAACGCCTCGCCATCCTGGTGAGTCTCGGGTTCGTCGCGATCGGCTCCGTCGCCTGCGCGGTCGCGACGTCCCTCCCGCTGTTCATCATCGGTCGAGGACTCCAGGGGCTGGGTTTCGGCATCGTCGCGCTCGGCATCAGCGTGATGCGCGACATCGTCCCGCCTCGGCACCTCGGCTCGTCGGTGGGCACCATGAGCGCCTCGCTCGGTATCGGCGGTGCCCTGGGCCTTCCCGTCGCCGCCGTCATCGCGCAGCACGTCAGCTGGCACGCCCTGTTCTGGTCGTGCGCCGGGGCCGCCACGCTCGCCGCCGTCGGCGTCGCACTGACCGTGAAGTCCACCGCCAAGCCCTCGGGTGGCCGGTTCGACGCCCTCGGGGCACTCGGCCTGACCGTTCTGCTCGTCTGCCTGCTGTTGCCGCTGTCGAAGGGCGCCGAGTGGGGATGGTCGAATCCGCTCACGCTCGGTCTGTTCGCCGGGTTCGTCGCATCCCTGGGTGTGTGGGTCCTCGTCGAGCTCCGTCGCGCCAGCCCGCTGATCGATCTCCGCATCCTGGGGAAGCGCCCGCTGCTCCTCACGAACCTGGCGTCGGTCGCGACCGGGTTCGCCTTCTACGCCATGCAACTCATCCCGATCCAGTTGCTGATGGCCCCGACGAACAGCCAGGACGGTTTCGGGTACGACATGGTCCACGCGAGTCTGGTCCTCGCCCCGAGCGGACTGGTCATGTTCGTGTTCTCGCACATCAGCGGTCGCATCAACGCCGTCTTCGGCGCCCGGATCTCGCTCGCCCTGGGCGGGGTCGTCATCGGCGTCGGATACGTGATCTTCATCGTGGGGATCGCCGGGCCGTGGGACCTGACCTGGATTCACATGCTCGTCATCGCCTGCTGCATCGGCGCAGGCCTCGGCATCGCCTACTCGGCGATGCCGGCCTTGATCATGCAATCGGTCAGTGTGGAGCAGACCGGCGAATCCAACGGCGTCAACGCGCTGATGCGGATCATCGGCACCTCGACCGCCGCCGCGGCGGTCGGCATGCTGCTCACGTGGTCGATGGTCCCGGTTCCCGCCGCCGACGGGACCGCGATCGCGGTCCCCACCGCCGAGGGGTATCTGTGGGCCTCGGGCATCGCCCTCGTCATGAGTGTGGTCGCCGCCGTGGTCGCCTTCGCCATCCCAGCACACGGACGCAGCACCGAAACCCCGGTCTGACGCGGCGACCACGTCGGGCACCGGCTCGTCGGTCACGAGATGCGCACCGCGGTGGATGCACGTAGCGTGACGCCGTGCCTCTCCTGACGTCGATCTCTGCGATCCGCCCCGGCGCGCGCATCGGCCTCGTACGGTGGAAGCCACTCACCGCTGCACCCCGCCTCCTCGACAAGGCACGATGATGGACCTCACCGCCGTCTCCCACTACCGGTTCGCGCGCACCCGCGACGAGGTATTCCCCGGAGCGGGCGAACAGATCGTCGCCGGTGGCACATGGGTGTTCTCCGAGCCGCAGCCGGCGACCACCGGCCTCGTCGACCTGAGCGAGATGGGTTGGGCACCTGTAGAAGATCTACCCGAGGGCGGTCTGCGGATCGCGGCCACCTGCACCATCGCCGAGCTCGCCGCACTCCCCCCGAGTCCGGGCTTCGTGGCCCATCCGATGTTCGCGCAGTGCGCCAACGCTCTGCTGGCATCGTTCAAGATCTGGAACATGGCCACGGTCGGCGGCAACATCTGCCGATCGTTCGCCGCCGCGTCGATGGTCTCCCTCGCGGTCGGACTCGACGCGACAGCCCATGTGTGGCATCCCGATGGCACCGACCGCGATCTGCCCGTGTCCGAGCTCGTGATCGGCAACGGGATCAACCTACTCGGACCTGGAGAGGTCCTGCGCGCCATCGACTTCCCCGGCCACGCCCTGCGCGCACGCACCGGGGTGCGCACGATCGCCCTTGCCGAACTCGGTCGCTCGGGTGCGGTGGTGACCGGCCGGGTCGACGACGACGGCACCGCCACCTTCGGGATCACCGCGGCCACCGAGTGGCCGACGGTCCTGCGCTACCCCGGCCTGCCGACCCGGGATGCACTCCACGACGACATCGTCGCAGCGAGCGGCTATTACACCGACCCGCTGGGCTCGGCCGACTGGCGCCGCGGCGTCTCGGCGGTCCTGGGCGAGGAGATCCGGACGGAATTGGCGCCGATGGACGACATGAACCACGTGGGATTCGGGGCCGGCGCATGAGATTCGAGATCAACGGCGAGCAAATCGACGCCGAACCCGCTGCGGGACAGTGCCTTCGGATGCTGCTGCGCGAACACGCCCACTACGAGGTCAAAAAGGGGTGCGACGCCGGGGATTGTGGTGCCTGCTCGGTACTCGTCGACGGAGAGCCGGTGCACTCCTGCATCTTCCCGGCTCAGCGCGTCGCCGGGAAGTCGGTGACGACGGTCTCCGGGCTCGGCACCCCGGACGATCTGCACCCGGTCCAGCAGTCCTTCGTCGACAACTTCGGGTTCCAGTGCGGGTTCTGTACCGCGGGGATGATCGTGACCGCGTCCACCGTCACCGCCGAGCATCTCCCCGACCTGCCACGGCGGATGAAGGGAAATCTCTGCCGCTGCACCGGTTACCGCTCCATCCGCGATGCGATCACCGCGGCCGTCGCACCCGCCGACGCCGCCACCACCGCCCCTCGCCCCACCGAACCCGGCCCGCTCGTCGGCACGTCGGTCAATCCGCTCGCCGCCCGGCGAGTCGTGACCGGCACCGAGCCATACACTTTCGACGTTCCCACGCCGGGGACGTTGCACATCCATGTGCTCGGATCACCGCATGCGCACGCGCGGATCACTGCCATCGACACCACCGACGCGGCCGCGCTGCCGGGTGTCGAGCTGATCCTGACCCATGAGAACGTCTCGACCCCGAGGTTTTCCACCGGGCGTCATCAGAACCGCCTCGAGGATCCCGACGACACCCTCGTCTTCGACCCGGTCGTGCGATTCGTCGGTCAGCGGGTCGCCGCGGTGGTGGCGTCGTCCCCGGCCGTCGCCGACCAGGCGCTGGCTCTGATCGACATCACCTACGAGGTACTCCCCGCGGTGTTCGACCCAGAGGAGGCGAGGACCCCCGGAGCACCGCTGCTCCATCCCGACCGCACCCCGGCCGATCGCGTCGCGGAGGCCGACCGCAACGTGGTCGCCACCTTCCACGAGGGTTTCGGCGGGGACATCGACACCGCACTCGCCGCGTCGTCGTCGACCGTGCACGGAACCTGGTCCAGCGGACGGGTCTCGCACGCCCAGTTGGAGACACACGGTTCGATCGGGTGGATCGACGAGCACGGACGCCTCGTCATCCGCACCAGCACGCAGGTCCCGTTCCTCGTCCGTGACGAACTCGCGCTCCTCGTCGACCTTCCGCCGGATCGCATCCGGGTCTTCAGTGCCCGGGTGGGCGGCGGATTCGGCGGCAAGCAGGAGATGCTGACCGAGGACCTCGTCGCCCTCGCCGTACTCCGTACCGGCCGACCCTGCGCATACGGGATGACCCGCACAGATGAGCTGACCCGCACCACCTTCCGGCACCCGATGCGGGTCACCGTCGATGTCGGTGCCGACGAGGACGGCAAGCTCACGGGCCTGCGCGTCAACCTGTTGTCGGACACGGGCGCCTACGGCAACCATGCGATCGGCGTGATGTTCCACGCCTGCGCGGAATCGGTGTCGGTGTACAACTGCCCGGTCAAGCGACTCGACGCGGAGGTCGTCTACACGAACAACCCGCCCTCGGGCGCCTTCCGCGGCTACGGCCTCGGCCAGGTGGTCTTCGCCGTGGAGAGCGCGATGGACGAGCTCGCCATCCGACTCGGCATCGATCCGTTCGAGTTCCGGCGACGCAACGCGGTCGCCGACGGTGATCCGCTCCTCATCGCGCGCGCCGAACCCGAAGTCGACCTGGTCTACGGCAGCTACGGCCTCGACCAGTGTCTCGACCTCGCCGACGAGGCTCTCCGTCGAGGCAACGGTGTCGCGGCACCGTCTGGGGATCGCTGGCGGGTCGGTGAGGGCATGGCCATCTCCGCCATCGCCACGATGGCCCCGCGCGGGCACTTCGCCGACGTCACCGTCGCCGTCGACGCCGCGGGCACCTACCACGTGGCCGTCGGGACCGCCGAGTTCGGCAACGGCACCACCACAGTCCACGCCCAGATCGTCGCCACCGCCCTGTCGACCGCGCTCGACCGGGTCTCGTTGTGGCACGGCGACACCGACGCCGTCACCCACGACACCGGGGCATTCGCCTCGGCCGGCACCACCGTCGCCGGAAAAGCCGTCCACTCGGCCTGTCTCGCACTGCGCGACGCCCTCGTCAGCGCCACGGCAACGCTCACCGGGACCGACCCGGCACAGGTCGCGCTCGTCGCCGACGGCGCGCTCGTCGACGGCCGGATCGTCGGGTTCGGCGACCTCATCGGTGCCGTCGATCCGGCGAATCGGGTCGATCACCCCGCCGGACCGCGCGCCGTCGCCGCGGGCGCCGAACGCGGCGAGATGCGGTCCATCGCGTTCAACGTGCAGGCGTTCCGGGTCGCGGTCGACACCGAGACGGGCACCGTGCGCATCCTGCAGTCGGTGCACGCGGCCGACGCCGGCACGGTGATGAATCCCGAGCAGTGCCGCGGTCAGGTGGAAGGCGGTGTCGCACAGGGCATCGGGACAGCACTGTACGAGGAGATCATGATCGACGAGCACGGGCGGCCGGTGACGAACGTCTTCCGGACATACCGCGTGCCACAGATGGCCGACGTCCCGATCACGGAGGTCCATTTTGCCGAGACCAGCGACGAATTGGGGCCTTTCGGCGCCAAGTCGATGAGCGAATCGCCCTACAATCCGGTTGCGCCGGCGCTCGCGAACGCGATCCGCCGCGCACTCGGGAACCGACCAGTCGAGACGCCGATGTCGCGAGACCGGATCTGGCGGCTCTGCCGGGATGCGGTGTGATCGGACGTCGTTAGCTGTGCGTAAGGCATTGTGGGACAAAGCCGTTTCGATTCAGCGGCGTGATTGTCACAAATCTGCGCCCGCTCTCCGCCGAACGCTTGCGGGGCGACATCACTGGTAGGACACTCCTCCCTGTACGTGTTGTCCAACGTCAGAGCTGTCCAGAGAAGGGCGTCATCATGACTCACACCGCTCCCATCCACGAGAACGATCGTCCACCCGTCAGTCAGGGCATCGCCGCGGGAACCTCCATCGGAGCCGCGATCATCCTGACCGTCCTCGGTGTCATCCAGCTCGCCCAGGGGATCGCCGCGGTTGCCGAGGACGAGGTCTTCGTCCGCGGCGTGGAGTACGTCTACAAGCTCGACTTCACCACCTGGGGCTGGATCCACGTCGTCCTGGGCGTCGTCATGGTCATCGTCGGCGTCGCACTGATGACCGGCGCCACCTGGGCGCGGTTCACCGCGATCGTCATCGCCGGTCTGTCGATCATCGCGAACTTCCTGTGGTTGCCCTACTACCCGTGGTGGTCGATCCTGATCATCGCTCTCGACATCGTGGTCATCTGGGCCGTGTCCACGTGGCAGCCGAAGGCCGAGTACCGGTAGATCTCAGCGGATACGGGTCGAGATGACCACGGACACCGACGGACCGGGTGTCGCGCACAGCGACGGCATCACCGACCCCGAGCGAGCCGAGCTCGAACGGTTACGGGCCGAAGTCGCGCGCTTGCGCGAAGCGGCCGATGGCGAACCACCGGCCTCGCCATCCGATTCCCCATCGAGACACCGGTGGCGCTGGGCCGCGGTCGCAGTGTTGTGCGTCCTCGTCGCGCTCCTCGCCATCACCTCGGTCACGTCGCGGTTCGTCCGCGGCGAGATCCTCGACACCGACCGCTACGTCAGCACCGTCGCCCCACTCGCCTCGAATCCCGCTGTGCAAGCGGAGATCTCGAACACGATCACCGACGAGATCTTCGCTCGCATCGACGTCGAGGCACTCACCGCAGCTGCGCTGACGACCCTGACCGATGCAGTGCCGGCCACCGAGAACGCGCCTCGCGTCGACCGTGCGGTCGAGGGTCTCGCTCCGGTGCTGGCAGGCCAGGCGCGCGGGTTCGTCCAGCAGACCGTGTCGTCCTTCGTCGCGAGCGACCAGTTCGAATCGCTCTGGTTACAGGCCAATCGAGCCGCACACACATCCCTGGTCGCGGTCGTGACCGGCGACGTCGGACCGTCGTCGGTGACCGTGGACGACTCCGGGACGGTGAGCATCTCGCTCGGCACCGTGATCGACAACGTCAAGGCACGCCTGCTGGATCGGGGCTTCACCTTCGCCGAGAAGATCCCGGCTGTCGACGAAGAGTTCGTCCTCTTCCGCTCACCCGAACTCGTCCGCGCCCAACGCGCCGTCTCGACACTCGACACCGCGGCCGACGTCCTGCCCTGGCTGACGATCGCGCTCGTGTTCGCCGCCGTCGCTGTCGCCCCACGCGGCCGGCGTCTGCGGGCACTCTCGCTCGCCGGACTGTCACTGGTCCTCGCCATGCTCGTCCTGGCCATCGGGCTGCTGATCGGCCGGGCACTGTATCTCGACGCGATGCCTCCCGATGTCCTCGCCCCGGACGCTGCGACAGCCGCCATCGACACGGTGCTCGACCCGTTGCGCCTGGCACTGCGTGCCGTGGCGGTCCTCGGCCTCGTCGTCGCGGTCGGGGCCTACCTGCTGGGCGGTTCCGCCTCGGCCGCAGCGGTTCGGCGTGGATTCGGCCAAGGGCTCGACTCCGTGCAGCGGATGCGCCGGTCGCGACCACCGAATGCCATCGAGGAGAGCCTGTTCCGCGCACGTATCGCGCTGCGCAGCGCGATCGTCGGCATCGCCGCACTGCTCCTCGTGTTCTGGAACTACCCCACCGGGCTGGTGGTCCTCCTCATCGCCATCGTCGGGCTTCTCGCTCTGCTGGTTCTCGAACTCGCGATCAGGCCGGCGACGTACCGGGCCGAGAATCCGAGGCCGCCGGATCAGGAGGTCCCGGCTCAGACGGCCCCGGCTCAGACGGCGCCGTCGGTCGAGACCGTATGAGTCAGGCTTCGGTCGCGGCGGCGACCGCACCTCCCACCACGCGTCGGTGGTGGGCACGCGCGGCGATGGCACTGGCCGTCGCCGCGATCGTGCTGCCGGTGGCCGCCGCCGGCGTCCTACGACTGGTGGGCCTGGTGCTCATCTGCGGCGCCTGTGTCGTCGTCATCGTCGCCGCGATGTACTGGTTCCTCGTCAGCCGTGGGGTCCTCCGCGTGGTCTCGGCCGCCCTCGCCGTGCTGCCGGTGGTGGTACTCGTGGTGTTCCTCGTCCGCGAGCGTCAACTCTGGGTCGTGATCGTGGCCGCACTGCTGGCGGCGGCCGCGGTCGGATGCGGCCGGCGCGCACTGCGACCGTCCCGCGCCGACTCCCTGATGCCCGAACATCCGGCACGCGACGTCCACCGTCCGTTCGTCATCATGAATCCGCGATCGGGGGGCGGCAAGGTCGTCCGGTTCGACCTGCAGCGCAAGGCCGAGGACCTGGGCGTCGAAGTCACGCTGCTGAGCGGGCCGGAGGAGATCGACGTGGCCCGGCTCGCGCGGGACGCGGTGGCGCGGGGCGCCGACCTGCTCGGTGTCGCGGGCGGTGACGGCACCCAGGCACTCGTCGCGGGGGTCGCCGCCGAGGCCGGGGTACCGTTCCTGGTCATCAGTGCGGGGACACGGAACCATTTCGCCCTCGACCTGGGCCTGGACCGCCAGGATCCGAGCCGGTGCCTCGACGCGCTGCGCGACGGTGTCGAGTTCCGGGTCGACCTCTGTCACATCAACGGTCGCCCCTTCGTCAACAACGCGTCGTTCGGCATCTACGCCGAAGTCGTGCAGAGTCCCGAGTACCGAGACGACAAGACGCGCACGGTGTTACGCATGCTCCCCGACCTCCTGGGCCGAGGCGCGAGGTCTGGTCTGCGCGCGGTCATCGGGGACGAGGGCGTCGACGATCCCCAGGCGATCCTGGTCAGCAACGGCCCCTACGCCACCAACGACGTGGCCGGGCTCGGCCGTCGCACCCGGATCGACGAGGGACGTCTCGGGGTCGTCACCGTCTCGGTGCCCGACACCCGGCAAGCGGTCGGACTGCTACGGCGCACCCACGACCGCGGACTCGTGCAGCGAACCACCACCGAGGTGACCGTCGATGCCGACGCCGAGACCATCCCCGTCGGGGTCGACGGCGAATCGCTACGGCTCACGACGCCGGTCCGTTGCACCATCACACCCGGCGCACTCCGCGTGCGCGTTCCCCGCCACCGGCCCGAAACCCGGGTCGCGCCACCACAACTGGACTGGCTGCAGTTGTGGTACCTGGCGTGGAACCCACATCGGGCCTCGTAGCCGCCCGTTCTGTCAGCGAAGCGCTCGCCGGGGTGCCACCGCTTCCACGGCCGAGATCGCGGACACCGCCGGACTCCGGCGACGCCGCACCCGCTTCTCCGCCTCCACCACGACGGGGATGATCAGCGACCATCCGATGCAGGCGAGCCACTGGCCGCCGGTCAGCGAGGTCGTCTGCAGCAGGTCTTGCAAGAACCCGAGCTCCACCGCGAGCACGGTGACGATGATCGGGATCGACAGGATCTTCACGGCGTTGACGATCGGCGGTGTGAGGCCCGACTCCGGATCGCGCCGCATGACCAGCCCGGCGAACACCGAACCCAAGGACAGCACGACGAAGCCCATGGTCATCGGGACGTTCGGTTCGGTCGGACTCATCGGACCGGGCGCCACCATCATCGCGACGAAGGTCACCGCGAACTGCAGGACCCCGTAGGCGAACCACTGCACGAACGACGCGCGATTCGTGATCGGCTGTTTCGGGTCCCGCGGTGGTTTGGCCATCAGATCGGGCGCCGGCGGGTCCTGCATGATCACGATCACCGGGAACAGGGTGATGAAGAAGTGCTGGAAGACCACCATCAGCGGCGCCAGCGCGACGCCCTCGTTGATGTCGAAGATGCTCGCGACCAGGAACAGGAGCACCAGCGAGAACAGCTTGGACATCTGGTAGCGGATGTAGGCGACGATCTTGTCGTAGACGCTGCGCCCCAACCGGATCGCGGTGATCAGCGTCCCGAAGTTGTCGTCGGTGAGGATCAGCTTGCCCGCCTGCTTGGTGACCTCACTACCCGAGCCCATCGCCACACCGATGTCGGCCTTCTTCAGCGCAGCCGCGTCGTTCACCGCGTCGCCGGTCATCGCCACGATCGCGCCTTGCCGCTGCATCACGTCGGCGAGCCGGAGTTTGTCCGACGGTGTGACGCGCCCGAAGACGTGCAACCGCGGAAGCGCCTCGGCCAGTTCGTCATCGGACATCGCCGCGAGTTCGGTACCGCTGATGGCCCCGGGACCGAGTCCCAACTGCGCACCGATCGCCGACGCGGTTCCCGTGTGGTCGCCGGTGATCATGCGCACATCGATCCCGGCCGCATGCGCCGTCCGGACGGCATCGACGGCCTCGGCGCGCAACGGATCGATGATCCCGACCATGCCGACGAAGACGAGGTCGTCGACGAGCGACATCGGATCGGCGGCAACCTCGTCGTCCCAGCGGTCGAGCACGCGAGCGGCGAACGCCAGTACTCGCAGACCCTGGGTCGACATCTGCTCGTTGGCCGCTTCGATCTCTGCCCGAACCTCGTCGAGCGGGACCATCTCCCGCCCGGAGCGGAAAGCCGACTGGCATCGGTTCAGGACCACATCCGGTCCGCCCTTGACCATCTCGACGAAGTGAACGGTGCCGTCGACCGGTAGTCGATGGAACGTCACCATGAACTTGTAGGCCGAGTCGAAGGGGATCTCGGCGAGACGCGGGTAGGTGTGGCGGGTGAGCGGGGCGTCGACCCCCATCTTCGCCGCCAGCACGATCAGTGCCGCCTCGGTCGGATCACCGATGACATCACCGGTGTCCGACACCGTAGCGTCGCTGTCGAGGCACAGGCCGTATGCGAGCATGGTGAAGTCTGGAACCGCACCTCCCGCCGCCTGGGTGATGCTCCCGGTCTTGCTGTAGCCCTCCCCGTCGACGGCGAACCACTGACCGTGGAAGTACAACGAACGCACCATCATCTGGTTCATGGTCAGCGTTCCGGTCTTGTCAGAGTTGATCAGGCTCGTCGCGCCAAGCGTCTCTACGTCGGTCAGATTCTTGACGACCGCCTTTGCATCGGCGAGCTGTCGGGCCCCGAAAGCGAGCATCGCCTGGACGAAGGTCGGCAGGCCGGAGGGTATCGCCGAGATACCCATCGAGATGCCGAGGAGCATCACAGTCGTCAGGTCTTGTCCGCGCACCAGGCCGATCACCACGATGATCGCCACCGCGGTCCACGCGATCACGCCCAGGATCTTGGTGAGCGAATCCAGTTCACGCTGAAGCGGTGACCGCTGCGGGGCGATCGCCGACAGCATCGACGCGATTTGTCCCATCTGCGTACGCATCCCGGTCTCCGTGACGACCATCGTCGCGGTGCCGCGGGTGACCGAGGTGTTCTGGAACAGCATGTTGCTGCGATCACCCAGCGCCAGCTCGGCATCGGTGAGCGCCGCTGAATCCTTCGGGATCGGAGCACTCTCGCCGGTGAGCGCAGCCTCCTGGGTCTCGAGCGTTGCCGCGCGCAGCAGGCGCCCGTCGGCCGGCACCAGGTCGCCGGCTTCGAGCTGGACGATGTCTCCGGGCACCAGTTCGACCGCAGGCACTTCCAGTAGGGTGCCGCCACGGACCACGCGGGACTGCGGGACCTGTATTCGTGCCAGTGCATCCACACTGGCACGCGCCTTCAACTCCTGCCGAGTTCCCAGCACCAGGTTGAGTACCACCAGCGCGGCCACCACGAGCGCAGTCGAGACCTCGGCGATGACTACGCTGACGATCACCACGGCGATCAGCATCAGGTTCATCGGATCCTTGAGCTGCACCAGCACGAGCGCGACCGCCGACGGTGCCGGCTCGGCGGCGATCGCGTTGCTCCCATAACGTTGTCGTCTCTCGTCGATCTCGGCTGCCGAGAGTCCGCCGGCGGTGTCGGAGCCGAGTTCGGATACGACTGATTGAGCCTCCTGGACGTGCCATGTCGGTACGGGGACATCCTCTTCGCGGCCACGCGGGGGTGACGACGGGCGTACGGTGGCCATCCAGCTCTCCTGCCTCGGGTCGTGCGGCATGTCGTATCTGTTCGACCGCGGTGTCGACCGGCTCAGTACGGGGTCGGAATCCAGTGCAGGGCTTGCGCGGGCGGCTGGTCGCCCTTCGCTTTCTGTCGCTTGGGCAGCTCGATGTCGGGGCGTTTGAGCGGCGCATAGGGAACCTGACTGAGAAGGTGCTCGATCACGTTCAGACGGCCACGCTTCTTATCGTCGGTGGAGACGACATACCAGGGCGCCCAGCCGGTGTCGGTCAACCGGAACATCTCGTCGCGTGCGCGCGAATAGTCATACCAGCGGCTGTACGACGCCAGATCCATCCCCGACAGTTTCCAGATCTTGCGGGGATCGTCGATTCGGCTCTGCAGGCGCAGGGTCTGCTGTTCCTCGCTGACCTCGAGCCAGTACTTCAGCAGGACGATCCCCGACTCGACCATGGACCGTTCCACCGTGGGTACCTGTTCCAAGAACTGCTGTGCCTGGTTCTCGGTGCAGAACCCGAGAACCCGTTCGATGCCGGCCCGGTTGTACCAACTCCGATCGAAGATGACTACCTCACCGGCCGCAGGCAGATGCGGGATGTAGCGCTGGAGGTACATCTGAGACTTCTCCCGGTCGGTGGGAGCCGGCAGCGCGACGACGCGGAAGATCCGCGGACTCACCCTGGCGGTGATCGCCTTGATGACACCGCCCTTGCCCGCCGTGTCGCGGCCCTCGAACACGATGCAGACCTTCGCGCCGCTAGAGCGAACCCAATCCTGCATCGCGACCAGTTCCGCATGCAGCGGTTCGAGATGCTTGCGGTACTTCTTGCCCGACATCGGAGGGGAGGAACCGTCGCGACCCGGGCCACGCAGTTCACCCGAGGAGGATGTCGAATCAGGCATGGCCGTGCTCCCGTGGCTGGACTGTAATACTCATCGGCCATTCTGTGCCACCACCGGGCGGCCCGCGCAGTTACCGCCGAACAGGACGCGCAATTGTCGCACCGACACGCCCGGGCACGTCTCGCCCATCAACCGTTATGCAATTTTTCCGTGACGAACCGGCGGTCGCCGACGATTTCCGACAGACTGAGGTGATGGCTCGGCTTGACGAGGCGCTCGAAGTCGAACAGGTGATTCTCCGCCTGATCGCACGGTTTCCGGTTGTGGCCGTTGATGACATCAACACTCGTGTGCGTGCCATCTACGGCCGATTCGATGACTGCAAGGTCAGGGTCTTCGTGCCATTGTTGATCGAGAAGGCGGCGCGCCGAGAGATCGAAGTCACCCTCGATCGACAGCCCCGACAAGGCATTCTCTACAAACCCGATACCGCACCGCAAGCGGCAGAGGCGCGGCCAGACGAAGTCGCCTGAACCAGCCCGGCGCCGTGATGCTCAACCGCGCAGCAAGCCCTTGGCCACGTGGGTCACCTGGATCTCGTTGCTGCCGGCATAGATCATCAGCGACTTGGCGTCGCGCGCAAGCTGTTCCACGCGGTACTCGGCCATGTAACCGTTGCCGCCGAACAGCTGGACCGCCTCCATGGCGACATCGGTGGCTGCCTTGGACGAGTAGAGCTTCATCGCCGAGGCCTCGGACAGGCTGAGCGGCTTTCCCGCCTTGCCACGTTCGATGGCACTGAAGAGCATGTTCTGGACATTGATCCGCGCGACCTCCATCTCGGCCAGCTTGAGCTGGATGAGCTGGAACTGGGCGATCTCCTGACCCCAGAGCTTGCGGTTCTTCGCGTAGTCGATCGACAGCCGTTGCGCCTCGTTGATGATGCCCAGCGACAGCGCGGCGATCCCGACCCGTTCCGCGGTGAAACCGGCCTTGGCGCCCTCGGAACCGCGCGAATCCGAACCGGTGTCCTCGGTCTCACCCAGCAGTCGGTCCTTGCCGACGCGAACACTGTCGAAGAACAGCTCGCCGGTCGGCGAGCTCATCATGCCCATCTTCTTGAACGCCTTGCCCTGGGTCAGCCCGGGCATCCCCTTGTCCAGGACGAACGACAGGACCTTGCGGTCACGCATCGGAATTCCGCTGCCGTCGTCGAGCTTGGCGAACACGACGATCGTGTCGGCGTAGGGGCCGTTGGTGATGAACGTCTTCTGTCCGGTGAGGATGTAGTCGTCCCCGTCCCGACGGACGGTCGTCTTCATGCCGCCCAGCGCGTCCGACCCGGAGTCGGGTTCGGTGATCGCCCAGGCGCCGACCTTCTCCATCGTGACCAGTTCGGGCAGCCACCGCTTCTTCTGGGCCAGCGTGCCCTTGCCGCGGATGGTCGAGGCGGTCAGGCCCATGCTCACACCCAGGGAGGCGACGAGTCCGAGACAGACCCCCGCGAGTTCGATGTTGACCATCATGAACATCGATCCGCCCATGCCGCCGCCATCGCCGGAGGCCTTCTTCTTCTCGCCGTTGGCCTCCGCCTCGAGTTCCTTCTCGAGGGCGTCCTTGGCCATCGCGTCGACGCCGAAGCTCGACAGCAGCTTGCGGGTGATGTCGTAGGGCGGCAGCACACCGGACTCGAGCTCGTCGAGATGTGGCCGGATCTCCTTGTCGATGAACGCCCGCAGGGCGTCCCGAACCATCAGATCTTCGTCGGACCACTCGAACATCGCCACACTCCCAGACCGGTGTCCGCCCGGGGGCGAACATGTTTCAGTTTCGTCGTCCCCAACTGTGTCAGGAGTCACTGCCGATGTCTAGGTACGCGGTCGCGAATCTGTTCCTTTCACGCATCATCGCAGGTGTAGAGGGTCGCCGGGCGCACCTCATGCGCGAAGAACCGTCCCGCGTCCCTGCACAGCAGTGCTTGCGCCACCGGCATCGCCACCACCACGCAGCGGTCGGCGAGCCCCGCCTGCGCGGTACGCCAGGCGTGAACGCGGTCGACGAAGTCCGCGACGCTCTCGCCCCCGTGCGGCCGGGCGTCCGGGTCGGCGAACCACCCACCGAGTTCGACGGGATCGATCTCCTCCGGCGACTTCCCCGTCCACGCCCCGACGTCGAGGGTCCGCAGTTCGTCGTCGACGACCGAGCCTGCCGCGCCCAGCAGCTCGGCGGTCTCCAGGGTCGCCGACTCCGGTCCGCAGGCGTCGACCGACCGGGTCGTCGACGCGGCCAGGCCGAGAACGGAGATGCGGCCACGCTCGTCCAGAACCGGGTCACCGCCGAAGCGCACCGATCGGTTGGGACCGGTGCGCCCGGCGGTGATGATCTGCATGTGGCGAGCCGCCGTCAGTTCTGCGAAGCGCCGACCGATCGGGTGTCGGTGGCCTTCGACGACCTCGCCAGCGCTCCGAGCAGGACGGCGAAGGTGATGGTCAGGACAGTCCACAGGATGACCTGGTTGGTGATGGCATAGACGCGGAAGTCCCCGATCACATCGCCCGGGAATCCGGGGAACACGATCTGGCCCGCATCGTTGCGAACGGGTTCGGGAACCTCGCTGTACGACGGCAGCACCGCGATCGTGATCGCGATCGCCACGAGGTAGGCGGCGGCTCCCGCGACCGAGGACACCAGCCCGCCGATACGCGGACGCAGCCACAACGCCAGCACCACCGCCGCGATGGCGAGCACCACCGAGACGACGGTGATCGTCAGGAAGGCACCGGTCCGCTCCCCGATCGTGTCGTCGTCGCCCACCGCGGGCGGATTGGCCGGATAGGCGAAGAACGGCACGCCGAACACCGCGACGAACCCGATCGCACCGAGCGCCCCCGCCACCGATCGCGGGTCCATGGCCGGGTAGCGGTTGCCGAGGTAGCTCCAGAGCACCGTGAACGCGACCGCGAGGAACGCACCCATGCACACGGCGAAAACGAGGTTCCCGACGCCGGCACCGAGGTTCTCCTGCATGGCGCGGCTGACGACCTCACCGCCTTCACCATGGGAGTGGCCGCCGGGTTCGGCCGCGTGGGCGAGTGCTTCTTCGGCCTCGGACCGCGCGCCTTCGTAGTCGATGGCCTTGCCGACGACGGGCTCGAGGTAGATCCGGGCGAACACGAACGAGACGACGCCGGCGATCAGACCTGCCAGCAGGCCCGCGCCGATGAACTTCTTCTCCATATGAAATTGACTCCTGAGTCGGGTGGTCGGTTCAGGCCGACTCAGTGGCAGGGGAAGCCGAGGAAGTGACGGGCGTCGTGCACGAACTCGTGTACGTGGGTGTCGGAGCCGAAGACCGACACCACGCCCTGGTCGTAGCCGAGGAAGTAGTAGGCGAGACCCGCCAGGAGCACGGTCAGGCTGAGCCAGAGGGCGGTGCTTGCGACCGAGAGGTTCGGTACGGCCAGGGCACGGGCCGGTGCGGCCTGTGCAACCGCGGTGGTACGAGGAGCTGTCATGATGGGTCCTTTCGCCGATCTCGCGTCGGAGAGTCCGTGGATCTGGTGCACGCCGGCACGGCATCCTGACTCACGTCTCCCCGTCACCGTCGAAACGTCGACCGCGTCGATGGGCAGCGTTCACAGTGGCGCGACCGTTCCGGACTCTCACCGGATTCCCCGTACAGGCGTGCGATGACTCTATACCGCGTCCTGTCGTACGCGTGAGACATAGTGGAGAGATGCCCCGCGCTTCGGTGCTCGACCGCTTCACCGCCCCCACCCGACGGTGGTTCTCGGGCGCGTTCACCTCGCCCACCGCCGCGCAGAAGGGTGCCTGGACCTCGATCGCCGACGGAGCGAACACACTGGTCATCGCCCCTACCGGATCCGGCAAGACCCTCGCCGCGTTCCTGTGGGCGCTCGACCGGCTCGCCGCGGACCCCGACAACCGCACCACCGGCACCAAGGTCGTCTACATCTCGCCGCTGAAGGCGCTGGCCGTCGACGTCGAGCGCAATCTGCGCGCACCACTGACCGGCATCACCCGCGCCGCCCAGGAACTGAACCTCCCGGAGCCCAACATCACCGTGGGCGTGCGCTCCGGCGACACGTCGGCCGCCGACCGGCGCGCGCTGGTCAAGACCCCACCCGACATCCTCATCACGACTCCCGAGTCGCTGTATCTGATGCTCACCTCGGCCGCGCGGGAAAGCCTCACCGGCGTCGAGGCGATCATCATCGACGAGGTGCACGCGGTGGCCGCGACCAAACGCGGCACCCACCTGGCACTGACCCTGGAACGCCTCGACGAGTTGCTGGACACACCCGCCCAGCGGATCGGACTCTCGGCGACCGTCCGCCCACCCGAGGTCGTCGCGGGGTTCCTCTCCGGCGCCGCGCCGTGTCAGGTGGTCAAACCCAAGGCCGACAAGACCTTCGACCTGCGCGTCGACGTTCCCGTCGAGGACATGGCCAACATCCCGCCCCCGGTGTCCGATGCCGACCCCGCCGCGCTGGACGACGCGTTCTCCCCCACCGCCGGTTCGCTGTGGCCGTATGTGGAGGCCTCGATCGTCGACCAGATCGAGGCGAACCGCGCGACGATCGTCTTCGCCAACTCCCGACGGCTGGCCGAGAAACTCACCGCCCGGCTCAACGAGATCCACGCCGAACGCCATGGCGAACCGGCCGAGCCGACCGGCAATCCGTCGGTCGCCGGCGGCGCCCCGGCGTTCGTGATGGGCAGCGGTGCCAGCTCCGGCGCGGAGCCGGTGCTCGCCCGCGCGCACCACGGCTCGGTCAGCAAGGAGCAGCGTGCCCAGATCGAGGACGACCTGAAGGCCGGCCGCCTCTCCTGCGTGGTGGCCACCAGCTCACTCGAACTCGGTATCGACATGGGTGCGGTCGACCTCGTCATCCAGGTGGAGTCCCCACCATCGGTGGCCAGTGGCCTGCAGCGGATCGGTCGCGCCGGGCACCAGGTCGGCGAGATCAGCCAGGGCATCCTCTACCCGAAACACCGCACCGACCTGCTGCACTGCACCGTGACGGTGAGCCGGATGCTCGACGGCGCGATCGAGGAGATCAAGGTCCCGCAGAATCCGCTCGACATCCTCGCGCAGCAGACGATCGCGGCGGCCGCGATCGACGACCTCGAGGTCGACCACTGGTACGAGGTGGTCCGGCGCGCGGCGCCCTACCGCGAACTGGGTCGGGGCGTGTTCGACGCGACCCTCGACCTGATCGCGGGCCGTTTCCCGTCCGACGAGTTCGCCGAGTTGCGCCCACGCGTGAACTGGGACCGCGACGCAGGCGTGATCACCGGCCGGCGCGGAGCCCAGCGGCTCGCGGTCACCTCGGGCGGTTCGATCCCCGACCGCGGGCTCTTCAGCGTGTTCATGGTCGGCGAGAAGGCAACTCGCGTAGGTGAACTCGACGAGGAGATGGTCTACGAGTCGAGAGTGGGTGACGTCTTCGCCCTCGGTGCCACCAGCTGGCGGATCGAGGACATCACCCATGACCGCGTCCTGGTGTCCCCCGCGTTCGGCCAGCCGGGCCGGTTGCCGTTCTGGATCGGTGACGCGATCGGCCGACCCGCCGAACTCGGGGCCGCGATCGGTGCGTTCACCGGGGCGATCGCCGACCCCGGGAAACTCGACGACCACGCGGACAGGCTGGGACTCACCGACAACGCCCGCACCAATCTCGCAACGCTCATCGCCGAACAGCGCGAGGCGACGGGCCATCTGCCCACCGACCGCACGCTGGTCGTCGAACGGTTCCGCGACGAACTCGGCGACTGGCGCGTGATCTTGCACTCCCCCTACGGGTTACGCGTCCACGCACCCTGGGCGAGTGCGATCTCGCAGCGTCTGCTGGAGACCCTTGGTATCGAGGGCGCCACCACCGCCTCCGACGACGGCATCATCCTGCGCATGCCCGACACCGACGACGCCCCACCCGGAGCCGACGTGTTCCTCCTCGACCCGGACGAGGTCGAGCAACTCGTGACCGACGGTCTCGCCGACTCGTCGATGTTCGCGTCCCGGTTCCGTGAATGTGCCGCGCGCGCACTGCTGTTGCCGCGCCGGGATCCGGGCCGGCGGGCACCGCTGTGGCAGCAGCGTCAACGCAGTGCGCAATTGCTCTCCGTCGCTTCGAAATTCCCCGACTTCCCGATCGTGCTCGAAGCCGTCCGCGAATGCCTGCAGGACGTCTACGACCTCCCCGCCCTGCTCGATCTGCTGAACCGGATCCGCACGCGCCGGATCCGGATCGTCGAGACCGAGACGCCGAGCCCGTCACCCTTCGCCGCGTCGCTGCTGTTCGGGTACGTGGGGGCGTTCATGTACGCCGACGACGCCCCGCTCGCCGAGCGCCGCGCGGCCGCGCTCTCCCTCGACACCAGCCTCCTCGCGCAGTTGCTCGGGCGGGTCGACCTACGAGAACTACTCGACCCGGGCGTCATCGCCGAGGTGATCGCCCGGCTCCAGCGACTGTCTCCCGAACGTCAGGCGCGCGACGCCGAAGACGTCGTGGACCTGCTGCGGTGGCTGGGTCCGCTCACCACCGAGGAGGTCGAGGCCCGGTACCGCGGCGACCACCCGGCGCCGGAAGTGCTCACCGAACTGCATCGCACCGGGCAGATCATCTCGGTGAACCACAACGCCCGCGCCCTGTGGGCGGCCATCGACGACACCGCCCGGCTCCGCGACGCCCTGGGGGTTCCCGCACCGCTGGGTATCCCCGCGGCTTACCTCGAACCGGTGCCCGATCCGGTCGGGGACCTGATCGGCCGGTTCGCCCGCACCCACGGCCCGTTCACCGTGACCGAGGCCTCCACGGCCCTGGGCATCGCGACCGGGGTCGTGCGCGACACCCTCAACCGCCTCGCAACAGAGCGACGCGTCGTCGAGGGTGATTTCCTGCCCGAAAACGGCGACACCACCCCGCGGGAGGGCCAGTGGTGTCACACCGACGTGCTGGGTCAGATCCGCCGTGGCTCGCTGGCCGCGAGCCGCGCCGAGGTGGCACCGGTCGGCACCGACGTGCTCACCCGTTTCCTCGTCGACTGGCAGCACGCCTCACCGGCCACGCGACTCCGCGGGGTGGACGGAGTCGCGACGGTCATCGACCAGCTGGCCGGGTTTCCGCTCCCGGCATCGGCGTGGGAGTCGCTGATCCTGCCGGCCCGCATCTCCGACTACGCACCTCCCATGCTCGACGAATTGCTCAGTGCCGGTGAGGTGATCTGGTCCGGACACGGCCGGATCGGTAACTCCGACGGCTGGGTGGCGTTGCACCCGGCGGACGTCGCCGCGCTCACGCTGCCCGACGTCGACGAGATCGACACGACCCCGGTGCACGACGGGGTCGTCGCCGCACTCGAACCCGGCGGCGCACTGCGCTTCCCGCAGATCGCCGCCGACATCAGCACCGGCACCACCACGCCGGCCGCCGACGTCGAGAGCGCCCTGTGGGATCTCGTGTGGGCGGGACAGGTCAGCAACGACAGCTTCGCGCCCCTCCGGGCCCTGCTGCAGCCGCGGCGCAACCCGTCCACACCCCGTTCGGCCCCGGCGCATCGGGCCCGCGGACGCGCACCCCGGCTCCGCGCCGGCCGTCTGTCGGCCCGGTACCTGAGCGAACACGCCACGTCACCGCCGGTGTCTCCGACGGCGAGCGGGCGCTGGTTCGCCCTCGACCATCCCTCGACCGAACCGACGATCGCCACCCAGGGCCTCTGCGATCAGTTGCTCACCCGCTACGGCGTGATCACACGCGGCAGCGTCGTCTCGGAGGAGGTCACCGGCGGCTTCGCGCGGGTCTACAAGGCGCTCACCGTCTTCGAGGACAACGGACACGTCCGGCGCGGCTACTACGTCGACGGGCTCGGTGGGGCGCAGTTCGCCTCACCTGCCACGGTCGACGAGTTGCGGCGCCATGCGCTCCCCGATCGCAAACCGCCGCGTGAGGCGACGGTGCTGGCCGCCACGGACCCGGCCAACCCTTTCGGGGCCGCCCTGGAATGGCCGCCGTCCCGCGACACCGAGGCCGGACACCGCCCGGGCCGCAAGCCGGGGGCGCTGGTGGTGCTGGTCGACGGCGAACTGGTGTGTTTCGTCGAGCGCGGCGGCAAGACGCTGCTCACGTTCAGCGACTCGATCCCGCGGCTCGAGTCGGCCGCCGGCGCGCTGGTCGCGCTGGTCCGGCGCGGCCGGATCTCGCGCCTGACGATCGATCACATCGACTCGGAGCCCGTCCGCGCCACCGACTTCGGCAAAGTGCTCGTCGAGGCCGGATTCTCGACGACCCCGCGCGGCATCCGCCTACGGTTCGGTGATCATGCCTGAGGGGGACCATGCCTGAGGGCGACACC
This sequence comes from Gordonia sp. NPDC058843, assembly GCF_042743165.1. NCBI lineage: Bacteria > Bacillati > Actinomycetota > Actinomycetes > Mycobacteriales > Gordoniaceae > Gordonia > Gordonia sp. NPDC058843. Next base: position 64,273 of record NZ_JBHYNC010000011.1, read on the forward strand.
GTCTTCGCCGCCGCGGCACGTCTACGGGCCGGGCTTGCCGGCCGGGTACTCGAGTCATCGGACTTCCGCATCCCGTCACTGGCGACCGCGGACCTCTCCGGACGCGAGGTGCTGGCGGTTCGCTCGGTGGGCAAACACCTGCTGATCGACGTCGCCGAGAGCCGTCCGGGCATCGGCGACGCGGTGAGCATCCACTCGCATCTGAAGATGGAGGGCGCCTGGCACGTCCACCCGCGGGGACAACGCTGGCGGCGCCCGGCGTATCAGGCCCGCGCGGTCCTGCGGACGGCCGACCACGAGGCGGTGGGTTTCGACCTGGGAGTCCTCGAACTGCTCGCCGACCCCGACGCCGCGCTCGCCTACCTCGGACCCGACCTCCTCGCCGAGGACTTCGATCGCGACGAGGCGATTCGGCGCCTCGCGTCGCAGCCGGACGCGACCATCGGTGCGGCGTTACTCGACCAACGGCTGATCGCGGGGATCGGCAACGTCTTTCGCAGCGAGATCTGCTTCCTCCGACGGGTCCTGCCGACCCGGCCCGTCCGCGACGTCGACCTCGGGCCCGTCGTGGACTTGAGCCGACGCCTGTTGTGGGCCAACCGGATGCGGTCGGCGCGCACCACCACGGGCAACACCTCGCCCAATGCGCGGATGTGGGTCTACGGACGCCACGGTCGGCTCTGTCGGCGCTGTGCCACGCCGGTGAAGCGCGGCGAACTCGAATCGACCGGAGGAGAGCGATCGATCTACTGGTGCCCTCGGTGTCAGAACTGATCCGACAGTGACATCGTCGGGTCAGGGGCTTCTACGCCGGGTAGCGCACCGGCTCGGGCCCGAATTCGAACCAGCGGGCGGTGATCGAGTCAACCGCGATTTCCACGTAGTTGTACTTCATCGTGGCGATCCACGGCCGCAACGGCAGCTGGTCGGCCGCCTCGATCTCATGGAACGACTCCAGGATCCGCGCCGTCCCCTTGGCGACCACACTCCACCCGTCGGCGTCGGTGTGTCCGTCGGCCTCGAATGCCACTTGTGAATTCACCGCCAGCTCCGACAATTTCGTGCCCTCGCCGGAACGCAACAAGATGCGGCCATCGGTCGCATGGAAGTTCACCGGAAAGATGTCGGGCTGATCGTTGACGCTCAACGCGATCCGACCGAGCTCAGCGGCTCCCAATAGATCCCAGGCCTGGTCGGGGGTGAGTACCCGAACCGATTCGTCGACCATGATCGTCTCCTTCTCCCCCACCCCATCGTGCCGCGCGATCGAGGGGCAGAGACAGAGGCCAACGTCCCGACTTGACTGGAGCCACCGTCACTTCGGAACGGGCACCGGCTCCAGGATCTCGGCTCGGGCCTCGGGTGCCGCGGCGCGCAGGGCATCGGCGGAGTCGTCGTCGGGCTGTTGTTGCGAGGCCACTTCGGCCTCCACGCGCGCTATGTAGGTCTCGACCTCGAAGTCGCGCTGCTCGGTGGTCCACCCGAGCAGGGGTGCGAGCAGGTCGGCGACCTCGTCGGCGCAGTCGACACCTCGATGTGAGTACTCGATCGCGATGCGGGTCCGGCGGGCCAGTACGTCCTCGAGATGCAGCGCGGCCTCGCTGACCGCCGCGTACACCACCTCCACACGCAGATACTGCGGCGCCGCGGCGATCGGCTGCAGGAGACTCTTGTCCCCGTCGGCGTAGTAGAGGACATCATCGATCAGCGAGCCGTATCGGTTGAGCAGGCGCCGAATCCGGTATGGATGCAACCCGAACCGCTGCCCGAGGTGTTCACACTGGTTGATGAGTGCGAAATACCCGTCGGCGCCGAGCAGCGGGACGCGCTCGGTGATGGACGGTGCGACCCGGGTCGGGATGAAGTCATTGCACGCATCGACCGCGTCGGCGGCCATCACCCGGTAGGTGGTGTACTTGCCGCCGGCGATCGACACCAGTCCCGGTGCGACCGTGGCGACGGCGTGCTCGCGCGACAGTTTGGATGTCTCGTCGTCCTCGCCCGCCAGCAGCGGCCGGAGGCCCGCGTAGACGCCTTCGATGTCATCGTGGTTCAGCTTGGCCACCAGGACCTCGTTGACGCGCTCGAGGATGTAGTCGATGTCGGAGCGGGTGGCGGCCGGGTGCGCGAGGTCGAGGTTCCAGTCGGTATCAGTGGTCCCGATGATCCAGTGCGTCTCCCACGGGATGACGAACAGCACCGAGTTGGCGGTGCGCAGGATGATCGCGGTCTCGCTGACGATGCGGTCGCGCGGTACCACGATGTGCACGCCTTTGGAGGCCCGGACCTTGAAATGCCCGCGCTGCTTGGACAGTGCCTGCACCTCGTCGGTCCACACCCCCGCGGCGTTGATCACGCAATGGGCGCGGATCTCGGTCACATCGCCGGTCTCGGTGTCGCGCACCCGGACTCCGAGCACCCGGTCGGACTCGCGCAGGAAGCCGGTCACCTGGGTCGAGGTCCGGATGACCGCGCCGTAGTTGGCCGCGGTACGGGCGACCGTGAGGCTGTGCCGCGCGTCGTCGACGACCGTGTCGTAGTAACAGATCCCGCCGATCAGCGAGCTGCGCTTGAGTGCGGGCGCCACGCGCAGCGCGCCCGACCTGGTGACGTGGCGTTGTCCGGGAACGGACTTGGCGCCACCCATCCGGTCGTAGAGGAAGATCCCGGCTCCGACATAGGGCCGCTCCCAGACACGTTGCGTGAGCGGATACAGGAACGGCAACGGCTTCACGAGATGCGGCGCGAGGAATCGCAGCGACAACTCGCGTTCGCGCAAAGCCTCACGTACGAGACCGAATTCGAGTTGTTCGAGATAGCGGAGCCCGCCGTGGAACATCTTCGACGACCGGCTCGACGTGCCCGAGGCGATGTCCCGCGCCTCCACGAGCGCCACCCGCAGGCCGCGTGTCGCCGCGTCGAGAGCGGCGCCGACACCGACCACACCACCGCCGATGACCACGACGTCGAACTGCTCCTCCCCGAGTCTCCGCCACGCCTCGGCGCGGTAGAGGGGCCCCATGTCGGCCGGCCGGTCCGGGTTGAACTCGGTGTTCATGGTTGCCGAGCCTAATTGATCTCCGACGGTCCGACAGCGTGCGACACTGTCCGGCGTGGGTAGGTCAGGCAAATACGTGGCAGCGATCGACCAGGGCACCACCTCGACCCGGGCGATGATCTTCGATCACAAGGGTCGCGTCGTCGGTGTCGAACAGCTCGAACACGAACAGATCTTCCCGCGTGCGGGCTGGGTCGAACACGATGCCGCCGAGATCTGGCGCAATACCCGGCGGGTCGGCGCCGCCGCGCTCGCATCGGCCGAGCTGACCGCGAAGGACATCGTCGCGTGCGGCCTCACCAACCAGCGCGAGACCACCGTCATCTGGGATCGCGAGACCGGCACACCGGTGCACAACGCCATCGTCTGGCAGGACACGCGGACCGACGACCTATGCACCGAACTCGCCGGTGACATCGGCACGGACCGGTATCGCGATCGCACCGGCCTGCCGTTGTCGACCTACTTCGCCGGCCCGAAGGCCCGCTGGCTCCTCGACTCCGTGGACGGCCTGCGCGAGCGTGCCGAGAACGGTGAATTGTGCTTCGGCACAATGGACTCCTGGATGGCGTGGAATATGACCGGCGGCGTCGACGGCGGCCGGCACGTCACCGATGTCACCAACGCCTCCCGCACGATGCTGATGGACCTGCGAACTCAGCAGTGGGACCCCGAGATCTGTGCCGAGATGGGCATCCCGATGGCCATGCTGCCCGAGATCAAAAGTTCCTCAGGCGATTTCGGCGCCCTCCGAGGCAACGGCCCCCTTCCCGGCGTCCCGCTGGCCGGTATCCTCGGGGACCAGCAGGCCGCAACCTTCGGCCAGGCCTGCCTTCATCCCGGCGAGGCGAAGAACACCTATGGCACCGGGAACTTCCTGCTTCTCAACACCGGTACCGAACCGGTCTTCAGTGAGCACGGACTGCTCACCACCGTCTGTTACCGCATCGGCGACCAGCCCGCGCGATACGCGCTCGAGGGCTCGATCGCGGTGACCGGTTCGCTCATCCAGTGGCTGCGCGACAACCTCGGACTGTTCTCCCAGGCGTCGGACGTCGAGACGCTGGCCGCCGGAGTCGACGACAACGGCGGCGCCTACTTCGTCCCGGCGTTCTCCGGACTCTTCGCGCCGCGCTGGCGGTCCGACGCCCGGGGCGTCATCGTGGGTCTCACCCGGTTCGTCGACAAGCGACACATCGCACGAGCGGCGCTGGAGGCCAGCGCCTTTCAGACGCGCGAGGTCATCGAGGCGATGCAGGCCGACTCCGGGGTCGAACTGTCGACACTCAAGGTCGACGGCGGGATGGTGGTGAACGAACTGCTCATGCAGTTCCAGGCCGACATCCTGGACGTCCCCGTCGTGCGTCCGGTCGTGAACGAGACGACCGCACTCGGGGCGGCCTACGCGGCAGGCCTCGCGGTGGGCTTCTGGGAGAGCGAGGACGACATCTGTGCCAACTGGGCCGAGGACCGGCGGTGGGAGCCGGGCATGGACGCCGCCGAACGCGACCGCCTCTACGCGGGATGGAACCGGGCGGTCGAGCACAGCTTCGGCCTGACCTGACCGGGATGGCACCTCACACCACGTGGTCGGCGAGAACGGCCACCACGCCGGCGCTTCCGCCGAGCGCTGCGGCGGCCTCGTAAGCCGATTCGCGCAGCGCCTCGCGCGACGACCCTCCGGTTGCGGACGCCGCCATCGCGGCCACCACACAGTCGACGGCCCGGGCACGGCGGAAGCTGTCGCGCTGAGCGTCGACGTCGCCGCGACGCTGATGCGCGAACGCGTCGAAGTCGTGCTGGGCCGCGACGAGCCGGAGTCGTGCGACGCCGGCCGTCGTCGCGCCGCCCTGCCGGCGCCACTGGCCGATCACCTCGCGGATCTCGGGCGTCGACACCGCCGTCACGTCCAGAACTGTCGCGACGAGCAGGTGCAGACACGCGGTGAGATCCTCGTCGGGGACCGCGTCGACGAGTCGGGCGACGCCACCGGGCAACCGATCGACGCGCCTCAGCACGGCTCCCCCCGTCTGCGACCGTGGCTGATCCCGACGATCACACCTGCTCCGGTCTCGACGGGACCGGACCGCCCGCGGGCGCCTCGACGTCGTTCGGAACACCGTGCGCCGCAGCGTCGATCGCGGACCGGGATTCGAGGTCACCGGCCGCAGGCCGCGGGGACGGGGTCTCGCCGGACTCGCCCGGCGAAGGATCGGTGACCGCCGGGAACGCCTGCCGGATCCAGTCGCCGAGGACGGGCGGACCGACGAGCGGCATGTCGCCGACGATCTCCGCGCCGTGCTCCCGATGGTGCAGGTATGGCGCCGCCCGGTGACTGTCGTCCTCCGCTCCGGGACGACGACCACCCGGAACGCCGGCGGGCGGCATCCCCGCCGGGCGCAGGACCGGCCCGGCCGGGGTTGCCGAAGTCGGGGTGGTGCCGGCCGAGGGGGTGGCCGGCACCGGTGGCGTCGCGGGCGGCGCCCGAGGCGGCGGGACCGCTCCGGGCGCCAGGAAGGAGGGCACGGCCATCGATCCGGGACCACCCGAGCCGGTGCCGCTCGACGACGCTCCCGACTCCACGCCACCATCGGCGCCCGCGGCCCGATGCGATCCCGTCGTCGATGCACCCCGGGTCTCCGACTCGGGTGTCGCCCGACCTCCGCGCAACAGGCCGCCGGTCCCGTCGGTGTTACCGCGACCCGATGGTCCCGCAGGCGGGCCTGCCGGCCCCGTAGGCGTCGTCGTCGGCCCCGGTCCGCCACCACCCGGCGGCGGACCACCCGCACCAGCGCGCGTCGGCACAGCGGACGGGGCGGCGCGGCCGAAGTCGCCGGCGTCGACGGTGTTGGCGGCCTGACCGCGGGGAGCATCCGACCCGGCGGACGACCCGGTACCGGAAAAGCCTCCGGTTCCCACTCCCCCGAGTCCGCCGGTGCGACCGTTGGCGCCGGTCGGGTCGTGCGGAAGTGACTGCTGCAGCCCGATCATCGGCGACGAGTAGGCCCCCGTCATGGTCCGGTCGGCCTCGTGCCGCACCGACGCCGCATCCTCGGGGTTGTCGCGGAGGTGCTGTTGCAATTCACGCAGCCGCCCCTCCTGGCCGCGGGCCGACCCGAGGATGCCCGTCGCACCGGCCAGCGCGTCACCGATCCGGCCCGCGGTGTCCGACGTCGTCGCCAGGTCAGCAGACAGCGATCGGCCCGCTTCCAGTGCCGCGTCCGAGGCCAGGCCGAGCATGCCGTCGCCGAACATGGCGTGCATCCGTTCGGCCGCCTGCCGGACGGACTCGATCGCCTTCAAGATCGTGTCGACGTCACCTCGGGCCCGGCCCGGTTCCATCGTGCGCAGGATGTCGAGGATCTCGTCGATGCTCATGCCCGCCCACTGCGTACGGTCACCGCCGAACGCGCGCTCGTTGCGGCTGCCGTAGGTGTTGTAGGACTTCTCCGGCGAGGTCACGACACCCCCTTGGTCGCTGGCCGGGACGAACGAATTCGTCCGACCCTATCGTGGCGTCGCCGGATGCGGTGAACTCCGGCGCCGCCTGTGCACAGCGGTCGGGTCGTGACTCAGTCCAGGTCGTCGTGACGGACCAGCTGCCGCGCCGCCTCGGTGATCGAGCCGGTCAGCGACGGGTAGACCGAGAAGGTCTGAGCCAGATCGCCGACGGTCAGCTTGTTCTGCACCGCGAGGGCGATGGGCAGGATCAGTTCGGATGCGTTCGGCGCCACCACGACGCCACCGATGACCACGCCGGTGGCCGGCCGGCAGAAGATCTTCACGAAGCCGCGGCGCAGACCGCTCATCTTGGCGCGCGGGTTGGTGGCCAGCGGCAGCATCACGGTGCGGGCCGGGTACTCGCCGGTGTCGATGGCGTTCTGCGACACCCCGACCGTGGCGATCTCCGGGCGCGTGAAGATCGCCGACGCAACGGTTTTCAGCTTGATCGGGCTCACGCCCTCGCCGAGTGCGTGATACATCGCGATCCGGCCCTGCATCGCGGCCACCGAGGCCAGCGGGAACAGCCCGGTGCAGTCCCCGGCGGCATAGATCCCGGCGACCGACGTGCGGGACACCCGGTCGACCTCGATGTAGCCGCCCTTGCCGATCGCGACCCCGGCGCGATCAAGTCCGAGATCGGTGGTGTTCGGGACCGAACCGACGGTCATGAGCACGTGACTGCCGGTGACGGTCGATCCGTCGGCCAGATGCGCGGTCACCGAATCACCGTGTCGCTCGACCTTGTCGGCGCGGGCGTGCTTGACCAGCTCGACGCCACGCTCGGCCAGCGCGTCCTCGAGGACCAGTGCGGCGTCCTCGTCCTCGTGCGGGAGCACCCGGTCGCGGCTCGACACCAGCGTCACCTTGACGCCCAGTTCGGTGTAGGCGTGGACGAACTCGGCGCCGGTCACGCCGGAACCGATGACGATGAGATGTTCGGGCAGTTCCTCGAGGTCGTAGAGCTGACGCCAGGTGAGGATGCGCTCGCCGTCGGGCCGGGCGTCGGGCAGGACGCGCGGCGAGGCGCCCGTCGCCAGCAACACCACGTCGCCGTCGTAGCGTTCGGTGGTTCCGTCGGAGAGGGTGGCGACGACACCGTGGGTCGACACGCCGACCTGCCGATCGTCGAGCTTCGCGCTACCGGAGACGAGCTTGACGCCTTCGCTGATGAGGCGCGAGCGGATGTCGGCGGACTGGGCGAAGGCGAGATCGCGGACCCGTTGATGGATCTGCGGGAGCGTCACCGAGGTGTCGTCGGTCTTGATGTTGATGCCCAGGTCGACAGCGCGCCGGACCTCGGTCCGGATGCCGGTGGACGCGATGAACGTCTTGGATGGGACGCAGTCCCACAGCACACAGGCGCCACCGATCCCTTCCGAATCGATCACCGTGATGTCGGCGCCGTAGGCGGCCGCCGCCAGCGCTGCCTCGTAACCCGCGGGTCCACCGCCGATGATGACGATCCTGGTCACTGTCACTCCTGTTCTGCACGCCGGTTCGGCGCGGGGTGCCGCGTTCCTCGGGTCGGGCGGGACGGACGACCCCGTTCGCGCCGCCTACCAAAGTAGTCGTGCGGGTGCGTCGTCGTGCACCTGGTCGCACACCGCGTCAGACGACGTGCCGCACATCACTCGGATCGCAGGCCGGCCCCGTGCGGCCCGGATCACACCCGGCCGCCGGGCAACGGTGTCGCCTTCCGGACTCGGCGGCGACCATCTAGGCTCCATCCGTGCCCATCTATGCCGCCTATGGATCAAACATGCATCCCGAGCAGATGGCCGAGCGTGCTCCGCACTCGCCGATGTCGGGCACCGGATGGCTTCGTGGCTGGCGTCTGACCTTCGGCGGTGGCGACATCGGGTGGGAGGGGTCCCTGGCCACGGTCACCGAGGACCGCGACGACCCGGATGCGTGTGTGTTCGTGGTGCTCTACGACGTCACCACCGAGGACGAGGACCTGCTCGACCGGTGGGAGGGCTCCGAGCTCGGCATCCACCGCAAGATCCGGGCCCGCATCGACACCGCCGACGGTCCGGTCCTGGCCTGGCTGTATGTCCTCGACGCATTCGAAGGCGGCCTGCCCTCGGCGCGCTATCTCGGTGTCATGGCCGAGGCGGCCGAGATCGCGGGTGCTCCCGCGGAGTACGTGCAGGATCTGCGTTTGCGCGAGTCGCGCAACGTCGGTCCCGGGCCGGGCGCCGCCGCGGAGTAGCCGAAGCCGGCTGAACCACCGGCGGTCGTGTGTATTCGCCCGGGTGCGCCGTCCGGCCCGCCTCAGCCGGCGGCGCTCTTCGCGTTCAGCACGATCCCGGCGAGTGCGCGCACGCCGATTGCGAGGGCCCGTTCGTCGAGGTCGAAGTTGGGGGCGTGCAGGTCAACCTGCGGTCCGAATCCGTCCCACACGCCCAGGCGGGCCATCGCCCCCGGCACGTGCTCGAGGTACCAGGAGAAGTCCTCGCCACCGGGCGACTGCGGTGTGTCCGCGATGGCCTTGGGGCCGATCGCGGCGACCGACCGCTCGAACATCTCGACCGCGATCTCGTCGTTGACCACCGGCGGGACGCCGCGGAAGTACGAGAGGTCGTAGCGGACGCCGAGCGGTGCCAGGAGTTCGCCGACGACACTGCGGACGAGTGGTTCCAGCTCGGCCCACGTGGTGTGGTCTCCGGTGCGGACCGTCCCCCGCATGCGTCCCTCCTGCGGGATCGCGTTCGCCGCGCTGCCCGCGTTTGCGGCGCCCCACACCATCACCGTTCCGGACCGCGGGTCGACGCGTCGGGAGAGCACCCCGGGCAGACCGGTGATCACGGTGCCCATCGCGTAGATCAGGTCGCCGGTCAGGTGCGGCCGCGACGTGTGTCCGCCTGCGGAATGCAGTTGCAGGTCGATGTGGTCGGCGGCAGACGTCAACGGGCCGGACCGCAGACCGACGGTGCCGACCGGCAGGCGGGGGTCGCAGTGCAACGCGAAGATGCGGCCGAGACCGCTGGTGACCCCGGCGTCGATGGCGTCGAGCGCGCCGCCGGGCATGACCTCCTCGGCAGCCTGGAAGATCAGCCGCACGCCGACGGGCAGGGGTTCGGCCGCGACGAGGAGTTTGGCGACGCCGATCAGGATCGCCGTGTGCGCGTCGTGGCCGCACGAGTGCGAGGCGCCCTCGACCATCGACGTGAACGGCAGACCGGTGTGTTCGGTGACGGGCAGGGCATCCATGTCCGCGCGCAGCGCGATCCGGGGCTCGCCGGCAGGGCCCAGGTCACACACGACACCGGTACCCAGCGGCAGCCGGCGCGGGTTGAGTCCGACTGCGGTGAGCTCGCTCATCACCAGTTCGGTGGTGCGCACCTCCTGCCGGGACAGTTCGGGGTACGCGTGGATCTCCCGGCGCCAGGCGATGAGATCCGTCCCGTGCTCGGCGAGCCAGGTGTCGATGGGATTGTCCGCCGCGGCGAAGCCCGCTCCCGCGGCCGTCATCAGAACACTCCGGGCGGGGTCGGGCGTGCGAGCTCGGCGAGCAGGGGTTCGCGCAGCCCGCGCTTGATCAGGGCGAGGTTGGCGCCGACGGTCGCCGCGCGGGCGCTCGCGATCTCGGCGGCCTGCGCGAGCAGGTGCCCGGCGTCGACGGCCTCGTCGACGATCCCCGCGCCGACCGCGTCGTCGGCGCCGTAACGCCTGCTCGTGTACATCGCCTCGGTCGCGGCGCGATCGGTCAGGCGCGTGCGCAGCAGCGTGGCCATCCCGCGGGTGAACGGCATGGTGAGGGCGGCCTCGGGCAGCGACCAGAATCCGCGTTCGGTGCGCATCAAGACGTGGTCGGTACACAGCGCGAGCATGGCGCCGGCGCCGAAGGCGTGCCCGTTGATCGCACTGACCGTCGGGACCGGCAAGGTGAGGACCTTCGCGTACAGCGCGTGGACACGATCGAGGTAGCCCGGAAGCTGATCGGGCGCCGTGAAGATGTAGTCGGTGTCCAGTCCGTTCGAGAAGAACTTCCCGGTGGCGGTGATCACCAGCGGGCGTGTCGGGTCGGCGACGATACCGTCCAGGAGCCCGTCGACCTCGTCCAACCACTCCAGGCGGAAGCGGTTCTCCGGATTGGACTCGCTGATCTCCTCACCGCGCGCTCCGAGATGGAGTTCGACGACCTCCCCGGCATCGTTCAGAAATGGCATGTTCCGACCTTATCGCCCCCGGTCTCGTCGCCGCCGACCCGATCGGTCGGCGCGGTGCCGACGTCTGCTCGTGCGTACGGTCGTGCGTGCCGCGGAACGGTTTAGGGTTGGCCCATGGACCCCACCGCCGACGCAGACGCCGCGGCCATCGTCGCCGCGGCCACGATCGCCGCCGAGACCGATGCCGCTGCACACGATGTGGCCGTCATCCTGGGGTCGGGATGGTCGCCCGCGGCCGACGCCTTCGGGCGGCCCGTCCGCTCGTTGCCGATGGCTTCGATCCCCGGGTTCACTCCACCCCGCGCCGCCGGCCACGGCGGCGTCATCCATTCCGTACGGATCGGCGATCGGCGAGTTCTGTTGATGCTGGGCCGGATTCACGCGTACGAGGGTCACGACCTTGCCCGGGTCGTCCACCCGATCCGTACCGCCGCGGCGGCCGGTGTCCACACTGTCGTGCTCACCAACGCGGCGGGCGGCCTGCGCGAGGACATGTCGGTCGGACAACCCGTCCTCATCTCCGATCACCTGAACCTCACGGCCCAGTCCCCCTTGGTCGGTGCCCGGTTCGTCGACCTCGTCGACGCCTACTCACCGCGGCTTCGGGAGATCGCGCGCGGCATCGACCCGGAGCTCGCCGACGGTGTGTACGCCGGCCTTCCGGGTCCGCACTACGAGACACCCGCCGAGATCCGGATGCTGCGGACGATCGGCGCGGACCTGGTCGGGATGTCCACGGTGCACGAGACCATCGCCGCCCGCGCCGCCGGCCTCGACGTGCTCGGGATCTCGCTGGTGACCAACCTGGCGGCCGGCATGACCGGCGAACCTCTGAGCCACGCAGAGGTTCTGGAGGTGGGTCGGACGTCGGCGGCCCGGATGGGCGAGCTGCTGGCCCAGATCATCGGCGAACTCTGAGACCGCACGGACTTCCGGCCGGCCGAACCGAAGGAGCGACATGACCTATCCACCGAGCGGTCCAGGCGGTTACCCGCAGGGCGGCTACCAGCCGGGCGGCTACCCGTCGGGCCAGGTACCACCCGAGCCGCCCCGGTCGCCGTGGTCGTCACCCGCGGTGCTCGTGGCAATCGGTGCGGGCGTACTGCTGGTGGTCGTCGGCGTGCTCGCGGCCCTGCTCCTGATTCCCGCCGACGACGAGTCCGCGGACCGCGACACCGCGGACGGGGGGTCATCGCCGTCGTCGGCGTCGACCTTCACCAGCACCGTCACCCGGCCCGCCGACCCGACGACCCCCAGCACGACGACTCCCACCACGACGTCGCCGACACCTGACCGGCCGACCCCCACGGTCGCCGGCGCGGACTGGCAGGGTTTCACCACCGGCCCACGCTGTAACGCCGCAGGCGACCCTGCTGTCGTCGTGGGACAGACCTCGCGGTCGCGCGTGGTGATCTGCCAGGTCGGCACCCAGACCGGCCGTTGGTACTACAAGGGCGCCGCCCCGGAAGGCGGAATCGAGCTCCAGTTCCCGACACGCACCGGTGACACCTTCGAAGCGCGCAACGGTGCGGTGCGCTACCTGGTCTCGCCGTCGAGCCTCACCATCATCGAGGGCGGCACCGTACTCACCGAAGAGCCGATGCTGGCGTACTGGTCGCTGCCCGGCTGAGGCTCGCCGACTGGAGCCCCGAGTCCCCGAGTCGGAGAGGCGAAGGCTGGCGGGGCACGCAGCTGTGCCTATTTGCAACACACTATGGAGTTGTCAAGGGAAGGATGCGGTCCCGGCGTTCAGCCGGGTGTGAAAGGGCGCTCCGCGAGAAGTGTGGTCGGGTGCTGTGGTCAGGCGGTGGCGTCGAGTCGCATGGTGCGCCGGCCCATCTCGATCAGCTTGTTCTCGGTGGTGCCACCCGCCTTCTGTGCGACTCCGAGTTCGTCGAGTTGTGCTGTGTGGGTGCCGATCTGATGGTCAGTGATGTTGCGGACCAGTCGCAGCGTTTTCAAGGCGCCGAATGTTGCGCTACCGGTGGGGTCGTCGGCAGGCGGGGTGATCTCGATGAGCTGGTCGAGGAGGGCTTCGAGCTCTTGCATGACCCCACCGTACGGGAACATGGGTTCGATTTTGAGCTTATTCCACAGGCAAAAGATTCACGAAAATTTCGACTGTGCAGGACATTTCGTCGACCGTGCGTCGATTTCCGTTGACTGGGCACAGAACGTCGACAGTGGTGAACTGCAGTCACACCCGAATCGGATTTCGGTCCACAGGTGTCGACCCTGTCGCCTCGGCAAGGCCCGCCTCGGCGAGTTCGCGCCACCGAACGCCGCGGAGCCACTCAGGACTGCGAGACCGTCACGAGTACCGCGGACCGAACTGTCGGTCGCCCGCGTCACCGAGACCCGGCACGATGTAGTTCACGTCATTGAGGCCGTCGTCGACGGCGGCCACGACCAGCCGACACGGATGCCCCGACTTTTCGAGCGCAGCAACGCCTTCGGGGGCGGCCACCACGCACACCGCGGTGATGTCGGTGGCGTTGCGGGCGACGAGGAGTTCGATCGTGTGGAGCATGGAGCCGCCGGTGGCGAGCATGGGATCGAGGACGAACACCGGCCGTCCCGACAGATCCTCCGGCAGCGACTCGAGGTAGGGCACCGGTTGCGCGGTCTCCTCGTCGCGTGCGAGACCCACGAAACCGACATGTGCTTCGGGGACCATCGCGTGTGCCTGCTCGACCATCCCGAGTCCGGCGCGCAGCACCGGAACCAGAAGAGGCGGAGACGCCAGCCTCGATCCGGTGTGCGCCGTCAGCGGCGTCTTGATCGCGACATCGGCGCGCGGCGCTCCGGCGAGCGCCTCGTAGATCAGCATCTGGGTGAGGTCGGACAGCGCGGCCCGGAATCCGGCATTGTCGGTGGTCTCATCGCGCATGGTGGTCAGGCGCGCGGCCGCGAGGGGATGGTCGACGATCAGGGACTCCATGCCGACCACCCTATTTCCTAGGGCGGGGTTGCGCGCCTGTTGGGCGGGTCCGATGCGTTGCAGACGACTCCGCCCGAAGATCCGATGGAACCCGATTCGGCCGCGCCGCGTCTGAAACCCATGAGCCCGTCCTCTCCACTCCCCGATCCCACACCCGGCCGCCCCGGCGTCTCGACCGAAAGTCGCCTGTCGGTTGATTCGTCTGCGCTACAGGATTTCTCCGACGCGCACCGCACGAATGCCCGAATGCTCGACGGCGGAGCCGGTGGCAAGGACGCCGCAGTCGTCGACCTGGCCATCACCTTCGGTCTGATCGGAATCGAGTTCCTCGCCGCCGTCGTCGAGTTCCTCGAGCTGTATCGGCAGAGCATCGAGGCGGCTGCCGCGCGCGAGGAACAGGTCGGGCTCACCACGCGCTCGGCCGAGACGTCCTACGTCGACTGCGACTGCGCGGCCGCCGACGGGGTCATGGCAGACCGGGATCTGACGCTGTGATCGCCGCCGAACTCCTCATCGAGCCGTTGCGGCAGCTGGTCACCGGGCTGGGCACCGGTGTCCTGGCACCGGGCAACCCCGCCGATCAGGTTCGGACGGTCGCGGGCACCGTCGAATCGGTGCGCCGCCGCTCGGTGGCGGCGACCGAGTCCGTCCTCCCGCGGTGGGACGGGGCGGGGGCGACCGGAGCCGGTGACGCGACCGGGGCGATCCACCATCAGCTGAACGGATTCACCGATCACGCCGCCGAGTTCGGCCGGCTCGTCGAGGATGCGAGTCGCACCGTCCACGCCGCGGCAACCGATTTGAACGGACTCGTGGACTCCGTTGAACGGCATATCCGCGGCCTCGCGGGCGGACTGGCCACGCCGGCAGGTCTTCTCGCAATACTGCCCATCGCCGTCGAGCACCTCGGCCGGGGCGTGGCGATCGTGGGTCGCGCTCGGGCAGAGCTCGGTGCGGACACCGAGGCGATGGTCGCCCTGACCCGTCGGACGGCACCCGGCGAGGTCACCGGAGTCGCCACCGGCGACGATCAGCTGTCGTCGACTCCCACACCCGGGGGCATCCCGATCACATTGCCCGACGGTTCGGTCGCCTACGCACCCAACAGACGAGCCGCCACGGCGGTGCGTGCCGCGCTGAGTCAACGCGGGGTCCCCTACGTATGGGGCGGGACCACGCCCGATGGGTTCGACTGCAGCGGCTTCACCCAGTGGGCCTACCGTCAGGCCGGACTCGAGCTCCCCCGACTTGCCCAGGACCAGGACACTGCCGGCCACCCGGTGTCGCAGGCGCAGCTACAGCCCGGCGATCTCGCGGTGTGGTCCGGACACGTGGCCATGTACATCGGCAACGGTCAGATGGTCGAAGCCGGTGACCCCGTGGGCGTCTCGCCGGTCCGGACCTCGAACCTCGACCAGGCATTCGAAGGCTTCTTCCGTCCGCGCTGAGAGCTGCGCCGACGGTCGATCCCCCGGACCGGTCGGACAGTTCACCGAAATGTCGTCGGTACACCACCGACCGTCTGTGGGGGCACTACTGGATTCGCCGCCGACGATCGCTAGGCTGTGTCCCCATGGCCGGAGACATCGTCCCGATTGAGCTCGGACTCACCGACGGAAACAGCTTCACCCTGTGGGCACCCCGCTGGCGTGAGGGCGATGACGAATGGGAGGCCTTCCTCGGACTCGACGAGGATCTGTATGTGCTGCCCGGCGTCGCCGAGCTCGCTGCGTTCATCCGGACCAGCGAGGACAACGACCTCGTCGAGCATCCCGCCTGGTCGACCGTGGTCGGGCTGCAGGCCGACGAACTGGTCCCCGACGAGCGCCACAGCTACGACCTCGTCGGTGTGCCCGAACTCGCCGCCGAGGACCCGACCGCCGAGGTCATCGCCGAACTCGAGGACGCACTCGAGATCGTGCGCATCCTCGGCGAGGTCTGCGAACTGACGCCGGTCACCAAGTTCTTCAACGGCAACCCGATCCTGGGCGCCGTCACCACCGGCACGCGTAACTTCGACGGCCGCGAGGGCACCGACCTCTGGGTACGCATCGGCCGACTCATCGCCAAGCACTGGGACGACGTCCTCGACGCCATCGACGAGGTCATCAGCACGCCGAAGGTCGACGCCAAGGCCGTCGAGACCGCCGAGGCGGAGCTGGAAGCCGCCGCATCCGCGGAGGACGAGGACGAGCCGGCCGACGACGACATCGAGATCGTCGGTGCCACCGACACCGACGACGAGTCGGCGGACTCCGTCGAAGAAGACGACCTCGACGACGAGGACGCAGTCGACCAGGACGACGAGGACGACTACGACGACGACGATTTCTGGGCCTCGGTCGGCATCGACCCGGTCAAGATCGTCACGAGCGCGGACGAGTACCTGACGCTCCGCTGCTACCTCGGCGACGATCCGGTCTTCCTCGGCAGCAAGGGCAAGATCTTCGTGTTCACCTCGGCCCGTTCCCTGTCCCGGTTCCTCGCCGACGACAACACGCACGACCTCGCCGACCTGTCCACGTTCGACGAGGTCCGCACCGAGGCGACCAACGGGTCGCTGGAGTTCGACGTCATCGACGACAACGTCTATGTGCTGCCGGGTCTCGCCGACGACATCGCCGACGGGCCACGCCGGATGGACCGCGACCAGCTCGACCTGGCCGTCGAACTGTTCACCGACGCGGCCGACTACGCAGGGGACGACACCGTCACCGAGGCCCTCGGCACCACCACGCCTCTGGGATGGTTCGTGGACTACACGGTCAACCCCGACCCCAAGCGCATGGCACCCAGCGGTCCGTTCGACAACGAGGCCGAGGCGTGGCGGGCGCTCGAGCACGACTTCGAGGCCCGGCTCACCAAGAAGGGCTGACCGCACGGCCCGTTCGCGCCCGTCTGGTCACGGACGTCTGGGCCGCGAACGGTGCCGTTCACCCGAGTAGCACTGCGTACCCGGGCTTGATGATGTCGTCGATGAACGCGAGCCGCTCGTCGAAGTGGATGAACGCCGACTTCATCGCGTTCACGGTGAATCGCTCGAAATCGGCCCAGCTGTATCCGAACTGATCGGCGAGCAGTCCGAACTCCTTGCTCATCGTGGTGTCGGACATGAGCCGGTTGTCGGTGTTGACGGTGACGCGGAATCGCAGCCGTGCCAGCACGTTGAACGGATGCTCGGCCAGTGAACCGACCGCCCCGGTCTGGACGTTCGAACTCGGACACAACTCAAGCGGAATCCGCTTGTCCCGCACGACGTTCGCGACCTGCCCGAGCCGGGCCCCCGCGAACGAGTGTGCGGCGAGGTCGACCCCCGCGGGTAGTTCGATGTCGTCGAAGACGCGGACGCCGTGGCCCAACCGGTCCGTCCCGCAGAAGCCGATGGCCTCGTGGATCGACGGCAGACCGAACGCCTCGCCGGCGTGGATCGTGAACGGCGCGCAGTTGGCACGCATGTACTCGAAAGCGTCGAGATGCCGGGTCGGCGGATGGCCGGCCTCGGCGCCGGCGATGTCGAAGCCGACGACACCCCGGTCGCGGTAGCGAACCGCGAGTTCGGCGATCTCGCGCGACCGGGCCGCATGGCGCATGGCGGTGACCAGGCAGCGCACGGTGATGCTCCGGCCCCGCTCGGCCGCGACCGCCTCGCCGTCGGCGAACCCTCGCAGCACCGCCTCGACGACCTCGTCCAGACCCAGCCCACCCTCGAGATGCTGCTCGGGCGCATAACGGACCTCGGCGTAGACCACGCCGTCGTCGGCAAGGTCCTCCACGCATTCCCGCGCCACACGTTCCAGTGCGCTCGCGGTCTGCATCACCGCGACCGTGTGCGAGAAGGTCTCGAGGTATCGCTCGAGCGAGCCGCTGTCCGCCGCCTGCCGGAACCACCGCCCGAGCGTCTCGGCGTCGTCGATCTGCGTGCCGTTCTCGTCCACCGGGAGGTCGTCGTAACCCACCTCGTGGGCCAGTTCGAGGACCGTCGCGGGGCGGAGTCCGCCGTCGAGGTGGTCGTGCAGGAGCACCTTCGGGGCGAGGGAGATGTTCGCCGGGGTCAGCGTCGTCATGGTGTGAACCTAACGCGGTCGATGATCAGTGGTCGGGTGCGCGCGCGGCCCGCGTGTTCAGCGGTGTCGGGTTCGACGGTCGTCGCGCCGGCCAGACACGAGCGGGCGCCGGCGATCCGGCCCTCATCCTGCGTGTGCAGGGTGAACAACGGTTGACCGGCTCGGACACGATCCCCCGGTTTCGCATGGATGATCACTCCTGCCTCGGCCGCGACCGCCTCCCCCGGTTTCGATCGGCCGCCCCCGAGTCGCCATGCGGCGTCCCCGACCGAGCGGGCGTCCACCCGGGTGACGACCCCGTCTCGCGACGCTGTCACGGTGTCGTGGTGGCGCGCCTGGGGTAACGGCGCGTCCGGGTCGCCTCCCTGCGCGGCGATCATCGCCCGCCAGGTGTCCATCGCCCGACCGTCGGCGAGATGGGTTGCGGGATCGGCATCGACGAGCCCGGCGGCGTCGAGCATCTCCCGGGCGAGGGTCAGGGTCAGCTCGACGACGTCTGCGGGTCCGCCGCCCGCGAGCACCTCCACCGATTCGGCGACCTCGACGGCATTGCCGATCGCAAGTCCGAGCGGTGTGCCCATGTCGGTGATCACCGCGCGCGTGTCGACACCCGCGTCGTGGCCGAGTTCGACCATCGTCGACGCCAGCTCTCGCGCGTCGTCCTCCTCCGGTAGGAAGGCACCCGAGCCGGTCTTGACGTCGAGGACCAGCGCGCCGGTACCCTCGGCGATCTTCTTGCTCATGATCGAGGAGGCCAACAGCGGAATGGACTCGACCGTGCCGGTGACGTCGCGCAGCGCATAGAGCTTGCGATCGGCCGGGGCCAGGTCGGCACCCGCGGCGCAGATCACCGCGCCGACCCGCTCGAGTTGATCGAGCATGTCGGCCGTGCTCACCTCGGCCCGCCATCCCGGGATGGACTCGAGTTTGTCGAGCGTGCCGCCGGTGTGACCGAGACCGCGACCGGACAGCTGTGGTACCGCCACACCGAACGACGCGACGAGCGGGGTGAGCGGCAGGGTGATCTTGTCGCCGACGCCGCCGGTGGAGTGTTTGTCGACGGTGACGAGCGTCTGGCCGTCGCGCTGCAACCCGGACAGGTCCATCCGGCGTCCGCTGTCGATCATCGCGTGCGTCCAGGACGCGATCTCCCGGCGATCCATACCGCGCAGGTACACCGCCATCAGCAGCGCCGACATCTGTTCCGGCGCCACCTCGCCACGGGTGTAGCCGTCGACCATCCAGGCGATCTGCGCGTCGCTGAGCTCGTGTCCGCCCCTCTTGGTCGCGATCACCGACACCGCGTGGATGATCTCGCGCTCCTCGGCCGTCATCCGCGCACTGCCTGCAGATCGTCGGGCCCGAAGGCATCGGGTAGCAGATCCGCGAGCGCCCGAGGTCCGTCGCGGTGGTCGACGAGAAGCTCTCGCCCGCCGTGTTCGAAGAGCACTTGCCGGCACCGGCCGCACGGCATCAGAACGGCCCCGCGGGCGTCGCAGACACTGACCGCGCGAAGCCTCCGGTCGCCCCCGTTCACCAGGGCGGCGACCAGTGCGACCTCGGCGCAGATCCCCAGCCCATATGAGACATTTTCCACATTGCAACCAGCGACGACACGACCCTCGGACGTGATGCCGGCGGCCCCGACGGGATACCCGGAGTATGGGGCGTAGGCCCGATCGATCATCGATTTTGCCTTGTCCCGCAACATATCCCATTCGATTTCAGCAACCACGTGGATCTCCTGTCGCACGGCGTCATCGGCCGTTCATCCGGATTTCATCACGGCAAAGCTTGGGTAAGGCAAACCTAAGTCGTAATGTCTTGTCGCTCAGATCGGTTCGGGCAATTTACCACCAGAATGTGCATGGGTTTAGAGTCTCTTCCTATGGGTCCATGGTCGAGTCGGAGCATGCCGATTCGACGCGTCCATCGACGATGTTGGAGGCCACTTTCCCGATGAGCACCTCGACCGAAGTCGCACCCGACCCGGTGCGCAGACGATCTCTCTATCGCGGCGATCCCGGCATGTGGTCGTGGGTCCTGCACCGCATCACCGGCGTCACGATCTTCTTCTTCCTGTTCGTACACGTGCTGGACACCGCGGTCATCCGCGTCGACCCCAATCAGTACGACGCGATCATCGAGACCTACAAGACGCCGATCATCGGTCTCATGGAGATCGCCCTGGTCGCCTGCGTCCTGTTCCACGCCTTCAACGGTGTGCGCCTGATCCTCGTGGACTTCTGGTCCAAGGGACCCAAGTACCAGCGGCAGATGCTGTGGGTCGCCCTGACCCTGTTCGTCATCGTCTTCGGCGCCGGCACGGTCCGCCTGCTGCAGATCCTGTTCAGCCACCTGTAGGAGACACCAGAGATGACCACCTCGGAAGCCACCGGTGTCGCCAAGACCCTCGGCACGCAACACGACCGTCCCGCGAGCCTGGACAACCCACGCTCGCCCCGCAAGCCCAAGGGCGGCAACTTCGAGAAGAACGCATGGCTGTTCATGCGGTTCTCGGGTCTGCTGCTCGTCGTCCTGACGATCGGCCACATGTTCATCATGCTGGCCTGGGACGGCGGCGTGCACCGCATCGACGCCTCGTTCGTCGCCGCACGCTGGAGCTCGCCCTTCTGGCAGATCTGGGATCTCACCATGCTGTGGCTGGCCCAGCTGCACGGCGGCAACGGTGTGCGCACCGTCATCGCCGACTACTCCCGCAAGGACTCGACCCGTTTCTGGCTGAACGTGCTGCTCGCCGTGTCGATGATCCTCGTCCTCACGATGGGCACCTACGCCCTCCTGACCTTCGACGTCAACAGCGTCGGCTAGAGGAGACCTAAGACATGCAGGAACACCGCTACGACGTCGTCATCGTGGGCGCCGGCGGCGCAGGCATGCGCGCGGCGATCGAAGCCGCCCCGCGTGCCCGCACCGCGGTGCTGACCAAGCTGTACCCGACCCGCAGCCACACCGGCGCGGCCCAGGGCGGCATGTGTGCGGCACTCGCCAACGTCGAGGAAGACAACTGGGAGTGGCACACCTTCGACACGGTCAAGGGTGGTGACTACCTCGCCGATCAGGACGCCGTCGAGATCATGGCCAAGGAGGCCATCGACGCGGTGCTCGATCTCGAGAAGATGGGCCTGCCCTTCAACCGGACCCCCGAGGGCAAGATCGACCAGCGTCGTTTCGGTGGCCACACCCGCGATCACGGCAAGTCGCCGGTTCGGCGTGCCTGCTACGCCGCCGACCGCACCGGTCACATGATCCTGCAGACGCTGTACCAGAACTGCGTCAAGCACGACGTCGAGTTCTTCAACGAGTTCTACGCCCTCGACATCTGCCTCACCGAGAACGAGAACGGCGAGCAGGTGGCCACCGGCGTCGTCGCCTACGAGCTCGCCACCGGCGAGATCCACGTCTTCCACGCCAAGTCGATCGTCTTCGCGACGGGCGGCTCGGGGCGCATGTACAAGACGACGTCGAACGCGCACACGCTGACCGGCGATGGCATGGGCATCATCTTCCGCAAGGGTCTGCCCCTCGAGGACATGGAGTTCCACCAGTTCCACCCGACGGGTCTGGCGGGTCTCGGCATCCTCATCTCGGAGGCGGTCCGCGGCGAGGGCGGAATCCTGCGCAACGCCGACGGTGAACGCTTCATGGAGCGCTACGCCCCCACCATCAAGGACCTCGCGCCGCGCGACATCGTCGCCCGCTCGATGGTGCTCGAGGTGCTCGAGGGTCGCGGCGCCGGCCCGAACAAGGACTACGTCTACATCGACGTGACCCACCTCGGCGAGGACGTCCTCAACGAAAAACTCCCCGACATCACCGAGTTCGCCCGCACCTATCTGGGCGTCGACCCGGTCACCGAGTACGTGCCGGTGTTCCCGACCTGCCACTACGTCATGGGTGGCATCCCGACGAACATCAACGGCCAGGTGCTGCGCAACAACGACGAGGTCGTGCACGGCCTGTACGCCGCAGGCGAGTGCGCGTGCGTGTCGGTCCACGGGGCCAACCGCCTGGGCACCAACTCCCTGCTCGACATCAACGTCTTCGGACGCCGCGCGGGTATCGCCGCCGCGGATTACGCGAATTCGGCCGAGTTCGCCGAGCTTCCCCAGACGCCCACCGAGATGGTCGATTCGTGGCTCGAGCTGCTGCTCAGTGACCACGGACACGAGCGCGTCGCCGACATCCGCACCGAGCTGCAGGCGTCGATGGACGCCAACGCCTCGGTGTTCCGGACCGAGGAGACCCTCAAGCAGGCCCTGACCGACATCCATCGGTTCAAGGAGCGCTATGCCCACATCCGGGTTCACGACAAGGGCAAGCGTTTCAACAGCGATCTCCTCGAAGCCATCGAGCTCGGCTTCCTCTTGGAGATGGCAGAGGTGACGGTGGCCGGGGCCCTGAACCGCAAGGAGTCGCGCGGCGGTCACGCTCGCGAGGACTACCCGGATCGCGACGACGTCAACTACAAACGGCACACCATGGCCTACAAAAAGGGCACGGATCTCCTTTCAGACATCGAGCTGGAGTACAAGCCCGTCGTGGAAACCCGCTACGAGCCGATGGAGCGTAAGTACTGATGACATCTGTTCTGGACAAGCCCGCGCCGTCGTCCGACGAGCCGCCGTTGCCCCCGGTGCCCGACGAGGCCACGATGGTGACGCTCAAGATCTTCCGGTTCAACCCGGAGAACCCCGACGCCCAGGGGTTCGAGAGCTTCCGCGTCCCGGCGTTGCCGACTGACCGTCTGCTCAATCTGCTCCTCTACGTGAAGGGCTACCTCGACGGGACGCTCACCTTCCGTCGGAGTTGTGCCCACGGTGTGTGCGGGTCCGATGCGATGCGGATCAACGGCGTCAACCGTCTCGCCTGCAAGCTCCTGATGAAGGACATGCTCCCCAAGGACTCGTCCAAGGAGATCACCATCACCATCGAGCCGATCCGCGGCTTGCCGGTGGAGAAGGATCTCGTCGTCGACATGGAGCCGTTCTTCGACGCGTTCCGCGCGATCAAGCCGTTCCTGATCACCTCGGGGAACGAGCCGACCCGCGAGCGTATCCAGAGCCAGGCCGACCGCGCGCGCTTCGACGACACCACCAAGTGCATCCTGTGCGCCTGCTGTACGACGAGCTGTCCGGTGTTCTGGACCGAGGGTTCGTACTTCGGTCCGGCCGCGATCGTCAACGCGCACCGGTTCATCTTCGACAGCCGCGACGAAGGGGCCGTCGAGCGTCTCGACATCCTCAACGACGTCGATGGCGTGTGGCGGTGCCGCACGACCTTCAACTGCACCGACGCCTGCCCGCGTGGCATCCAGGTCACCCAGGCGATCTCGGAGGTCAAGCGCGCACTCATGTTCTCGCGCTAGCCCACTCGAACTCTTCTCTGCAGCCCGGCGCCGGCCCGCACCCTCAGGGGTGCGGGCCGGCGTCGTCGGTGGAGGTCGCGGCGGACAGGTTTCCGGTCGAACCCCGGTCAGACACGGTGGGAGCCCGGAGTTCTCGTGCGTCGTCTCACCACAGTTGCGTTGACGGTCGACACCCGAGCGCCGGCAAGCCGGCCGGAGACCCGATGGAACCGATCCGCCGCGCGATGCGTCGAAGAAGGACCGAGGTGACAGGCTCGTCGCCGAACCGGTGATCGTCCATCGAACGGAGTTCCCCATGGCTCGTGCCCTGTTGTTCCGGCTGCTGCTGACATTCGCGGTGAGCACGCTGGCGTGGCTGCTGGTGTTCGCACCTGCCGCGGCGGCCCCCACCACCGACACCCAACGCATCACGATCACCTTCACATCCGACCGCGAGCGCAACGGCGCGGCGGCCTGGACAGATGCCGACGGCCGGCTGCGTACCCAGCCCGATGTCCCGCTCGTCCAGAGGGATTCGGAAGGCACGTGGTCGGCGTCGCTGGTGTACACCCGCACCGCCGGTGACCTCCCTCTCGACGCCCTGTTCCAATCCGGCGGTCGTCTCGCCCGGTGCGAGATCCAGGTCGACGGCGAGCTGGTCGCCGACCACACCGCACGCGGCCCCCGTCCCACGAGTTCGTGCGGTACGGGTTGATTCGGTCCGATGCGCGGTGGCACGGCGTCGACGAGAGGAAATGCCGGTGAGAACGTACGCTTGCTCTCGTCATGAGCAGCGGAACAGAACCGGTCGAAGCACCGCCGGAGCGGTTGCGGCTTCTGGAGATCCGGCATGCGGAGTCCGAGCCGCCGGGCGCCTACGGGCCGGCCCTGGACGCGGTCACCGAGACGACCACGCTGCGAATCTGGCGCGAGCCCGCGACGATCGATCCGACGGACTTCGACGCCATCGTCGTTCTCGGTGGAGAGATGGGAGTAGGCGACGCGGACCGGATCCCCTGGATCGCCGACGAACTCGACCTGCTCCGTCGGGCGCGTGCGGGAGATGTCCCGATCTGGGGCGTCTGCCTGGGTGCGCAGATGCTGGCGGCGGCACTCGGCGGCGAGGTGTCCGTCGGCGATACACCGGAACTCGGGGTGTGCCGGGTCAGCCTGAACGACGCGGGAATGGCCGATCCGGTGTGGGGCGGGGCGGTCACCGCTCCTGCGCCCCGCGAGATCGACACCGTGCAATGGCATTTCGACACTTTCACCCTGCCGCCCGGGGCAACCCTGCTCGCATCGTCGGAATCCTGTGCCACTCAGCTGTTCCGCGTGGGCAACTGCTACGGCGTGCAGTTCCATCTCGAGGCCGGCGGCGATCTCGTCGGAGGCTGGCTATCGCATCCGGACTCACGATGCGCGGTGGCCGAAGTCCTCGGTGAAGCCGCAACCGACCGCTTCCCCACCGACGCCGCAGCTGCCGAGAGTGTGACAGCGCCGTTGGCGGACGCGGTCATGCGGCGTTGGTTGACCGAGGTCGTCGGCAGCCGACGGTCCCGCTGGTAACGTGCGGCCGATGACCCCGACGTGGACTCGTCGTGCCGCGTGCGCACTCGTCGCCGTGCTGACCGTCGGACTCCTCGGTCTCCCTCTGGACGTCGACTCCGCCGTTGCCGTTCCGCTGCCGACCGCACCACCGCCGGCGGTCACCACCCCGGTCACCGACCACTGTCCGCACAAGATCGCGACGCCGCCCGCCGTCGACGCATCCGAGGTGGTCGCGCCCGGTTCGCCGACGCCCACTCCCCTCCCCGTTCCGACTCCGGCCGTCGGGGGCGAGGACCTCGCCGGTTGTGGGGTCGTCGCCGACCCGGCCGCGGGCCCCGTCCCGCCGCGCCTGACCTCGGCGGGCTGGTTGATCGCTGATCTCGAATCCGGACGGATCATCGCCGCCAAGGACCCCCATGGTCGCTACCGGCCCGCGTCGACGATCAAAGTCCTCCTCGCGCTCGTCGTCCTCGACGAACTCGATCTGGCCGCGCACGTCGTCCCCACCGCCGAGGACTGGAGCACCGAGGGCGACTCCTGCGGCATGGGACCCGGCGGGGTCTACACCGTCCGGGATCTGCTCACCGGATTGCTGCTCGTGTCGGGCAACGACTGCGCCAATGCCCTCGCGCGTGAGCTCGGCGGCGTCGACGCCGCCCTCGAGAAGATGAATGACCGGGCGAGAGCACTCGGTGCGCACGACACACGTGCCGCGAGCCCATCCGGCCTCGACGCCGCGGGGATGTCGTCCTCGCCGTACGACCTCGCGTTGGTCTTCCGGGCCGCGATGGCCGAGCCGACTTTCCGCCAGATGATCGCGACGCCCACCTTCCGCTTTCCGGGATACCCGCGGCGTCCGGACGTGCCGGGGGACAAAGACCATCCCCCTTACGACATGTACAGCACCAACCGCCTTCTCCTCGACGGTTATCCGGGAATCGTCGGAGGCAAGACCGGGTACACCGATGACGCGCGCAAGACGTTCGTGGGAGCTGCCGAACGGGACGGCCGGACGGTGATCATCGTGCAGATGTTCGGGCTGTCCGTCGACGGCGACCTCTACTGGGATCAGGCCGCGTCCATGTTCGAGTACGGATTCCGGACCGACCCCGCCATCTCGGTGGGCCACCTCGTCGAACCGACGGCTGCCTCTGGGGAGTCCTCGACGCCGGCACCGCCGCAGACCGAGAAGCGATCCCTGACAACGGGTTCCGACCAGGCGTCGGCAACCTCTGTCCAGATCCTGATCGGGCTCGTGGCAGCTCTGATCGCGGTCGTCCTACTCCTGCTCGGGTTGCGGCTCGCCGGACGTCGCTGAGCCCGGGAGTGGCACCCGGCCCCGGTGTCACCGACGGCGAAGGACTCCGACGAACGCCACGGCCACCGCACCCACTGCGGCCGCGGCCGCGAGCGCACCCGCCCGGGGCGTCGGGCTCACCTCGACGGTCGGCGAGATCACCACCGGACGATGCAGCTCCGCATCGGGCTCCTCCACCACCTGATACGAGTTGTTGATGGGGTCGGTCGCACACCACGCAGTGGCGTACAACACGATTCGCGATGCCAGGTACGCGAAGACGAAGACGCCGAAGATCGGACCGAACGCCACTCCGGCCGGCGACCCGAGAACCGATTGAAGATAGAGTCCACCAAGGGATTTCATCAGCTCGAAAGCGATCGCGATGACGAGACCGGCCTTCATCGCATGCGTCATGGGCAACGGCACCAGCGGAAGCCTCGCGAGCACGAAGGTGAACAGCAGCCAACTGGCGAACACCGAGACGACGATGGCGACCACCCGCACCACGACCGGGGCCCACGAGGCGTCGTCGAGTCCGACCCAGGAGAGCATCGTGGTGGTGAGTCCGCTGTTGCCGAGGGTCGTCAGGGCCATCGTCACGGCGAAGGCAATGCCCAGCAGCGCGAACGTGAGGAGGTCCCACACCTTCGACAGAACGGGGTTGCGGTCGACGCGGCCTCCGTACATCTCGGTGAAGGCCACCCGGACACCGGAGATCCACCCGATACCGGTGAAAGCGGCACCGACCAGACCGACGATGCCGACCGCGGCGCGTGAGGAGATCGCCGAATCGATGACCTCGCTGAGCTGCTCGCCCATCTTGCCCGGCGCGGCCTCGACGACGGCCTTCTGCAGGTCCTCGAGTAGTTGGGGCTGATTGGCGAGCACGAACGCCGCGACCGAGAACACCACCATGATGATCGGGACGAGCGCGAGGATGCCGTTGAAGCTGATGGCCGCGGCGTACACGTTTCCGCGACGGTCGTTGTACCGCTCGACGGTCTGCACCAGGTGCTCGATGGCCGGCCACTTCTCCCGCGCCGCGGCGAAGGTCGACTTCCCTTTGTCCACAGCCGATTTCGCCGTGTCTACCGGTGACTTCGCCGTGTCTGGCGCGGAGGTCATGGGTGTGGCCTTCCTGATCGGATCGCGGGACGGGCGTCCTGCGGGTCCGGTCTCACCGGCCAGGCGCCAGGAATCCCACCTTGTCATAGACCGATGCCAGCGTCTCGGAGGCGACAGCGCGTGCGCGGGCCGCGCCCCGGGCCAGGATGGCGTCGAGTTCGGCTGGGTCGGAGAGGTACTGGTCGACGCGACCGCGCAGCGGGGTCACGAACTCGGCCAGCACTTCCGCGGTGTCGACCTTCAGATCGCCGTACCCCTTCCCCTCGTACTTGGCGACCAGATCGTCGACGCCGACGCCGGACAGCGCGGACTGGATGGTCAGGAGGTTGGAGACCCCGGGCTTCTCGGCGACATCGAACCGGATCTCCGAACCGGTGTCGGTGACGGCGGACCGGATCTTCTTCGCCGATCGCTTGGGATCGTCGAGCAGGTTGATGAGGCCCTTGTCGGTGTCCGCGGACTTGCTCATCTTGGCGGTCGGGTTCTGGAGGTCGTAGATCTTGGCGAACTCGGACACGATGTGCGCTTGCGGCACCTTCAGCACCTTGCCGAACCGGGAGTTGAACCGCTGCGCGAGGTCGCGGGTGAGCTCGAGGTGCTGCCGCTGGTCCTCACCCACCGGCACGCGGTCGACCTGGAAGGCGAGGATGTCGGCGGCCATCAGGATGGGGTAGGTGAACAGCCCGACACCCGCGGCGTCGACGCCCTGCTTGGCCGACTTGTCCTTGAACTGCGTCATGCGGCCGGCCTCGCCGAAGCCGGTGATGCAGGACAGCACCCAGGTCAGCTGGGCGATCTCGGGGATGTGGGACTGCACGTAGATCGTCGAACGGTCGGGGTCCACGCCGACGGCGAGTAGCTGCGCGACGCTGAGGCGGGTGCGGTCGGCCAAGACCTTCGGATCGAACGGCACCGTGAGTGCGTGCATGTCCGGGATGAAATAGAACGCCTCGAAGTCGTCCTGCAACGCCACCCACTGACGCACCGCACCGAGATAGTTGCCGAGGTGGAAGGAATCGCTGGTCGGCTGGATGCCCGACAGCACACGCGGCCGGGTCTGCGCCGCCCCGTCCGCCGGGTCTCCGTTGCGCTCTGCGTCGCTGGTCATGACGCCCAGTTTGTCAGATCCGGTCACTCGTACCGCACGGTGACCGGGGCGTGGTCGGACCAGCGAAGATCGTAGGCCGCGGCGCGTGCGACCTCGGCCTTGACCGCGCGTGCGGCCAGCGCCTTGTTGGTGAGCTGATAGTCGATCCGCCACCCGGAATCGTTGTCGAACGCCTTCCCGCGCCACGACCACCACGAATAGGGGCCGTCGTCGTCCGGGAAGAGCTCCCGCATGACGTCGCGCCACCCTGCGCCGAGCACCTCGCCCACCCAGGCACGCTCGTGCGGGAGGAAGCCGGGGCTCTTGAGGTTGCCCTTCCAGTTCTTGATGTCGGCCTCGGTCGGCGCGATGTTCCAGTCGCCGCCCACGACGACGTGGCGGCGTCGGCGGACCAGCCGACCGAGGTACGCACCGAACTCGTCCATGAAACGGACCTTCTCGTCGTGCTTGACGATGTCCTTCTCGGCGTCGGAGAGTGCGGCGCCTTTGGGCAGGTACAGGCTGCCCGCGGTCAGGGGCCCCAGGTCGGTGTCGACGTCAACCTCGAGGTAGCGGCCGAGACCGTCGAACTCGTCACTTCCGAACCCGACGCGCACCGCAGCGGGAGCCTCGCGCGTCAGCACACCGACGCCCGCGTGCCCCTTGACGGCCGACTCACTCATCGTCAGATGCCAGCCGTCGGCGAGTGCCGGGGCCAGGGCTTCACGAGCCAGGTCCTCACTCGCGCGGACTTCCTGCAGCAGGACCACATCCAGCCCGGAAGTGTCGAGCCAGGGCAGCAAGCCGCGATTGGCCTCGGATCGATGCTTGACCGCTGCGCGGATTCCGTTGACGTTCACCGTGGAGATCGTGAGTGGCACGGGGACACATCCTACGGACGAAGACCGACAGCCCCGCCGGCCCGTGATCGCACCGCCTGGGATCGATAAAGGTAAGGCAACCCTTGTGCGGGCACCCTAAGGTATGTAAGCATTGCCTAATCCAGGCACGAAGGTGAGTCCGAAGATGTTCGTTTGCATATGTCGCGCCGTGACGGTCGACGAGGTCCATGCGCACTGCGATGCAGGTGCGTACACCGTCGACGCGATCGGCGATCGGTGCGGCGCGGGCGAAGGCTGCGGAACCTGCCTGGACGAACTGCACAACATCCTGAGTGAAAGGGCGTCAACCGCGACGACCGCTGCCTGATCCGACCTCCGACCCGAGAACCTCGCGCGAGAACACGCGCGGGGGTATTTGCCGTGTTACGGTTCGACCGAATACACACGGCGAACGGGAGGCTGACACATGCGTGGCGACGACGAGGTCATCGAACTGCTCAACGAACAGCTCACCAGTGAGCTCACGGCGATCAACCAGTACTTCCTCCATGCGAAGATGCAGCAGAGCTGGGGACTCACCGAGATCGCGGCGAAGACCCGGGCCGAGTCGATCGAAGAGATGACCCACGCCGAGGTCCTGACCGATCGCATCCTGTTCCTCGACGCCCTCCCCAACTACCAGCGACTCTTGCCACTGCGCATCGGGCAGTCGATCCGCGAGCAGTTCGAGTCGGACATGTCGATCGAGGTCGAGGTCGTCGAGCGCCTGCGACCCGGGATCGCGATGTGCCGGGCCAAGGGTGACGTCACCAGCGCGAACCTCCTGGAGAAGATCCTCGCTGACGAGGAAGAGCACATCGACTACCTCGAGACGCAACTCGAGCTGATCAACAAGCTCGGTGAGCAGCTCTACCTGTCGAAGACGATCGCCACACCGCCGACCAACGGCTGAACACCCC
>NZ_JBHYNC010000011.1:94250-131772 GCF_042743165.1 Gordonia sp. NPDC058843
CACCCCGCTCGACACGACGAGGGCCGACCGAGTTGATCCGGTCGGCCCTCGTCGTCGCGTCGACGGCGTGCCGTCGGCCGTGCTCGGCTCAGGCCCCGATGCGATGACGTCGCGCCTGGCGCCGTGACGTCGCGAGGGCCACAGCGGTGACCGCGATGCCCGCCACCGCGAGCAACACCCCGACCACCGACGGGGCGAGATAGCCGTAGCCTGCGCCGACCACCACGCCACCGAGCAGCGCTCCGGCCGCGTTGGCGATGTTGAGCGCCGAGTGATTCAACGCTGCCGCCAGAGTCTGCGCGTCAGCAGCCACATCCATCAGCCTGGTCTGCAGCGCGGGCAGCATCGCCGTACCGGTGAGCGCCACCATGTACGTGAGGAACAATGCCGCCCAAGCATTCTGGGCGAGTACCGCGAAGGCGCCGAGTGCGATGGCGCTGGCGGTGAGACCGCCGAGGATCGCCACCGACACACTGCGGTCGGCGACGTAGCCGCCGACGAAGTTGCCGGTCACCATCCCCAGCCCGTACAACATGAGCGCGAACGGCACCACCGACACCGACAACCCGGTGTCGGTGGTCAGCGCGGAGTTGAGATAGGTGTAGAACGCGAACATCCCGCCGAAACCGACGGTTCCGATGACGAGGGTGAACCAGACCTGAGATCGCTTGAGTGCACCGAGTTCGGTGAGCGGGTCGGTGGTCTTCATCCCGGTGAGCGCGGGCAGTGCCCGCATCAGCGCGACGACGGTGGCGACCCCGATCACGACCACGATCGCGAACGCCGACCGCCAGCCGAACGTCTCACCGAGCCAGGCTGCTGCCGGCACACCGAACACGTTCGCGACAGACAGACCGAGCATCACCTGACCCACCGCCTTGGCTCGATTGCGGGGACCGGCGAGGTGGGCGGCGACCAGCGCCGCGACGCCGAAGTAGGCGCCGTGCGGCAGGCCGGCCACGAATCGTGCGACCAGCAACAACCCGTAATCCGGCGCGAGGACCGTAGCGAGGTTGCCCACCGTGAACGCCACCATCAACCCGATCAGCAGCGTGCGTCGGGACATTCTCGCGGTGAGCGCCGCGATCAGCGGAGCACCCACCACCACTCCCATCGCGTATGCCGAGATGACGTGTCCGGCAGTAGGTTCGGAGACCCCGAGCGATCCGGCGATATTGGGCAGCAGCCCCATCGCGACGAATTCGGTGGTTCCGATACCGAACCCACCCAGCGCGAGAGCGAGGATCGTCCACCGACGTACCCGTCGGGACACGCCGGCCGATTCGGTTCCTCCGGGCCGGTCGTCCTCCGGGGCGGTGGAGCGATCGGTCAGTGCGGGGTCGGCCGGGGCATCGGTGGTCGTCGAGAGAGCATCAGGCACGGTTGATGCCAACCTGCGCCCGCGGGTGCTGATTCCCCACGCGGTGGTGAGTTCATTCACAGGCCCCGAAGCCGCGACTCCACCGCGCGAGGGCCGCCCGCGAGATCAGTCTTCTGCCTCGGACTCTCCGCCGCCGTCATCGCCGGACTCGCCGCCGGATTCGTCGCCGTCCGAGGCCGTGTCGGACGACTGCGAGCCCTCACCGTCACTTCCTGGTCCGGTATCCGTCTCGGTCGATTCCACGTCCTCCTCGGACGGATCGGTGGCAGCGGGGAGCTCGTCGACGGTGGGCGTCGTCGGGTTGGGAGTCTCCTCGGGTGCGGTCGCTGCGGCAGAACCGCCGGGCGCACCGGACACCTCGTCTGTCGGGTCGGCCACCGGAGACGGGCCGGCTGCAGCCGGGTCGGCGTCCGGCGCGGTGGAGGGCTCCGGTGCGGTCGAGGGCTCAGACGCGACGTCGGACGCGGCCACCGGTTCGGTGGGGACCGGTTCGGTGCGCACCGACTCGACGGTCTCGTCGGTCGTAGCCGCCAGTCGCGCGAAGGTGGACGATCGCAGGCCCGACGTGTCCGCCGCGAGAACCGTGACCGTGCCGCCCTGGGGTGCGACCGGTCCGACGATCGCGCCCGCCCAATACCGGACGAAGTTCACCGGTAGGAGGACGATGCTGCGGAGGCTCGCAGCCAGCGCTCTCGCGCCGTCGACGAACCGCGCCGGCGACAGCGTCAGGATGCCCTGCAGGATGTCCTCGAAGACGAACAGGTCAGGCAGGTACGCGCCGTAACCGAGTCGCGGCAGCGGTGGCAGCAGATCCTGCACGACCCGGATCACCGGCTGCAGGTTCGCGAGTTCGATGCCGTACGGCAGATCGATTGTCGGACGACCGGACAGGAAGTCCCCGATCACGCCGCTGTAGCCGACATCGCGCGCCCAACCCCGGACGAGTTCGGCGAACGCGGAATCCGCGGCGACCGTGCAGACGGCCGACTCCGGATCACATCGGACAGTCCGCCCGTCGTTCCAGGAAGGCGCCTGTGGGTCCCGGTACATCTGGAAGGGATACAGGTTGTGCTTCGTGAAGTAGCCGAGAAGTCCGTCGATCGCGCCGATCGGGTCGTGGATCGGGTCCGGCAGGTCACAGATGGGATCGCCGTCGATACAGACGGACACCACCCTGCCCTCGAGCAGTCCGAATCCGCCTGCGGTCTCGGATCCGCCTCGCGGCCCCGACATCGTCAGACCGGGAAGGACGCCGACCAACGACAGTTCGATGCCGCGCCCGCTCTTGTCGCCGGCTCGACGAGGATCGGCGTACAGCTCGCCCGAGATGCCACCCGTCACGATGTCGACGAGAACCGGGTTTCCCTGCTCGTCGAGCATGACCTCGCCGTTCTCGTCGGTCGCGACGACCTGCTCGACGTTGCGACCGTTGCCGATGTCGGCCAGTACGTCGCCGGCCACGCGGGCACCCTGCGAGTAACCGGCGACCACGATGTCGGACTCGGGGCCACACCGCTGCTGATAGCCGGCGATCGCCGACGCCGTCGCACCCTTGCCCCGGGCGGTGCTGTCGTCGTATCCCGAGGCGCCGAGTGGCCACAGCGTGGTCGGGTAGTCGACGTAGATCACGTCCTTGGGCTCCGTGCGGTAGGGGCTATCGGGGTCGTCGACGATCACCACGGCCCCGTCCCTCACCGTCGGCATCTTGCCGGTGTAGCGCTGCTTCACGCCGACGAGATGGGCGCTTTCCGGGTCATTGGTGCCGGCCACGATGACGACCGCGCCCGTGTCGCTGCACTCGGCGGCGGCTGCCGGGGCCACACCTGACAGGCAGAGAGCTCCCGCTACCGCGAACGCGGTGACGGCGGCGATCGTGAGCGAGGTTCGTCGGGTCCGGAGATGAGCCAGTGCGGCCATGTGCGCTCCTGTGCGAACCCGGACCACCTGAGCGGAGCATTCCGACGCAGCCGGGGCTGCTCCGAACGCTAGATCCACGATCGCGAAACCGACAGGACACTGAGGGTCGCTAACAACCCTGAGCAGGCGTTATACCCTTGGCCACACGCGATTTCACCCGGTCGGAGGACACCTCCAAGCACGCGCTCGGTGTGCTTCTCAAGTGTTGGGCGCTGCCTGACCGGGACGGTTCTCAGGCACTCACATCCGTGTTATATCCTTGTCGCCAGGTCATGAGTATCAGCGTCAAGCCCCGGCTGGCTGATCGGCAACCCTCCTTCCGCGGTGGGGTGCTCCGGGTGATGACCGGGTTGCGGGATCGCACTGGCGATCCCCGGCAAGCGCGGGTCCGAAGGTCGGACCCCAACAGGGTCGAGTTGGCCCTGCCGACCGTAGAAAGTGATCAATCGCCATGTCTGACGCCCCTGACGGCAATCCCGCCGACGCCACCACTCCAGCAGACAACTGGAGCTTCGAGACCAAGCAGATCCACGCCGGACAGACCGCCGACGCGGTGACCAACGCCCGGGCGCTGCCGATCTACCAGACGACGTCGTATGTCTTCAACGACACGCAGCATGCGGCCAACCTCTTCGGACTCGCCGAACCGGGCAACATCTACACCCGCATCATGAATCCGACGCAGGATGCCGTCGAGCAGCGGATCGCCGCACTCGAAGGCGGCGTCGCCGCACTGCTCGTCGCCTCGGGACAGGCCGCGGAGACGTACGCGATCCTCAACATCGTCGAGACCGGCGGTCATGTGGTCTCCAGCCCGCGTCTGTACGGCGGCACGTTCAACCTCTTCCACTACACGCTGCCGAAGCTCGGCGTCGAGGTGAGCTTCGTCGAGGATCCGGAGGATCCGGCGTCGTGGCAGGCTGCGGTCAAGGACAACACCCGCGCCTTCTTCGGCGAGTCGATCTCCAATCCCAACAACGAGATCCTCGACATCCGCGGCATCTCGGAGGTCGCACACCGCAACGGCATCCCGCTGATCATCGACAACACCGTCGCCACGCCGTACCTGATCAATCCGCTGGCCCACGGAGCCGACATCGTCGTGCACTCGGCCACCAAGTACATCGGCGGACACGGCACCGCGATCGGCGGCGTCATCGTCGACGGCGGCACGTTCGACTGGCGTGTCCAGCGCGACGGCGCAGATCTGTTCCCCGGCTTCACCACCCCGGACCCCAGTTACCACGGCGCCGTCTTCGCCGACCTCGGGGCGCCCGCGTTCGCGCTCAAGGCCCGCGTCCAGTGGCTGCGTGACACCGGTGCGGCCATCGCGCCGTTCAACGCCTTCCTCTTGGCCCAGGGCCTGGAAACCCTGAGCCTGCGCATCGAGCGCCATGTCGCCAACGCGCAGAAGGTCGCGTCCTTCCTCGAAGGCCATGCCCAGGTCGAGTCGGTGGCCTACGCGGGTCTGGAGTCCTCCCCCTGGTACAAGCGCGGCCAAGAACTGGCCCCCAAGGGTCAGGGCGCGATCATCGCCTTCGAGATCACCGGTGGCGTGGACGCCGGCAAGAGGTTCGTCGACGCGCTCAGCCTGCACAGCCATGTGGCCAACATCGGCGACGTGCGGTCGCTGGTCATCCACCCGGCCTCGACCACCCACAGTCAGCTGACGCCCGAGGAGCAACTCGCCGCCGGAGTGACCCCCGGGCTGGTGCGTCTGGCCGTGGGCATCGAGGGAATCGACGACATCCTGGCCGATCTCGAACAGGGATTCGCGGCGGCCAAGTGAAACAGGTGAGGCAGCTTTGTCGGTGAGTATCGACCTGAACGCGACAGCGTCTGATCAGCCCGACTGGGAGTCCCTCCCGGACGGGGAACTCGTCGGCATACCCATCGGATCGCTGCCTCTCGACAGCGGAGCACGGATCGACGACGTCACCCTGGCGTTCCAGCGCTGGGGGACGTTGTCGCCGTCCCGCGACAACGTCATCCTCACCTTGCACGCGCTGACCGGCGACTCACACGTCACCGGACCCGCCGACGCCGACCACGACTCGGCCGGCTGGTGGGACGGCCTGATCGGGCCCGGGCAAGCCATCGACACCGACGAATGGTGTGTCATCTCCGCCAATGTGCTCGGCGGGTGCAAAGGCTCCACAGGTCCGGGTTCCATCGCCCCCGACGGCCGTCCGTGGGGCTCACGCTTTCCGCAGATCACCGTGCTCGACCAGGTCCGTGCCGAGGTGGCACTGCTTGATCGTCTCGGAATCCCCAGTGTGGGTGCGGTTCTCGGTGGCTCGATGGGCGGAGCCCGCGCTCTCGAGTGGGTCATCGAATACCCCGACCGCGTGCGCAGCGCACTCGTCCTCGCCGTCGGCGCCCGGGCGACAGCGGATCAGATCGGCATCCAGTCCGCACAGATCGCCGCGATCAAGTCCGACCCGGACTGGTCCGGCGGCGACTATCACGGCACCGGCCGAACCCCGTTGCAGGGCATGGGAATCGCGCGTCGCATCGCCCATCTCATGTACCGCAGCGAGCCCGAACTCGACACCCGCTTCGCCAATCACGCCCAGGGCGACGAGAATCCCCTGACGGGCGGACGCTACGCGGTGCAGAGCTACCTCGACCATCAGGCGTCGAAGCTGATGACCCGTTTCGACCCGGCGAGCTATGTCGTCCTCACCGAGGTTCTCAATCACCACGACGTCGGTCGCGGTCGTGGCGGAGTCGCCAAGGCGCTCAACGGATGCAATGTACCGGTGATCGTCGGGGGGATCGACTCGGATCGTCTCTACCCGATCCGCCTACAGGTCGAGCTGGCCGACGAACTGGGCAACTGCGTCGGCGGTCTCCAGGTCGTCCATTCCGACACCGGTCACGACGGGTTCCTGACCGAGTTCGACGCCATCAGCGACTTGCTCAAGCGTACGGTCGAACTCGCGCGGCGCGACGCCTGACTGCTGGTCCGTCACACCCCACCGCCTACCGGACTCGCCGGCGGCGCTCGTCAGCGCGGCGCCGGGACCGACGGAACCGGACTGCTGGGCTGCGGTGACGACGCCGGTGGCACCGACTCCCCCGCCCGGTCGACAGGTTTACCCGACTCGGGCACTGCGGGCACCTGTGTCGTCCCCTGGGCACGCGTACTGCTCGGCCGCGCCGAGCCACCGCGCGCGGACTCCGGGGTCGTCGTCGAATACGTCGGCGGCGGTGGCGTGGGCGCCACGCTCGGTGGGCGCAACCCCGGGGGCAGCAGGTCCGGCGGGATGGTCGGCGTCGAACCGGGCGGGAACGGCAGGTCCGGCCACGGGAACGGCGAGAGCGTGCGCGTGCTGGTACTCGTCGAGGGTCGCGTCGGCTGCAACTCCGTGGTCGCCCACGCCGGCGGATCGTTCCACCCGGTCTCGGGCATCGGCCGCTGCGTCGGAACCGGGGGCACGACAGTCGGCTCCACGGGGCCGGCCGGGATTCGGGTGATCGGTTGGGAGGTGGGCCTCGGGGTGACCGGCGGCTCCTCGTCGCTGGTCGCCACGGCCGGGGGCACGCTGCTCACCGCCGGCTGCGGATCGACAGCCGGGCGATCGGCGAACGACGAACTCACCGCGTAGATCGTCATCAGTGTGGCGGCGATGACGGCGCCGGCGACGGCGATGGGCGTCGCGGAGAGCCATTCGCGATGCGGTTTACCACCGATGAACGCGAGACGTGCTGCGCCCGAATAGCTCTGGAGTGCCAACAAGGCCGCCCCGGTGGCCACGACCAACTCCGGCGCTGCCGGAGTCACCATTTCCAGACCATGTTCCTTCGCGATGGCGTGCACCGCAGGCAGGTTGGCGAGCCCGCCGATGAACACCACTGCGTCGGGACGTACTCCGCGCGACTGCGCGGCCGCGACGTACCGGGCGAACACCTCTCGCGCATCGCGGATCATGGGTTCGATCGCCTGCTCGACATGCGCGGCGGACAGTGTCACGCGACCGGCGTTCGCCGAGACCGTGACCACGGACTCGGCGGAGGTCGCACCGCCGTAGGCGATCTCCTCCTTCGCGGTCCGGCAGGCGCTGCGCAGTTCACTACGGTCGGCTCGGGTGCGTGTGGAGTCGCTGAGCGCGGGGTTGTCGGTGATCAGCCGGTCGACGATCGAGCGGTCGAGACGACGCCCGCTCAGGACGGTCGAGTGTTCGGGATTGCCGATTCGGCCCTCGCGGGGATCGAGGGTGTAGAGCGACATGCCGGTGTCGCCGCAGTCCACGACGACAGCCGAGGAGAAACGGTCGATCTCTCCGGTGTCGGCGAGGTAGGCGAGCACCGCCTCGTCCTCGCCGGTCAGGCGGACCTGACGCCGCGGGCCACTACCTCTCGAACGCAATTGCCTGCGCTGGCTGCCCGTGCGCGCGGCGACCCCGATGGGCCCCACCCTCGTGCCGGTTTCGCGAGCGGCGGTCAGCATCACGTCGACGCCGGCGTTGACCCGGCCTGCCGAATCCAGACCGTCTGTGGAGTCGACGTCGATGACGCGCGAGTCGACCACACTGCGACCGAGATCGTCACGCGTCAGGAGGACGTAGTGGATCATGCCAGCACCTGCTGACACGCCCATGGACGTCACTTCACTCACGGTGTCGTCGGTTGGTGATGCGGTGATACAAACTCCAGCGGTCGATGCGTCTGCGGCGGGCAGCGGAAAAGTGCCTGGTCGAGCGGACGACTGGCCGTCAGGTCACGCTCAGGTCTCTATTGTAATCAATCCGTGCCCAAAGAGTCGATCGACGCCGCCAGCCACAGCATCACGCCGCCGACTGTCGCCATCACCGTCACATCGAACGATTTGCCCCTGACCTGCAGCAGGCCCGCTTGCGACGACGGGATGAAGGCGCGGAGCACAGCACCCACCAGCAGCGCGGCGCCGAAGACGAACGATCCGCGTCGCCACCGGTCGAACATCACGAGCAGTGCGGCGGCCAAGACGCCCAGCATCACCAGCAGATATGGGAGCTGAACGAGCACCGCGCGCAGACGAGTGCCGTCAGCGGGACCGTGCGCCGCGCTCCCGGAGCGGGTGCTGCCGGCATCGCGCGACTCGGAGTGAGCGGACTCACTCTGGTGCTCGTCTCGGGTCACGCGCCGCTGCCGCTCCCGGATGCGAGCATCTGCTCCGCACGTTCGACGACGTTGACGAGCAGGAACGCACGGGTCAGCGGTCCGACGCCACCGGGATTCGGTGAGACGTGGCCGGCGACCTCCCAGACATCGGGATGCACGTCGCCGACCAGGCGACCCTCGTCGGTGCGGCTGACACCCACGTCGATCACCGCGGCACCAGGCTTGACCATGTCCGCGGTGATGAGATGCGGTACGCCGGCCGCCGCGATCACGATGTCGGCACGCTCGATCTCGGAGGCGAGATCGGTGGTGCCGGTATGGCACAGGGTGACCGTGGCATTCTCACTGCGGCGGGTCAGGAGCAGGCCGATGGGCCGGCCGATGGTGACCCCGCGGCCGACGACGGTGACCCGGGCACCGGCCAGCGGAACGTCGTAGCGGCGCAGCAGGTGGATGACCCCGCGCGGCGTACAGGGCAGAGTCGACTCCTTGCCCAGTACCAGGCGCCCGAGGTTGATCGGGTGGAGCCCGTCGGCATCCTTGAGCGGGTCGATCCGTTCGAGGGCGGCGTTCTCGTCGAGGTGCCGGGGCAGCGGCAACTGCACGATGTAACCGGTGCAGGCCGGGTCGGCGTTGAGCTCGTCGATCGCCGCCTCGAGCTGCTCGGTGGTGGCGTCGGCAGGCAGATCCTTGCGGATCGACGCGACGCCGATGCGGGCGCAGTCGGCGTGCTTGCCCTTGACATAGGAGTGCGAGCCCGGATCATCGCCGACCAGAACGGTCCCGAGACCAGGGGTGACACCCGCCAGCCGGAGCTTCTCCACCCGCTCGGCCAGATCAGCGAAGATCTCGTCGCGCGTGGTCTTGCCATCGAGTCGTATCGCGGTCACGCCCGACATTCTTCCACTCGTCCCCGCGGTTTCCGCCATCGACGGACGGACTCGTCGTTCCCCGCTGCCCGCGAACGCCGATTCCCGGCGTTCACGCACCACTAGTGTCGGTGTGGTGACCGTGGAGCCGATCGACGTCGACCTCGCCCGCGCGGCGATCGCTCCCCATCTTCGTCGCACACCGACACTGCGCACGGTCATCGACACCGTCGACGGCCCGGTCCCGGTGGTCCTCAAACTCGAGTACACCCAACTCGGCGGGTGCTTCAAGCCGCGCGGCAGTCTGTGGGCGACCCTGCATGCACGCGATCGAGGAGAGCTGACCGAGGCCGGGGTCCTCGTCGCCTCCGGAGGCAACGCCGCGATCGGCGCGACGGTCGCGGCTCGGATCGTCGGCGTGCCGGTCACCGTGGTGATCCCCGAGACGGCACCACCGGTCAAGATCGACGCCCTGCGCGCCGCGGGTGCACGGGTCCATCTCATCGGACGGCTCTACTCGGAAGCGGCCGACGCGGCCGAGGAGTTGGCGCACCAGACTGGTGCTCTCGCGCTCCACGCCTACGATCTCCCCGACGTCGTCGCCGGCGCCGGCACGATCGGCCTCGAG
The DNA here is from genome assembly GCF_042743165.1 of Gordonia sp. NPDC058843. NCBI lineage: Bacteria > Bacillati > Actinomycetota > Actinomycetes > Mycobacteriales > Gordoniaceae > Gordonia > Gordonia sp. NPDC058843. The sequence continues at coordinate 104,152 of NZ_JBHYNC010000011.1, forward strand.
CTCATCGACGACGTACCCGGACCGCTGACGACAGTCGTCTGCGTCGGCGGTGGCGGACTGCTGGCCGGCCTCGCCGCGACGCTGCGCCCGGGCGACCGCCTCGTCGGCGTCGAACCACTCGGTGCGTCCTGTCTGCATCAGGCACTCGCGGCGGGGACTCCCGTACCCGTCGAGCTCGAGAGCGTGGCCGCCGACTCCCTCGGCGCGACCAGTGTCGGGAACCTGTGCTGGTCCGCGGTCGCCGGAAACCCGGCCGTCGGCAGCGTCCTGGTGACCGACGACCAGATCGTCGCGGCACGGCGGATGCTCTGGGACTCCCACCGCATCCTCGTCGAACACGGCACCGCCACCGCGGTCGCCGGTGTCGTCTCGGGACGAATTCGGCCGCAAGCCGATTCGACGCTGTGCATCGTGCTGTGCGGGGCCAACACCGCGCTGGCGGCGTGAGGAGCGCGGTCGAGTGGGATCCGCGTCGGGGCGCACGACTACGCTGACACCATCATGTTCCGAATCATGTTCTACCAGCCGTGTATCCCGCCGAACACGGGCAACGCGATCCGGCTGGCCGCCAACACGGGGTGCGAACTCCATCTGATCGAGCCGCTGGGATTCTCGATGTCCGACGCGCAGGTCAAACGCGCGGGACTCGACTACCACGAGATGGCCAACGTCACCGTGCACCCCAACCTGGTCACCGCCTGGACGACGCTGAAGCCGGAGCGGGTCTTCGCGTTCACCGCCCACGCCGAGCGCTATCACACCGACGTCGACTACCAGCCCGGTGACGTACTGCTGTTCGGCCCGGAACCGACCGGACTACCGGCCGAGGTCCTCGACGAACCCGAGGTGACCGACCGGGTGCGCATCCCCATGCTCGCCGGCCGTCGCTCCCACAACCTCGCCAATGCCGCGAGCATCGTCGTCTACGAGGCCTGGCGGCAGCACGGTTTCGCCGGCGCGGTATAGGTGGCTGCGCTCGGTGCCGGCTCAAGCAGCAGAAACTGGGCTCCTCGCTCTGCGCTCGGTGCCGACTCAACCAACAAGAACTGATCAGCCGACGCGGTAGCGCTTGGTGCGGGCCGTGGCGCCGCCGATGAGCGCGATCTTGCTCTTCGGGACACCGAGATGGGCGGCGAGGAGTTCGGAGACGGCCTTGTTCGCCCGGCCCTCGGTGGCGGGCTCACGGACGTAGACGGTGATCGCGCCGTCGGGACCCGTCTCGACCAACGGACCCTTGCTGCTCTTCGGTTTGACGGTCACCACGACCTGTTGCGGCATCGACTCTTTCCTCGATTCGTCTCGAACACCCGGCACACTCCCCCGTGGCGGACTACTGCCAGTCCCTGGACCTGCTGCCCACCCGAAGATCCATGCGCTGCAGACGATCTGCGACGACGGTCACAGCGCCTTCGGCGTTCTGCACGCGTCCGCGGACCAGCAGTGCGGGTGCCGTCTGTGCGAGTACACGGTACCGCGCCCACAGACCGACCGAACACACCACGTTGACCATCCCGGTCTCGTCCTCGAGGTTGATGAAGGTCACCCCGGATGCGGTGGCGGGTCGTTGGCGGTGGGTCACCGCGCCCCCGATCAGTACTCGCGAACCGTCGGGCACCGACAGCAGGCGGTCGGCGGCCAGAACACCCATCGCGTCCAGCCGAGGACGCAGGAACTGTGTCGGATACGACGTGGGCGTGATCCCCGTGGCCCAGGCATCGGTGGCCGCGAGCTCGACGTCGGAGAGACCGGGAAGTGTGGGGGTCGCCTGCGCCGACTCCAGGGCCAGCTGATCGTCGCGCACCGTCGCGGCCGCCCCCGCCTCCCACAGGGCCTGGCGCCGGCTGAGACCGAACCCGTCGAAAGCACCGGCGCCGGCCAGCCCCTCGAGTTCCTTGGCCGTCAGCCGGGCGCGGCGGGAGAGATCGGTGATGTCGAGGTACGGGCCGTCGGCCCGGCGCTCGACGATGCGCAGCGCCGCCTCCTCCCCGACCCCGCGCACCCCGTCGAGACCCAGCCGGACATCGAGACCCTCGTTCTCCAGGGTGGCGTGCGCGAGCGAGGCGTTGATGTCGGGACGATGGACCGCGACACCGTGCCGCCGGGCGTCGGCGACCAGGGTCTGCGGTGAGTAGAAACCCATCGGCTGAGCCCGCAGCAACGCGGCGCAGAACGCCGCCGGATGATGCAGCTTGAACCATGACGAGTAGAACACCAGTGACGCGAAGCTCTGCGAATGACTCTCAGGGAAGCCGAAATTGGCGAACGCGGCCATCTTCTCGAAGATGCGGTCGGCGACATCCCCGGTGATGCCGTGCAGGTTCTCCATGCCCTCGTAGAAACGCTGACGTAGGCGTTGCATCTTCTCCGGCGACCGTTTGGACCCCATCGCCCGGCGCAGCTGGTCGGCCTCGGAGGCGTCGAACCCGGCCACGTCGACGGCCAGCTGCATCAGCTGCTCCTGGAACAGCGGCACACCCAGAGTGCGTTCGAGCGCTTTGCTCATCGACGGATGCTCGACCGTCACGTCTTCCTCCCCGTTGCGCCGCTTGATGAACGGATGCACCGAGCCGCCCTGGATGGGGCCGGGGCGGATCAGTGCCACCTCGACGACGAGGTCGTAGAAGCAGCGCGGCTTCAGCCGCGGCAGCGTGGCCATCTGGGCGCGCGACTCCACCTGGAACACACCGACCGAGTCTGCGCGACAGAGCATCTCGTACACGGCCGGTTCACCGAGGTCGAGGGTGGCGAGGTCGACGTCGATCCCCTTGTGTTCGGCGACCAGATCGATCGCATAGTGCAACGCGGAGAGCATGCCGAGACCCAGCATGTCGAACTTGACCAGCCCGATGGCGGCACAGTCGTCCTTGTCCCACTGCAGTACGCTGCGGTTCTCCATCCGCGCCCACTCCGTGGGGCAGACATCGGCTATCGGACGGTCGCAGATCACCATTCCGCCGGAATGGATACCCAGATGCCTTGGCATACCGAGGATCTCACCGGCCAGCTCGGTGACGTCGGCGGGGGCGGTGTCGGGCATCTTGGCCCATGCATCCTGCTGGCCCGGCGCGTACCCGAGCGCCCGGGCCATGTCCCGGATCGCCGACTTCCCGCGGTAGGTGATGACGTTGGCGACCTGCGCGCTGCGGTCCCGGGTGTAGCGGCGGTAGACGTACTGGATGGCCTCTTCGCGACGATCGGATTCGATGTCGATGTCGATGTCGGGCGGCCCGTCGCGCTCGGGGGCCAGGAACCGTTCGAAGAGCAGCGTGTTGGCGACCGGGTCGACATTGGTGATGCCGAGGGCGTAGCAGACAGCCGAGTTGGCCGCACTCCCCCGGCCCTGGCACAGGATGTCGTTGGCCTTGCAGTAGTCGACGATGTCGGCGACCACCAGGAAGTAGCCGGGGAACGTGAGTGCCTCGATGATGGCGAGTTCGTGCTCGATCTGCCGGTAGGCCTGCGGATGTTCGGCCGGGGTTCCGTAGCGACGGCGCGCCCGGGTCATGGTGAGTTCGCGCAGCCAGCTCGCCTCGGTGTACCCGTCGGGGACGTCGAACGGCGGCAACTGCGGCGCGATGAGACCCAGATGGAATGCGCAGTCCGCGGCGATGCCCACCGCGTTGTCGATGGCATCGGGATGCGCGGGCAACAACCGGGCCATCTCGTCACCGCTGCGCAGGTGCGCCCCGGCGACTCCGGGCATCCACCCGGAGATGGTGTCGATGTCGGTGCGAGCCCGAACGGCGGCCATGGCCATCGCCAGGCGTCGGCGCCGGGGTGCGGCGAAGTGGGCGCCGGTGGTGGCCACGGTCGGCACGCCCGCACCGGCAGCGAGGCCGGCCAGCACCGCGTTGCGTTCGTCGTCGTCGGCCATGCCCTGCGCGGTCAGCTCGACGACGACGTTGTCGTGGCCGTAGGTCTCGATCAGTTCCCGCAGCGCCTGCTCGGCAGCCGGGACGCCGCCGCGATCGAGGGCGCGACGGAGGGCGCCCTTCCGGCAGCCGGTGAGGATGAGCCAGTGCCCGTCGCCGGCACCGGCAAGGACGTCGCGGTCGTAGCGGAGCAACCCCTTCTCCCCCGCGACCATGTGCGCGTCGGCGATGGTCCGGGACAGGCGCCGGTAGCCCTCTCCGTTTCGGGCGAGGACCAGCAGATGCTCTCCCGGCGGATCGTTCTGGCCCGTCCGCGCGACATCGGGCTCCAGTGACAGCTCGGCGCCGAAGACGGTCGGCATCCCGAACTCGCGGGCCGCCTCGGCGAAGCGCACGATGCCGTAGAACCCGTCGTGATCGGTGACGGCCAGCGCGCGGAGACCGAGTCGTTGCGCCTCCTCGACCAGCTCTTCCGGCATCGACGCACCATCGAGGAAGCTGTACGAACTGTGCGCGTGGAGTTCGGCGTAGGGCACCGCCGAGGAGCCACGGGAGATGTCCTCGGCCTGGTAGGCACCGCGCTTGCGTGACCAGGCCGGACTGTCGCCACCGTCACCGGGGAACGGTGCCCATTCGCTGAGATCGGGGCCGAATTCGGTGCCGGGCCGGTCGGCACTGCCGGGCGCCCGACCCGCGAGCACCCGCTCCATCTCCGACCACGTCGGTGGTCCTTGATCCCAGCCCACATCGCAAGCTTATCGAACATCAGTTCGATGCGACAGCGGGAGTGGCTCCCGCGGTCGATTCAGCTGTTGGCCCGGCCACGCTCGACGATGCCGGACCGACGACCGGCCACCCGAGCGGGGTCGAAACCCGCCATCCACTCGACCGACGTGTCGTTCTCCGCGTCGAGCGCCGGCCCGACGAGATGCTGTTCGGCACGCCGATACGAGTCGAGCATGGTCCGGACCGCGAGTTGGTCACTTCCGGCGATGGACACCGCGAGGTCCATCGCCGCGCCCATCAGCCGATCGTGGGTCACCACCTCGGTCACCAGACCGACCCGAAGCGCCGTCTCTGCATCGACGAACTCCCCGGACAAGCTCATGCGGCGCGCGAAACCTCGGCCGACCGCCTCCGGCAACCGGGACGTCAGACCCCAGCCCGGCAATACCCCGACCCGCGAATGGGTGTCGACGAAGCGAGCCCGTTCGGACGCGATCAGCACATCGCATGCGAGGGCGATCTCCAGGCCACCAGTGGCAGCGACGCCGTTGACCGCGCCGATGATCGGCTTCGGGATCGGGCGCCAGGGATGCCCGACAGGTACGTCCGCATGATCGAGCAGTCGAGCGCTCTCGGTCGACGAGCCCAACTCGACCAGATCCAGACCGGCACAGAATGCCGAGCCCGCGCCGGTGAGGATGACCACGTCGACGTCATCGGCGCGCCCTGCGTTCTCCAACTCGGAACGGAGAGCGTCGATCAGGCCGGAACTGAGCGCATTCCGGACCTCCGGGCGGTTGAGAACCAACGTCCGCACCCTTCCGGATTGCTCGACCAGCAGCGGCGGTTGTCCTGGCGTGGCCGTTCGATCACTGCTCATGCGATGCCTTTCGGTTCGTCGACTGCCGCCGGTTCATTCAGGGTCCGGACGGGGGCACCGTGACGGGTGACGCCGGATCAACCCGCCGATTGTGGGCGCTCGGCGAGCCCGAGACGCAGGTGCTCGCTGTGGTAGACGGCCTCGTCGAGCAACTGGGCCACATGACTGTCGTACAGGCTGTAACTGATCGACCTGCCGGACCGGGTGCCGGTGACGAGCCCGAGATTGCGGAGCAACCGGAGCTGATGGGAGACCGCGGACTGCTCCATACCGACAGCGTCGGCGAGGTCGGTGACCGAACGCGAACCAGAGCGCAACTCGGTGAGGATGAGCAATCGACTCGGCGTCGCCAGCGCCTGCAGCGTGGTGGCGACGTGCGCGGCCGATTCCGGGTCGAGCCGCGCAGCCGGCCGCATCCCCTCGTCGATGCCGTGTCCCATGGTGCGAGATGCTACCGGCTCATTCCACATGAATACCTCTTCATATGAACTGTTACTGTCTCAGTACGACCGGCGACAGGGAGACACGATGGGCACGGCGGAGGCGACCGAGACGACGGAAAACGCGGCACGTGACGCCACGCCGAGCCGGGGAGCCGAACGCGGAACCGCCACTCCGCCGTCGATCTTCCGGACCGGGCTGCGGCTGCCCGAGGTGCGCTGGGCAGGCACGGCGCTGGCACTGTTCCTCGCGGGATGGCTGTTCCAACTCTGCGGAGCGCCCGAATGGTCCTGGTGGACCGCATATCTCGCGTGCTACCTGGCCGGCGGATGGGAACCGACGCGGTCCGGCCTGCAGGAACTGCGGCACCGACGACTCGACGTCGATCTGCTGATGATCGTCGCCGCCATCGCCGCCGCGTCGATCGGGCAGGTCTTCGACGGTGCGTTGCTGATCGTGATCTTCGCGACCTCGGGCGCGCTGGAGGTCGTCGTCACGCAGCGCACTGCGGACTCGGTGACCGCACTGCTCGGGCTCGCCCCCGAACGGGCCACCCGCTACACCGCCGAGGGTTCGACCATCGAGGTCGACTGTCGCGATCTCGAGGTGGGACATCGCATCCTCGTCCGCCCCGGGGAACGCGTCGGCGCCGACGGAGTGGTGCTCCGGGGCCGGAGCGAGGTCGACCAGCAGGCAGTGACCGGCGAGTCGATCCCCGTCATACGCGAGGCCGGCGACGACGTGCTGTCCGGCACCGTCAACGGCACCGGCGCACTGGTCGTCGAAGTCACCCGGCCGGCGTCGGAGTCGGTGATCGCCCGTATCGCGACGCTCGTCGCCGAGGCCTCCGAGACGAAGGCTCCGACACAGCTCTTCCTGGAGAAGGTCGAACAGTCGTACTCCGTCATCGTCGTGGCCGCCACGATCCTCGTGCTGGGTGTCCCGATGCTGTTGTTCGACAACACCTTCGACGAAGCACTTCTGCGTGCCATCGTGTTCATGATCGTGGCCTCCCCCTGCGCCGTCGTCCTGTCGACGATGCCACCACTGCTGGCTTCGATCGCAAATGCTGGCCGCCACGGCGTACTCGTCAAGTCCGCCGCGGTGATGGAGTCGGTCGGCCGCACGTCGGTCGTCGCCTTCGACAAGACCGGCACCCTCACCGAGGGGCGCCCGCAGGTCGTCGGCGTGACGCCGCTCGGCGGCCGCGAGCCGTCGGAGGTGCTGGTGCTCGCCGCCGCCGTCGAGCACCCAAGCGAACATCCCCTCGGTCGCGCGATCGTGGCGTCCGCGATCGACCGCGGACTGGACGTCCGGACGGTCGAGGACTTCCGGGCACTCCCGGGCCGCGGCGTGACCGGCGTCGTCGACGGTCACCGGGTCACCGTCGAGCGCACCACCGGCGCCTCGACCGGGACCGTGGTCGGCGTACTCGTCGACGGCGTGCAGATCGGCAGGATCGACCTCGTCGACCGACTCCGGGACGACGCCGCCGAGGCGGTGCGCCTCATCGGCGACGTCACGTCGGGCCCGGTCCTGCTGCTGACCGGCGACCGGCCGACGGTCGCGGCCGATGTCGCCGGTCGGACCGGCATCGGCGAGGTGTACGCGGACCTGCTGCCCGAGGACAAGGTCCGGATCGTGCGCGAGGCCGGCGGGCACGTGCTGGTGGTCGGTGACGGCATCAACGACGCGCCGGCGCTCATGGCAGCCGGGACCGGCGTCGCGATGGGGCGCCGCGGCGCGGACCTCGCAGTGCAGACAGCCGACGCGATCATCGTGCGCGACGATCTCACCGCGGTCGCCGCGCTGATCCGGATGTCGCGCCTTGCACGCCGTTACGTCGTCGCGAACCTGTGTATCGCGGCCACGGTGATCATCACCCTGGTGACCTGGGATCTCATCGGAACCCTGCCCCTGCCCCTGGCCGTCGCCGGCCACGAGGGTTCCACCGTGCTCGTCGCACTCAATGGCGCGCGTCTGCTCCGAAGGTCGGCCTGGTCTGGCTCAAGGGGTGCACAGTCGACGGATTCTGGCGCACAGTCGACGGATTCGGACGCACAGTCGACGGATTCTGGTGCACAGTCGACGGATTCGGGCGCCGAGCTTCGCTGAACGCCCACATCGCGAGCCCCAGACCCAGCACGATCCCGTGCGCGATCCGGACCGGACCGGGCGCGAAGAACTGCGGGAGGAACAACAGCAGCCCGATCGCGGTCAGCCGGACACCCCACCGTTGCGGCGACGCGGACCGGCCGTCGTCCCGCACGAGCCGAACCGCCACCCAGCCCAGCAGGATCCATCCGGCGAGGAAGGTCACGAGCGGGATCGGCGACATCCGGAATGCGTCGGCGACCGTCATCGCGGCGGGATCGCCGCCCGAGGTGACCCACTGGCCGATCGCGTTGAGCGCGAACGTCTCCGCTCCGTAATACGGGAGCAGCAGGCAGGTCGCGAGCCAGGCGAGCAGCTCGGTCGACTGCCGGTGCGGATCGTTGGCACCCCGGCGGAGCGCGACGGCCAGTGCGACGAATCCGACCATCGCCGCCACGTGTGCGGCCATCCAGCCCGGGGAGCCGAGATGCCGGGCACCGGCGAGTCCGGTCTCGGGACCGAAGCCCCGCAGGAGCGGGTAGAGAACGAACGATAACGACGCGAGTCCGAGCAGTGCGGGGCGAAGAGCGGGGTGCATGAGCTGATCCGTTCCGATTCGTGAGCAGTGCTCTCACTATTAGAGAGCAGTGCTCACGAATGGTCAAGACCGAGTTCCCACACGCCTGGAACCGTTGCCTTCGTCGCAAGTTAGTGTCACTCTGAGTACCAGACACATCCGCGGCCCGCGGGGCGCGGACATCCAGCGGGCCATCGGCCCGCCCATCGATGGGATCTCTCACATGACGAGCTACTTCATCACCGGGGGCAGCGGGTTCATCGGACGACGCATTCTCGACCGCCTCCTGACCGTCTCTCCCGACGCCTCGATCCACGCCTTGGTACGCGAGTCGTCGCGGGCGGCGTTCGTCGCCATGCTCGACGACCTCGGCGCAGGCGACCGGGTGACACCGGTGGTCGGCGACCTCACCGCCCCAGGACTCGGCATCGCACCGGACGCGGTACCGGCAATCGATCACGTCATCCATCTCGCCGCGATCTACGACATGGCCGCCGACGCGGAGTCGCAGCGCGTCGCCAACGTCGTCGGCACCTCCCGCGCCGCCGACTTCGCGATCGCGCACGACGCGCTGTTCCACCATGTCTCGTCGATCGCCGTCGCCGGCGACCACCGCGGCCGCTTCACCGAGATGGACTTCGAAGTCGGGCAGGGCTTTCCGACCCCCTACCATCGCACCAAGTTCGAGGCCGAACGCGTCGTGCGCGAACGTGAGGGACTCCGCTGGCGCGTCTACCGGCCGTCGGTCGTGGTCGGCGACTCACGCACCGGCGAGATGGACAAGATCGACGGTCCCTACTACTTCTTCGGCCACCTCGCGATGCTCGGCAGACTGCCTTCGATGGTGCGATTGCCGATGCCTGATCTGGGCACGCTCAACATCGTGCCCGTCGATTACGTGGCCGACGCGATGGTCGCGCTCATCGGTGTCAACCCCACGCGTAGCGGACTGGTGTTCCACCTGAGCGACCCGAAGTCGCTCACCACCACCGAGCTGTACAACGCACTGGCACCGGCATTCAACGCCCCGAGGGGGTTCGACGCCATCCCGCGGACCGCGGTGGAACCCCTTGTTGCGTTGTCCGGCATGGGGATAGCGCGCGTCGGACGCAACCTCGTCGCCGCCCAGCAGGGCATCCCCGGGGCCCTGCTCGACGCCGTGACGCTACCTGTCGACTTCCGCGCCGACACCAGCGTCGCAGTCCTGGGCGACCTGGGCATCACCGTCCCCGACTTCGCCGAATACGCTCCGCGCCTGTGGACCTACTGGGCACGACACCTCGACCGGTCGCGCAACCGTCGCACCGATCCGCGCGGGCCTCTCGTCGGCAAGAACATCCTCATCACCGGAGGGTCGAGCGGGATCGGCAAGGCCACTGCCCGGATGTGTGTCGCCCGCGGGGCCAACGTCCTCATCGTCGCCCGCAATGTCGATGAACTCGATTCGGCGACCGAAGAACTGAACTCGACGACGAGCAAGAAGGGCATCCCGCCCGGCCAGGTGACCTCCTACCAGTGCGACATCACCGACGAGGAATCGGTCAACGCACTCGTCAAGACCGTCCTGGCCGCACACGGTCACGTGGATGTACTGGTCAACAACGCGGGCCGGTCGATCCGGCGGGCCACCCTCAATTCGGTGGACCGATCGCACGACTACCACCGGGTGATGGCGGTGAACTACTTCGGCGCGGTGAACCTCGTCCTCGGATTGCTGCCGCACATGGTCGCCCGGCAGGCGGGCCACGTGGTGAACGTGACGTCGGTCGCGGTGCAGTCGCGTGGATCGCGGTTCGGTGCATACGCCGCGTCGAAGGCCGCCCTGGAAGCCTTCAGCGACGTGACCGGCACCGAGACCGTCTCCGACCATGTCACCTTTTCCAATGTCCGCCTACCCCTGGTGAAGACGCGGATGATCGCGCCCACCGAGGCCTACGACAACCAGCCCGGGACCTGGAACGTCGACCGCGCCGCGGCGCGCGTCCTGCACGCCATCGTCGACCGGCCCAAACGCGTCGACTCGCTCGTGGGGCTCGTCGCCGAGCTCGGGCACCGGGTCACTCCCGGACTGACCACCCGCATCCTGCATCAGGAGTACCTCATGTTCGGCGAATCGGCAGCAGCGCTGGGGCGTTCGGACCGTGGCGCCGACGGGCGGGACGCGTGATCGACACCCCGTACCTCGAGGTCGACGTCGACCGCATGACGCGCAACCTCGCGTCGCTCGCCGAGCGTGCACGATCGACCGGCGTCGAGTTGCGTCCACACGCCAAGACCCACAAGTGCGCCGAGATCGCCCGCATGCAAGTCGATCTCGGCGCAGTGGGACTGGCGGTGGCGACCATCGGCGAGGCCGAGGCCTTCGCCGACGTCGCGGAGATCACCTCGTGCACCGACATCTTCATCGCCTACCCCATCTGGCCGACCCCGGCGAAGGCCGCCCGGTTGCGCGCCCTCGCCACCCGGGTGTCACTGCGGGTGGGTGTCGACTCCGTCGAAGGTGCACGGCATCTCGGGGCCCTGCTCGGCGAGACCGGGATCGAGGCTCTCGTCGAGGTCGACTCCGGGCAGCACCGCACGGGGACCGCGCCCGAGGGTGCCGGTGAGGTCGCGGCAGCGGGTGTGGCAGCCGGGCTCGACGTCGTCGGCGTGTTCACCTTCCCCGGCCACGGCTACGGCGTCGGGGACACCCGCCGGCGCGCCGCCGAACAGGAGGTGGCGGCGCTTCGCACGGCGGCGCAGAGTCTCCGAGCGCACGGGATGGATCCGCGGATACGCAGCGGCGGGTCCACGCCCACCGTCGAATTCGTCGACGACCCGTCGTATGCGGGTGTGCTCACCGAGATCCGGCCGGGCGTGTACCCCCTCAACGACGCCCAGCAGGTCGAGATCGGCGCCTGCGGTTTCGACGCCGTCGCGCTCACCGCGGTCACGACCGTGGTGCGCAGCGACGCCGGACGGATCGTCGTCGACGCCGGAAGCAAGATCCTCGGTGCCGACCGAGCCGCCTGGGCCACCGGCCACGGGCGGCTCCTCGATCACCCCGACGCCCGCGTGGTCCAGCTGTCCGAACATCATGCCGTGGTGGAGTTCCCGGCCGACTCGACGTCTGTTCCCCGGCTGGGCGATGTGATCCGGGTGGTACCGAACCACGTCTGCACTGCGGTCAACCTCGTCGACGAACTGGTGGCGATCGACGGCTCGGACAGCAGGTGGCCGGTCATCGCGCGGGGACGCAACACCTGAACCGGTTGCTCGGCCTGCGACACTGGACGCATGGCCCGCCCCGGTGATCGCGTCGACCGCACGGCTCCACGGGCGCGGTCGGACATGGTGCGCGCGGCGTCCCGATGGCGGGAACTCTCCGGACCACAGCGGTACCGGCTCTACACCAGGTGCACCCTGCAGGCGGTCGTCGTCGCCATCTCGGTCGCCTTGAGCGTCTCCGCCCGCACCGAATGGGCGGTCGCCGGAGTTCTTCTCGCCGGGGCGGCCGCCGTCGTCGCACTCGAGGCACAGCCCGACTTCGCCGTCGGGCCGACCGCCCGGTGGCGTCGAAGCCTGCTCGTCGGTGCCGTGTTGACGTTGACAGCGGTCTGGGCGACCGCGGTGGTCATCTCACACGTCGCCGCCGAGCGCATCGACGTCGAGGCGGCACGCACCCTCGGTATGTACGTCGCCTTCCTCGTGGCCCTGTCGGTACTGCCGTTCCGCCGGCAGCGCTGGTGGTTGCTGGCCGCACTGAGTGTCGGATCGGGTGCGCTGCTGTCGGGTTCGGCGTCGGGGGCCGTCCGGCTCGCTCTCTACGTCTTCGTCATCGGCGTGGTCATGGTCGGCACCACGCTGGCCACCCAGTGGGGTCTGCACGTGATCGACGACCTCGAACGCGCCAAGGCTGTCGAGGCCAGACTCCGCGTCGCGGAGGAGAGACTGCGCTTCTCCCGTGACCTGCACGACGTCGTCGGACGCGGGTTCTCCGCGATCGCCGTCAAGAGCGAACTGGCCGGCTCCCTGCTGCGCGCCGCCGCGGAGTCCCCCACCGCGGATCGCGAGACCGTGACCGCCCGGGCAGCGACCGAGATCGACGAGATCAGATCACTTGCCGTTCAGTCGATGGAACAGATGCGTGCGCTGGTCCGCGGCTACCGCGACATCGACCTGGCGGGTGAGGTCGCGGGCGCCCGATCGCTGCTGTCGGCGGCCGGCTGCCGACTCGTGGTCGAGGGTGACCCGGCCGAGATCCCCGATCGCTACCGCGAAGTGGCCGCGTGGGTGGTGCGAGAGGGTACGACCAACATCGTCAAGCACTCGGCCGCATCGTCGGCGCGCTTGACGCTGCATCCTACCGGCATGTCCTTACGCAATGACGGTGTCGAGGTGGATGACTCGCGCACACCCTCACCGCAGTCAGGCCTACGTGGCCTCGCCGAGCGACTCGAGCCCGTGGGCGCGACTCTCGACACCAGCGCGCACGACGATGAGTTCATTCTGATGATCCGTTGGGAGAACGCATGATCCCGGTACTGATGGCCGACGACGAGACTCTCGTGCGCACGGCGATGGCGACGATGCTCGACCTCGAGTCGGACATCGAGGTGATCGCCCACGTCGAGTCGGGCGAGCAACTCCTCGACCTGTGGCGTGCCCGCGTCGATGCCGGCGAGCCCGTGGCGGTCGCCGTTCTGGATCTCCAGATGACCGGCATGGACGGCATCGACACCGCCGTCGAACTCCTCGCCCTCACCCCTGATGCCGGTGTTCTCGTCGTCACCAGTCACGGCCGGCCCGGTTACCTCAAACGCGCACTGGCCGCGGGCGTCCGGGGCTTCCTGCCGAAGACCACCCCCGCCACCACACTGGCGCAGGTGATCTCGACGGTCCACACCGGTGGCCGGTACATCGATCCCGAACTCGCCACCGAGGCGATCAGCACCGGCGACTCGGTGCTGACCGCTCGCGAGGCGGACGTCCTCGAGTTCGCCCTCGACGGAGCGTCGGTGGAGGAGATCGCCGGTCGCGCGCACCTCTCGTCGGGGACGACACGCAACTACCTGTCGTCGGCGATGTCCAAACTCGACGCGTCGAACCGCTATGAGGCCGCCCGCAAGGCTCGCGAACTCGGCTGGATCTGACCCTCGCGCGTCAGTCGACCAGTCGTCTCGTCGACCGTCGGAACGCCCACACCGCAACCCCGACGAACGCGGCGAACAGCGGGAATCCCATCGCGATCTTCGCGGTCGCGAGCATCCCGGTGGCGTGCGCCTCGTAGAACCACAGCTGGACACCGAATCGCGAGGCCAACACCGCCGCCAGCGTGAGGGTGGCGATGTCGTGCGCGCGCACCACGACTCGGTCCTGACGCCACGAATATTTGTTGCCGTGCAGCAGGTTCCACAGCATCCCCGTCAACGGCCGGCGCACCAGCACGGTCGCCAGCACGATGAGCGCCTCGATACCGTTCGACCAGATGCCCAGCAGGAAGTATCCGTCCGCGGACCCTGTGGCGGCGGCGACCGCACCGGCCGCGGCGACCCCGATGATGCCGCCGGATGCCTGCGCCGCGGGTTCGCCCCGGACGAGGCGTACGCCCGCGGTCACGACGGCGACGCCGACCGCGGTACCGATCGCTATCGGCAGACCGGCTGTGGCGTTGACGATCACGAACACCACGACCGGGATCGCGGAGTAGATCATCCCCGACACGCCGCCGAGCTGGTCCAGCAGCATCTGTTGGGCGTCCGGCCGCACCGCTCCGCGCTCGTCGCTCTCGGGCCGACTCGTGGTCATGAGCGCACCTCCCCGCCGAGATGCCGTGCGAGAAAGCGCTCCACGGCGCGATAGAAGGTCATCTGATTCTCCGGATTGACGAATCCGTGGCCTTCGTCGTCGAAAACGAGGTACTCGACGTCGACCTTCCGCTGCCGCAGCGCCTCGACGATGGTGTCGGACTCGGCCTGGACGACGCGGGCGTCGTTCGCCCCCTGCGCGATCAGCAGCGGTCGACGGATGTCGTCGACCCGGTTGATCGGTGAGCGAGCACGGATCTCGGCGGCCTGGACCGGGTCGTCGGGATCGCCGACATACAGGTGCCAGTTGTTGGCCAGGGACTCCTTGCCGAGGAACGACGGCTGTGTGCGCATGAAGTTCTCGAGGTCGGAGATACCGACGTAGTCGACGGCTGCGGCGAACACATCCGGGGTGAACGCCGCCCCCACGAGCGCGGCGTATCCGCCATAGGAACCACCCATGATGGCGACGCGGTCACGGTCGGCGTGCCCCTCGGCCACAGCCCAGTCGACGGCGTCGAGCAGATCGTCGTGCATCTTCCCGGCGAACTCGCCGATCGCCGCGCGTGTGTGCGCCGTGCCGTATCCGACGGAACCGCGAAAGTTCACCTGCAGCACGGCATATCCGCGGTTGGCGAGCAGCTGCACCGTCGGCTGGTATCCCCACGAGTCGCGGTACCACGGACCGCCGTGGACCAGGACCACGAGGGGCGGGGCGGAGTCGACCGAGGTGTGGGCGACCGGGAGGGTCAGGTACGACGGCAGTTCGAGCCCGTCGCGGGCGGGGATGGTGACCGGGGTCATCGGCGCCAACGCATCGGGGTGCAGGTGCGGGAACGGACGGAAGAGCCGGCGGCTGTCGCCGGTGGAGTGATCGTAGAACCAGGTCACCCCCGGGTCGCGGTCGTGGGTGAAGCTGACGATCCACTTCAGGCCGCTCTCGTCGGAGGACAGTTCGCCGACATCGCCGTCGGAGAGGGCTTCCAGATTCTTCAGCACATTCGCGAATTCCGTCGTCTGGGCGTGGATGACCTGCCGTTCGCCGAGGTAGCGAACGCCGATGAGTTCGCCGGTGGCGCGGTCTCGGATCAGCGCCGACGACATCTCGGCCACCGCGCGCCGCGCACCGTCGATCTCCAGCGTCGGATGCGCGTCGACCTCGGCGATCTGACCCGTTCGGACATCGACGCGGATCAGGCGTGCCAGGCCGGCGCCCTGGTTGGAACCCACCCAGATCCCGGTGCGGTCCGGGGTGGATTCCAGCGGTGCGACGCCCAGCGGATGGTCGTTCCCGTCGAACGAGACGACCGGGGTGAACTCGCCGGTGGCCGAGTCGAGGCGGGCGACCTCGAGACTCCGGCCCGCGGTCTGGGAGAGGCGGAGCAGATCGTCACCGGGTCCGCGCATCCAGGACGTGGACACGCCCTGGCTCTGCGCCACCATGGTGAGTTCGCCGGTGGCGATGTCGATCTCGTGGAGGTCGAACTGACTGGCATCGCGTGCGTTCATCGAGAACGACATCGTGCCCGGTCGGCCGGCGACCGTGTCGGCGTCGACGACCCGCGCCCCGGGAAACGGGGTGAGATCGACCGAACCCGCATCGTTAGAGTCGAGGTCCACACGGAACAGATGCCAGTTCTCGTCACCTCCGGTGTCCTGGAGGTAGACGAGCCACCGCGGATCGTCGGTCCACCGGAAGTTGCGCACGCTGCGCGTCTCGTCCGCGGTGACACAGCGGGGCTCGCTTCCCGGCTCGAGGTCCTCCACCCAGACGTTGAGCCGATTGCGCCACGGAGCGAGGAACGCGAATCGCGTGCCATCGGGCGAGATCGTCGCACCGGCGCGCTGCGGCGGGCTGAAGAAGTCCTCGAGCGGGATCAGCCCTGGGGCGTTGTTGTCTCGTGTCGTCGTCATGCATTCGACCCTGCCCGTGACCGGACGTGCCCAGTAGTGCCGCCGATCATCAGAATGTCGTGACATTCCGGTGCGGCGACCCGTGACAGATGTCAGAGTGCGCAGGTCAGGTCGGTCGAATTCCTTGACGGACCAGGAATTCGCGAGCCCGTCCGAACTTGCGATCGGTGGAGAACGCATACCAGCGCTGACTCACACCCGCTTCGTGGACGGCGTCCCGGAACCTGCGGAACGCGCCACGCCCCTCGATCGCGCGCTCCAGTCGATTCCGCAGGTCGGGATCGGAGATGCGCGTGGCGAAGTCCGCCATGTTCCGCCAGCTGTCGCGCGATCCGATGCAGTCGAAGCGCAGCCAGCGATCAGGTTCCTCCTCGATGTCGAACTCGTCATCGAGTACTCCCGGCTCAAGGGCCTCGTCGTCGTATGCGAAGCCGATGGTCAGGTCGAGGAACCCGCCGGTCGATCGGCTCGGATCGCCTCCATCTGGTCGCTGAGCATCTCGAGATCCACCGCGACCGGCCGTCCCGGTGCGGGTTCCCCACGCAGGCTCGCAAGCAGTTCCTCGGCGAGTTCGGCGTCACCGGTCTCCTCGCGTCTGGTCAGACGATCGATCACCGAGACGGCCACCGGCTCGGCTCGCTCGCGTCGTTTCCGCAGCGCCATCGGTATCCCGGGACCGACCTGCTGGAGCGCGTCGTCCAGATCGCATCCGGTGACGGCATCCAGGAACCGATCCGCATCCGCGGATGCGATCGACCCGCGAACCTCGCCCATATCCAGCTCGCGGATCTCCCGCTGAGCAGGCCGGCCACCCGCCGACGAGCATCGGATGCGGAACGGCGGGGCGTGGCGGCGTCTGGTCGTCACCGTCGGCCGATCGGCGACCACCCTGCCGTCGTCCAGGGTGAAAAATGACTGATGAGAACGATCCCACCGGGCGAACGCGTCGTCGACGGCGGTCGCCAGATCTCTGAACGTGTGCGCCGGCCCGACGGCGAAAACCCTTCCGGGCCAGGGCCACAACTCCGTTCCCCGACCACCGAGCAGTTCCACCGTCACCGACAGCCATGTCCGCGCCATGGGTCGAGAGTGCATCTTCGAGGCAAAGACGCACGCTTTTGTGCGCGGCGTTTTGTCCCGGGCTATCCGGCGCTGCCGTACACCTCGATGATGTTGGCCTCGACCTTCGGCGCAGTTACCGATCCACCCATCGTTGTGTCATAGGTCTCCGAACCCGTCACGCTCACCCACATGGCGACAAGGTCGTCCTCGACAACCTCCTTGAATGAGCCGAGACCGGCGTCGACGACGGTGTTGATGTCGTAGTCGTAGGACTCGACCTGCTGACCGTCGGTGTTGACGCGAATTTGGTACGCACCCATCGCGCTGTCTGCTTGCGTCACGCGCCCGTAGACGACGTAGAGCTCGCCGATGTGGCCATCGGGATTCTTGGCGATGAGTTGCCAGTCGCGCGATGACACAGGTCGGTACGACGCTTTGTTCGTGAGCCGCTGGAACTCTTGATCGCGCCGTTGGCGCTCAAGCTCGGCAGACCGACTTGCGGCCGCCGTGGCCGACGGGTTCACCGGGCGACTGGTGGTGTCGGAACCGGCGGTCGGGAGGGGATCGGATTCCGTGGACTCGAGGGCACCGACCATGACAATGGCGATTACGACGAGAACGGCGCCGATGACCAGGCCGCCCGCGATGAGGAGCGGCAAAACCACACTCGCCTTGGTTTTCACCGGTCGGTTCGCGAGCTCCCAATTGTCAGTCCACTGGTTGCCGTCCCACCAGCGCAGCAGAGTCGGATCGTCTGGATCACGATGCCATCCGGGCGGCGTAGAGGGAGGGGGCGGCTGCGTCATCGCTGTGCTCCTGATCGCGGACCGTTTGCGCCGCAGAAGGCCACGGCGTGTGGCAAAGACACTAGAGCTTCGCGAGTGCAGATGATCTGTTTTGCCTCATAAGAATCTGGTCAGACGAATTTCAAATCTGTCTCAGAATCCTTATTGGATGCGGCAGTGGAATCTGTATGACGTTGTGCCCGGAACCCGGGCACAACGTCATACAGATCTCGATCTGTCGCAGGGCCGTCGGGCCTGTCGAGGACCTCGTTGCAGCCTCTCACTCGTAGACCCCCTCGACGACCCACTCTCCGGCGCGGTAGCACAGCAGCAGGGCACGCGAATCGTCGAGCAGCACCTGCGCCCGGGCGATCAGTCCCGCCTCGACGGTTCCGACCGATACCTGCGCGCCGGCGGGGCGGTCGGCGCTCCCGACTGGCCAGGGCCCGGCCCACCAGCACAATCCCCAGCTCGATCGGCGTCGGCGGGTCGATGCCAGCTCAACGGTCACCGGCTCGGCGGTGAAGGCCCCGCGATCGGTCACCTTCACCGGTTGCCCCACGGCATCGAGCACGTGGATCGCGGTCTCCACCAGCATCGTCGGACTGGGTTGGGGCAGGCGTCCCGGCCACGGTGCCGACGGGTCCCGACGAGGAGCAGGCTCGTCGCCGAGGGAGACCATCGTGATCCGTTCGGCGGGACCGCGGCCACCACTCAGCACGGGAATGCGCACCGCGTCCCCGCCCAGCAACCCCTGTATCCGCACCAGCGAACGCCGGGCACGCTCCTCCACGTCCGGCTCACCGGCCAACCCGCCACGGGAGAGATCGTCGAGCTGATAGTGCAGGGCACCGGCCTCGACGACCTCGACCGGTTCGAGCCGCAGCCGGACGATCGGCGAGTCGGGTCGGGCGCCCCGCGCCTCGGCGCGCCCGGCCTCTCTCCCATGGGCCTCTCTCCCTTGGGCTTTTGTCCCCTGGCGCGCCGCTCCGGTCAGCCACCCCTCGAGCTGCCATCGGATTCGGTCCGCGGTGGTCTCCGGTGTCAGCGGTTGGGCACATCGCCAGGTCCGTGAATGCTGTTGTCCGCGTTCGGTGGTCGCGATGATGGTGAGTCGTGTACAGGCCACTGCGGCATCACGCAGGCGCCGGTGCAGCGCGTCGGCGAGGGTGCGGCCGATGAACGCCGCGACGTCGATACGGTCGACCGGCGGGTCGCAGGTGTGGTCGACGTCGAGTTCGGCCGGCACACCGCGGGACGACGGAACGCGTCCCGGCAACGCATTGGCGAGCCGATGCGCGACGACTGCATCCCGGGCGAACCGAGTGGCGACGTCGGTGACAGACATGTCGGCGAAGGCGCCGATGGTGCCGATCCCCAGTCGTCGCAGCAACTCCACGAGATCGGCACGGGACGGATCGCTCATGCTGGGCTCGACGGCGAGATCGGCGACGGGCCGCCCCGCGAGGTACTCCCGGTCGGCACCGGGCTCCACCTGATGTCCGTACCGGGCGGCCAGGACAGCGGTGAAGATCTCGTCGGCGATGCCGACCTGCGACTCGATGCCACACGCCGACACCACGTCGACGAGTTCTTCCGCGAGAGCCTCCATCCCCCCGAAATAGCGGGCCGCACGGTCACCGGCGATCACCAGAAGACCCGGTCGGAGCACCTCCAGCGCGGGTATCACCTCGGCGACCGCGGCGACCACCGGTTCGAACAACCGTCCGTCCCGGTTCTCGTCGGCGGTGACCACGGTCATCTCCGTGCATGCCGCCTGCGCCTGACGCTTACGCATGCCGCGCCGGACACCGGCGGTCCGTGCCGACGCCGAACAGGCCACCACCCGATTCGCCGACAGCACCGCCACCGGATGCAACGGGGGTAGATCCGCCTCGGCCGATGCCGCCATCGCCGGCCAGTCCGGGCACCAGAGCGCGAGAATGCGCCGGGATCCCGGCTCCCCGGGGGACATCAGTTCGCCACCGCGAGCACCGGGGAGGCACTCGGCGCAGCGACCATCTCGACCGTGCGATCGGCACCATGGCCGGCCGCCAGGAGCTCGACCTCCGTGCTCTCGGATTGCCGGCCGCGGCCCGACACCGTGACCTGCAACCGCATCCCGCCGATGCGGCCGTAACCGCTGCGCGCGGTGTCGAGACCCCCCGCGCGGGACGCGGACCGGCCGGGCAGGTGCGGACTGTGCCGGTAGGTGAGGACACGGCCCTCGATGGCCAGCTGCGCACCCGGCCATTCACCACCGGTCACCAGCAGCACCGATGACTGCTTGCGCACACGACCCATGACCACCCGGGCACGTGACGGTGCCACCATCTCGCTCCGCGGACGCGCCCCCTCACCGTCACTCGCCAGGTCCAGGACCACCAGGTCCATACCGTCGAGCAGCACCGCCGCCACCTCGACCGGGTCGGGACCGGGCTCGGGAACGGTGGCGATACGGGACAGGTCGGCACCCATCTCCGCCGCCGACAACAGACTCAACCGTGGCAACCCGACGATCCCCACCTGCCCACCCGCACGGGTCACCGCGGCGATCATTGCGACCAGCACCGAACGGGCACCGTCCAGCCGCGCCACCGTCCCCCGTGGAATACCGTTGTGCGGCAAGACCTCCGACAGCGATTCGGGCACCGGAAGCACACCCACCGCCCGATCGCGGACCTCGACCACGCGTTGGTCGGGCCGGCCGGACATGGCCGCCATCCGCCGGCGCAACCCCGCCAGCTCGTCGGCTCGGCCACGGGCCGCGACATCGGTCACGGCAACACCAGCTGACACATCCATGGGGACACCCTCCAGTCGACATGAGGTACTCGAGCGAGCCGGGAAGGTGCGCGCCACCGGGGTCATCGAACAGTTTCCGAGCGATCCCGAGGGTGATCCTCGTCCGCAGATCGTTCGAACACTGTTTCGATTGTTCGAGAGTAGAACCAACCACCGACAAGCGTCAACCGAAGGCGAAAAGCGTTGTGCCACATCCTATATTCACCCAAGTCGCCGAATCGTGCCAGATCAGGGCGACGCAGTCAGGACGTCACGGATCAGAACAGGGTGAGAGCGTGCTGCAACTCGGGCGCGGCCACCGCCGTCGGCGTGTCGCCTCCCGGTTGCCGGAGACCACCGGACCCCGCCAGGCCATGCCGGTGCACGAGTGGTTTCATCCGATCCCGAAGCCACGAGGAGTACTCCGGGGTGACATACGCACCACGCCCGTACAGTCCCCGGTACCGGCGGATGAGCGCCGGATGTTCCTCCGCAAGCCATTCCAGGAACCACGGCTTGGTGGATGATCGCAGATGCATCGGGAACGCGGTCACGCCCGAGGCGCCCGCATCGGCAAGGGCCTCGAGCAGCGAGTCGAGATGCCCGGTCGAGTCGGTGAGGTAGGGGATGACGGGTGCCACCATCACATGCGGCACGATCCCGGCGTCGGCGAGATCGCGGATCAACGAGAGCCGCGCCTGCGGCGACGGAGTCCCGGGTTCGATCTTCTTCTGTAGGTCGGGATCGAGGATCGCCAGCGAGATCCCGACACTGACCGGCACCTCCCCCGCGGCCTGCCGCAACAGCGACAGATCGCGACGGATCAAGGTGCCCTTGGTGAGGATGGAGAACGGCGTCCGCGACTCGGCAAGCGCGGAGATGACACCAGGCATCAGCCGATATCGCCCCTCGGCGCGTTGATACGGATCCGTGTTGGTGCCCAGCGCCACCGTCTCCCGGGTCCACGACCGGCGCTTGAGTTCTTTGCGCAACACCGCCGCCACGTTGAGCTTCACCACCACCTGGGTGTCGAAGTCCGTGCCCGCGTCGAGATCCAGATACTCATGCGTCGGACGGGCGAAACAGTAGCGGCAGGCATGAGTACACCCGCGAAAGGTGTTGACCGTGAACTGGAACGGGAGCTGCGACGCCTCCGGGATGCGGTTGAGTGCGCTCTTGGCAAGCACCTCGTGGAATGTGACACCCTCGAAGTCGGGCGTGCGCACCGACCGCACCAGGCCGGAGCGGCTCAGCCCGGGGAGCGACCCGTCGTCGACCTCCACCCCCTGATCGGACCATCGCATGCGTCGAGTCGAACATACGTACGATCCGACTGTCAAGTGCGGCGCCCGCCGCGATGACCTCGCCGCTATCATCGCCCTATGTCGACCACTGCCGGAACCCATCATGCGCCAGGTCCCCAGTACCTGGTGGCCGGCCGATACCGCCTGAAGTCGCGGATCGGTGGCGGCGGCATGGGAACCGTGTGGCTCGCCCGCGACCAACTCCTCGACCGCGACGTCGCCGTCAAACAGGTCATCTCCACCGAGGGACTCACCGAGGACTCCGCGGACAACGTGCGTCAGCGCGCGATGCGCGAGGGACGGATCGCCGCGAAGCTCTCCCATCGCAACGCGATCGCCATGCACGATGTCGCGCTCGACCGGGGCGAGCCCTGGCTGGTCATGGAGTACCTGCCCTCCCGCAGCATCGCCCAGATCCTCCACGCCACAAAGACTCTCACCCCCGCCGAAGCCGCTCAGATCGGCGCCCAGGTGGCCGATGCGATGGTCGAGGCCCACGCCGCCGGGATCGTGCACCGCGACATCAAGCCGGGCAACATCCTCATCGCCGAGGGCGGCCGCCACACGGGGCTGGTCAAGATCACCGACTTCGGGATCTCACGGGCCAAGGACGACGTCACCCTCACCCAGACCGGTGTGATCACCGGGACGCCGGCGTACTTCGCCCCCGAGGTCGCGCGCGGAGCCGATCCCCAGGAGGCATCGGACGTGTACTCGCTGGGCGCGACCATCTACACGATGGTCGAGGGCCAGCCTCCGTTCGGTGTCGACGACAACTCGATCGTCCTGCTGCACAGGGTCGCACGTGCCCGGATCAATCCCATGAAGAATGCCGCCGAACTCGAACCGGTCCTGCTGCGCCTCCTCGAGCCCAGCCCGACCAAGCGCCCGACGATGTCTCAGGCACGAGATCTGCTCACCTCGTTCGCGGCCGGTTCTCGCGGCACCCGCGACCAGGTCCTGACCGGCCTCATCACCCGGCCGGGAGCGGGTACGCCGGTATGGTCACAGCGCGCCAACCGGTCGACGACGACCGGTACACATCGCCCGGCCGGCGCCACTGTGCCGCCGTACGCCCCGACGATGTCCACCGATCGCGGATCCCGCGACCTGCCGCACACTCGCCAGGGCGTGTCCCCGACCCTGATGTCGACGCCGCAACCGCATTCGTCGGCGCCGAGGCCGCCCGCCGCTCATCCGCACTCCGCCGGGTCCGGGCAGCCCGCCCGCGGACCGCAGCCTCCCGCATCGGGCACGTCCAGCACCGCACTGGCGGTGTCGATCTTCGTGTTCTTCGCGGTACTGGCGGTCGTCGTCGTACTCGCCATCGCCCTCTTGCGCTGAGGCCCCGCGGGTTGTGGTCCCCGTGTGGGTTGTCAGCCGATGTGACGGGTGGCCGCCCACCGGGTGAGCGCATTGCGGTTGGACTGCTGGGTCTTCCGCAGAACATTCGACGCGTGGGTCTCGACCGTCTTGATCGAGATGAACAGCTCCTCGGCGATCTCGCGATAGGTGTATCCGCGCGCGAGCAGGCGTAACACCTCCAGTTCTCGCCTGGTCAGCGAGTCGAGTTCGGGGTCGAGCGGCGGCTCGGGGGCTGACGACTTGCCGGTGAACGAGTCGAGGACGAAGCCCGCGAGACGCGGACTGAACACCGCATCGCCGTCGGCGACCCGCCGGACCGCATCGGCGAGCTCCGATCCGGCGATCGTCTTCGTCACGTAGCCGCGGGCACCGGCGCGGATCGTCGCGATGACGTCCTCGGCGGCGTCGGACACGCTCAGAGCGAGAAACACCGGCGATGTCGGCCCGGGTGTTGCCGGCCCCGCTGTCGTCGATGCGGCTGTGGTCGATGCCGCTGTGGTCGAAAGCGTTGCGGCCGAACCGATCCGATCGAGCACGCCGCGCAACACCGCCACCCCGCCGCCGGCCGGCATGTGCACGTCGAGCAGGACCACGTCCGGAGCCGTTGCGACGATGCCGTCGATCGCATCGGGCACGGTGCCCGCCTCGCCGACGACGCGCAGGCCCGGCTCGTCGGCCAGTTCGGCACGGACCCCGGAGCGGAAGACCGCGTGGTCATCGACCAGGTAGACCGCCACCGGAACGGGATCCGTCGGGTCGGGACTCGTGGAACTCGGTGTCATCGTGCCTTCCTGTTGTCGGCGGGGGCGACCGCTTCGGCGGCCACCTCGGCGGTGCGGTCGGCATCGTCCGACTTCTCCTCGACCGATCCCCCGTCGCCGCGCGGCATCATCAGCCCCACATTGGTACCGCGTCCGGGAGTCGAGGAGATCCGCACGCGCCCACCCATCCGTTCCACCCGTGCGCGGATCGATCGGGAGATGCCCTGGCGGTCGTCGTCGACGGTGTCGATGTCGAAACCGACTCCGCGGTCGCGCACGTACACCTCGACCTCGTCGTCGGTGATCTCACCGTAGACATCCACGGTGCGCTCGCCGGAGTGCTTGGCGGCGTTGACCAGAGCCTCGCGGGTGGCGCCGACGAGGGCCGACCAGCGTTTGGCGTCCCGGGTGTTGGTCGGACGCAGATCGCCGACGGTGATGATCTCCACCTCGATACCGTAGGCGTCCTCGACCTCGGCTCCCACGCTGCGCAACGCGGCCGCGAGGGAACCGCGCTCGGTCGCCGGGTCGGCGAACAGCCACGCCCGCAGTTCGCGTTCCTGACTCCGGGCCAGGCGCGCCACCTCCTCGGGCCGGCCGGCCTTCTTCTGGATCAATGCCAGGGTCTGCAGGACCGAATCGTGGAGATGCGACGCGATCTCCTCACGCTCGGCGTTCCGGATCCGGGCTGCGCGCTCCTCGTTGAGGTTGCGCAGCAACCGCATCCACAGGGGCACGGTCAGCAGGACGACGCCGATGAGAGTCGCCCCCACCGCGAGGATCGTGGAATTGAGCCCGCCGAAGCTGCGGTCCCCGGCCAGCACGACGACGACGAGCCCACCGACGACGAACGCGACACCGCCGATCAGTCGGGTCCAGGTGAGCAGCGGGGTACGTGGTGCCCGAGGGGACGTGTCGAACTCGCGCCACACCAGGCTGGCACCCAGCGCGATGAAGACGAACGGGACGAGGTACTCCGCCGGGGTTCCCGAAGCCGAGAAACCCACCACGGCCATCGCCACCAGCCCGATCACCGCCAGGCCGAGGGACTGACGACGTACACCCGGTGCGGGTGGTGCCGTGTCGTCGCCCGGTGGGCAGAAGAACCACAGCAGCCCGTAGGCAGCGACTCCGGCGCCGGCCAGCGCGGCCAGCACCACGAAGACGATCCGCACGCGGAACACGTCGACACCGAGATGGTCGGCCAGTCCACCGGCGACACCGGCGACCACGCGGCCGCCGTCGCGGCGCACCAGCCTGGGCACCGGTTCGACCTCCATTCGACTCACTCCTCGATCGTCCCATGGGATCGGCTCCGCGACATCGGGGTCAACCCCGGTTCATACGCCGCGATCTCAGGGTGTGTCGCTTCATCACCTCCGAATACCGGGATTCTCCGGGGGACAATTCAGGGGATCACCCGATGTGTCCGGGGCCGTGCGAGCGGCACGATGATCGTCATGGAGACCAAAGAGTTCCAGCAGCAGATCCAGGGCATGTGGTCGACCCGCCCGTATCGGCCCGACAATCGGACGATCGCCGGCGTGTGCTCCGGTATCGCCGCCCGCTACCGCGTCGACCCGACCCTGGTGAAGGTCGCATTCGTGGTGGCGGCATTCTTCGGTGGCAGCGGACTCATCCTCTATCTCGCGGCCTGGGTCGCGTTCCCGGGCGCCGGTCGGGCCCGCGCCGATGCACTCCGTGGCGATTCTTCTCGGGCCGGCCACACCGCGTCGCACGGTTCGATGCACGGGCTCGGCAACCCGCAGGTCATCCTCCTGGCGGTGCTCGCGATCGTCATCGTCACCTCCGTCGGCCCCAACCGCACCTGGGGGTCCGGTGGACTCGTCGGCGCGATCCTGATGCTCGGCGGGTGGTTCCTCTTGTACCTGCGGACCCCGACACCACCGGTCGGCACCAGCATCGACACGGCGGCGGTCACCGACATCGTCGTCCCGCCGCCGGCCGCCGGTCAGTTCGAGCGATGGGTGCCGCGAGCCATGAACGATCCGGCCGACACCCACCCGGCGACGCCGGCGCCCCGTGTCGAGTTGGAGAAGGACTTCACAGGGAGCAGTGGACCGGCCGCCGACGCTCCGCACAACCCAGGGAGCAGCGTGTCGACAGCAGAAGCCCCTCATGCCTCAAAAGACGACGGCGCGCTCGTCGACGCCGATCTCGACGCGAGTCCGCCCGCGTGGGATCCGCTGGGCGCGGCGCGGTTCGCGTGGGATCTGCCCGAGCCGACCAGTCCGGCGACCCCCGATGTACGCCGACGTCGACGCTCCCCGCTGACCCTGATCGTGATCGGCCTGGCGATCATCGTCGGCGCCGTCGGCACGGGTCTGCACCAGATCGGCGTCGACTGGTTCACCGTTCCCCACATCCTGTCGCTCTCCCTCGCTGTCGTCGGTGCCGGGCTGCTGGTCGCGGCCGTCGTCCGGCGCCGGACCGGCGAGCACAGCACCGGCCTCGTGCCGATCGCCATCGCCCTCGGCGCGGCGGTCGTCGTCACCACGGTGATCTCCGGGGTGAGCGGGCTGTCGAGCCCCCTGCCATCCGGCGGGGCCGGCGACCGCCAATGGAAGCCGTTGAGCGAGAACGATATCCAAGCCGAGTACTCACTCGGCGTCGGTGAGATGACGCTGGATCTGCGCGAGGTGGACCTCACCGCCGATCGGACGGTGCGCCTCGAGAACGGCGTCGGGACGATCACGGTGCACGTCCCCGACACGATGAACGTGCGCGCCAACTGTCAGACCGGCGTCGGCGACTACACCTGCCCGACCGGGCTCGACGGCGGGCGCGACGGCACCGATGGTCCGGTCCTGCAGATCGACGCCCGCACGGGTATGGGAGAGGTCGAGGTCCTGCGATGAACGCACCCGACAACGCCTATGGCGCCGACGATCCGACAGCTCACCACAGCGTCGAACAGCAGGGCTGCGCGTCCACCCATCGCGCGCCGGGTCTGGGGCTGCTCGGCATCGCCGCGCTTGCGGTGGCCGGCTGGGGGCTCGCCGACGGGCCGGCACTCCCCGACACCGCCGACCTCGGGTGGATCGCGGTCGGGGTCGGCCTGTTCATCGGGCTGGTGCTGATCGTGTCCGGAACACGCTCCCGACGCTGACCCCGATCACCGAGATCGGTTGGGACCCTTCGTGGCTCGTCGCTTTCGCTCCTCGCACCTCAGTATCTGCGGCCTGGCGGCCGTCGTGGACCACGAAAGAACACTCGTGAGTGTCCGAAATCCATGCTCCCTGAGGTGCG
>NZ_JBHYNC010000012.1:0-27810 GCF_042743165.1 Gordonia sp. NPDC058843
ACCACCGACAGCGCCAGTGCGACGCCGACGTTCGGCGAAAAGCCGAGCGCGATGGTCGCGACGACGGTGATGACGAGTCCGGGCAGCATGATGGGCCGCCGACCGAACCGGTCCGACAGGCGGCCCGCGACGAGGATCGCCAGCACGTTGCCCGCCGCATAGATCGCCAGCACGATTCCCGCCATTCCCGCTCCGGCACCGAGACTCTCGGTGATGAACAGCGGCACCACCGCGACCCGGACCCCCATGGACGCCCAGCCCTGGGTGAAGTTCGACGCGAGGATCGCCCGGTAGGCGCTGTCGCGCAGAGCGGTCCGGAAACCGATGAGTCCGCCCGTCGGACCGTCGGCCTGGTCGGGGGCGATCACCTCTCGCAGCTGGGTGGCCACCACCGTCGACGCGACGAGCAGTGCGACCGCGTACACCACGAACGGGACCCGCAACCCGAAACCGACGAGCGCGGCGCCGATGAGCGGTCCGGTGATGCTGCCGATGAGGAACCCGGCCGAGAAGAAACCCGACACCCGCCCGCGGATGTCGCTCGGCGCCATCCGGATCAGCAGGGCCATCGCCGAGATGCTGAACATCGTCGAGCCGATGCCGCCGAGGCCGCGGAAGACCAGCAGCTGCCAGTAGGTCTGGGCGAACGCGCACGCCAACGTGCTGGCCGCGACGATCAGCAGGCCGGTCAGGTAGATGCGCCGCTCCCCGAAGACGGTCACCAGGCGACCCGTCGCGGGCGCGAACATCAACCGCATGACCGCGAAGGCCGACACGACCGCGGTCGCGGCGGTGAACGACACATTGAAGGTGCGGGCGAAGGTGGGCAGCGCAGGAGCGATGAACCCGTATCCGAGTGCGATGACGACGTTCGCCGACAGCAGCACCCAGATGCCACGGGGGATCCGCTTCATGGCAGCTCGGGCAGGTCGTCGAGGGCCCGCGCGGTCAGGGTCCGGCCGAGCTCGATCATCTCCGAGGCCTTGTGGAAGTCGAGCGTGCGTACCGTCCGGCGGGGCACCCGGATCAGCACGTCGGGCGGATAGCCCGCGACCTGATAGCGGGTCAGGGCCTCCTGCATGATGTCGAGCGACCGGCTCAGTACCTCCACGCGACCCATACGCGCGGGCTCGTCGACGCCGAACGCCGGCGTCGTCTGCTCGGCGGACGGGTCGGAGTCGGGCGCGGCCGCGGGGTCGACGCCGACGGCACCATCGTCGGTGGCGGACACCGCCGCACCGGTCACGCCGGGGAGCTCGTCGCGCTCACTCGGCGGCACCTCGTGGCCGAGCCGATCGCGTACCGCCCGGATGAACTCGTTGTCGAGGATCGGCGCCACGTTGCGCCGCAGCAATCCCTTGGCCTTGGGCTCCCGGATGGCTCCCGCCTCCGGACCGCCGTCGGAGCCGATGATGACACCGATGGTCACGTCGCTGGGCACCGTCGAGGTGGGGGCCACCGGCAGCGGATCGAGGATGCCGCCGTCGGCCAGCAACCGGCCGCCGTGTTCGTGCGGACTGATGACCCCCGGGATCGCGATCGACGCGCGCAGGGCGTCGGCGAGGACGCCGCGTTGGAACCAGACCGCGCGGCCGGCGTTCAGGTCGGTGGCGACCGCGGTGAACGGGACGGGAAGGTCCTCGATCACGGTGTCCCCGAGGATCTCCCGGACCCGGAGCAGGATGCGCTCGGCGCCGATCACGCCCGGCTTGGTCAGCGATACGTCGAGCAGCCGGACGACGTCGAGCTGGGACAGACCCGAGATCCAGTCGACGTAGTCGTCGAGCTTGCCCGCGCAGTAGAGCCCGCCGACGAGCGCGCCCATCGACGAGCCGGCGACGGTGACGATCTCGAATCCCCGCGCCTCGAGTTCGGCGATCACCCCGATGTGCGCGTAACCGCGGGCGCCGCCACTTCCCAGAGCCAGCGCCACGCGCGAGGGTCGAGCCATGGGGCAACAGTACCGCCGTGGATTTTCCGGCCCGACATCGCAAGTGGCGGAGCCCGCTACTGATCGATGGCCCGCTACTGATCGATGGCCCGCTACTGATCGATGGGGAGACGACGCGGGCCCGGGCCGAGCTTGTTGAGTTCGTCGCCGGGGTTGAGGAGGTGGCACTCACCCAGCGACAGACAACCGCAACCCACACACGACCCGATCATGTCCCGCATGTTCTCGAGCAGTTCGATGCGGTGGTTGATGTCGTCCATCCAGCGCTTCGACGCTGCTTCCCACATCGACTTCGGGGGCGATTCGTGGTCGCCGAGTTCGGCGAGGACCTCACCGATCACCGACAGCGGGATCCCGGCGACCTGCGAGGCGCGGATGAACGCCACGCGCCGCAGCATCGCCCGGTGATACCGGCGCTGGTTGCCCGAGGTGCGCCGGCTGAAGATGAGGCCCTGTTCCTCGTAGAAGCGGACCGCCGATGGGGCGATGCCGGCTCGCTGGGCGAGCTCACCGACCGAGAGCTCCAGCTTCTTCAGCGTCATGGGTCGATGGTAAGCGCCGTGAGCTCGTCGTCCCCGGCGCACGACCGGGGACGACGAGCTCGGCATGTGGAGCCTGTCACCTGGTCAGGTGCGGACCACCATCACCGGGCATTCGGCGTGGTGCATGACCTTCTGGCTGGTCGAGCCCAGCAACAGACCGCGGAAGCCACCACGTCCGCGGCTGCCGACCACGAGGAGCGACGCCTCGGCGCCCGCCGCGTCGAGCAGCGCCTTCGCCGGCTCTTCGGGCAGCACGGAACGTTCGATCGTCACGTCCGGATAGTCCTGCGCGTAGCCGGCGAGGCGCTCGGCGAGTACCTCGACGGCGTCCTGTGTCATCCGCGCCACCTCGTCGGCGCCGATGCCGTAGCCGTGGAGTGCGTCCGCGTCGAGAGGGGTCCACGTGTGCACCGCGCGCAGCGGGACGTTGCGCAGCGACGCCTGCCGGAACGCCTCGGCCACCGCGGCGTCGCTGATCGGCGAACCGTCGACACCCACGACCACGGGTCCGGCGGCGCTGCCCTCGGCCGCCACCACCGTGACCCGGCCGTGCGCATGGGCGGCGACGCTGGTGCTCACCGACCCCAGGAACAGGCCCTTCACGCTGCCGAGACGGCGAGTACCGACCACGATCATCGCGGCGTCCTTGCCCAGCTCGAGCAGAACGCGTGCGGCGTCGCCGTCGACGATCGAGGTGGCCACCGTCACCCCGGGTGCCACCTCCTTCGCCGCGTCGGCTGCCGCGTGCACCGCGTCGGATGCGTCCTGGCGGAT
Source organism: Gordonia sp. NPDC058843 (assembly GCF_042743165.1). Taxonomy (NCBI): domain Bacteria; kingdom Bacillati; phylum Actinomycetota; class Actinomycetes; order Mycobacteriales; family Gordoniaceae; genus Gordonia; species Gordonia sp. NPDC058843. Next base: position 3,268 of record NZ_JBHYNC010000012.1, read on the forward strand.
CGCATCGACGACGTCCTGCGGGATGATGAGGCCGGGGGCGTAGTCACTCGTGCTGGCGTCGTATGCACCGACCACCTTGAGATCGAGTCCTTCGGCCGCGGCCGCCCGGGCGGCCCACCGCACCGCACCCGTGGCCGCGTCCGACCCGTCCACGCCGACGAGTATCGCATTCATGTTGTGGCTCATCTCCTCTGATCTCGACGGCCCCGGTGGGGTCGTCGGGTTCGGCCGCTGGTCTGCTGGGGTCATCGCCGTGCGGCCCGGCATCGGCCCCGACCCCCATCCTGCCCCGACGTCGTGGTCGCGGCAATGAGTACGAAGACCTGATCGCGGTGGCTTTCTGCACGATTCGCGCGACGTGTAACCTGGTGGACACCATGACGTCACCCCTTCCGCAGAACGGCACCAACGACTTTCGCTCGATCATGATCCACATCGGGATCACCGTCGTCCTCGGACTCGGCTTGCTCGTGCTCGCCCATGCGTCGTCGGATCCACTGCAGACAGTGCTCATCGTCGCCTCCCCCGTCGTGGTTCTCGTGGGCGCGAGCGCCATGCTGTATCGCACCTACCTGGTCTGGAAGCGCAACGGTCGCTGGCAGGTGTGGCAGGGCGCGGCGTGGTTCCTGCTGTTCTTCTTCATCGTGATGCTGTTCAACTCCGCACCCGTCCTCTTCGAGTGACCGACGGGAGTCATCGGGGCCCGTTCGCCCCGGTGACCGCGCTCTGAACGGTAGAATCGGGGCTTCCACCTAATCCGAAAGAACCGCATAACTCCTGCTCCCTGAGGTGCGAGGAGCGCAAGCCGCCGGGCCGAGCAAGCGACGAAGGAGCGCGTCGAGGTCGACGAGCCTCGAAGGGCCTGGTGAGACACGTTGCGAGACCCTTCGTGGCTCGCTTCGCTCGCACCTCAGGGAGCATGGATTTCGGACACTCACGAGTGTTCTTTCGTGGTCCACGACGGCCGCTAGGCCGCAGATACTTGAGGTGAGGGAGGCACCGTGTCCGTCGGTCCGACTCACGACGAACCACTCGCTCCCGGAGCTCTCGTGGGGCCCTATCGCGTCGATCGACTGCTCCGCCGGCGCCCCGGGGTTGCCGACCATCTGGCGACGGTCCGGCATCCGAGTACACCTCCCGAGCGGGTCCTGCTCACCGTCGTCGACCGGATGTTCTCGGCTGATCCCGCGTTTCGCAGCTGGTTCCCGACTGCAGTCGAAAAGGCTTCTGCGGTGGAGCATCCCGGGATCGCGAACGTCGTCGGTCACGGCTACGTCGCGGGCCGGTTGTGGGTTGCGATCACCCCCGTGCCCGTCTCCGACGCCGCCCTGCTGATCCGCCGCCACCCCGACGGTATCGACGTCGATCTCGCGGTACGCATCGTCACCGTCGTGGGTGATGCGCTCGACGCCGCACACCGCAGACGCCTGGTCCACGGGAACGTGTCCCCCGCCGACATCCTGCTCGCCCGCCCCGACGACCTGACCGGATCCGCCGCGTCGGCGCCAGGCGTCGTCACGCTCACCGGTTTCGGTCTCACCGCACCGGCGGCCGGCGACCAGATGCCGCACCCGGCAACCGATGTCGCCTCCCTGGGCCGCACCCTCGTCGAATTGCTCACCGGCACAGGCTCCGTCGCGCGGCATCGGATATCGGGGGCGGTGTCTCCAGCCTTCTACGCCGTGCTGGCGCGTGCGCTCGACGCCGATTCCGACCACCGATACCGCACGTGTGCGGAATTCGTCCGCGCCGCCGAGCTCGCGCTGCATCTGACCCGCACCGACGGCGAACCACCGACCGAGATCCTCGACAGCCCTCCACCCGCCGACGTCCCGCACACCTTCCAGCCCACCGGCCATCCGGATCGCCCGACGGACATCGTCACCGACCGGCACCGGGGCCTCGCGCCGGCGATCCAGTCGACCAGGCCGCCTCCGCCGACCTCTCCGACGCTGCGTCGACGTCGTCTGATCGCACCGTTCCTGGTCGCCTCGGTGACCGTCGCGGTGGTCGTCGGCACGCTCATGCTGCTCGGCGCGCGCACCGCCCGGCCGCCGTGGCCGTCGACCGTCGCCCCGATCGCCGCGGCCTTTCCTCGACTCCTGCCCGAGTCACCCGAGGCGACAGGGTGGCGGGATGCCGCCTGCGCGGCCGTCGTCCGCGACGGCGTCGTCGGCATCTCGTGTACCGACGCCGCGAGCGTCGGTTTCGTGGTGTGGCGCACCTCCACGACACCCACGCGCGCTGCCGTCACCGCCGGCCTGAAGGGCTATCCGGGAGATGAGATCAGCTGGCGCGACGGACCGGCGTCGGCGAGCCGGGACAGCGTCGTCGACGGTTGGGTCGTCACGAACTTCGCCCGACCACCGCATGCGGAGTACACGCTGGTGACGACCTGGCCCGGACACACCGGTCGCGAGATCCTCGACGACTGGTGGCGCACCGCACCGCTGGGCTGAGGGTTACCCGAACCCCCGAGCAGGCCCGTCGTCAGCGCCCGCGGAGCGCGTCGATGCGGCCGGCGACCTCCATCGCGGTCGACGGTCTCGTCCCGGCGAGTGCGAGACAGTTGGCGATGAGTGTGCGCTCGTCGCGGTCCAGATTCTCCGAGAGCGCCGGTGGCGTCGACAACGCCGCCCGGATCGCCAGCAGCGGTTGGGTGTCCGGCACTTCCCCATAGACCCCGTCACCGGTGAGCGCACGGTGCAGGCACGCCCCGAGCGACCAGATGTCGGTCGCACGCGAGGGCACGTCCCCCGCCAGCAGCGCAGGGTCCATGTACTGCACCGCACCGGGCTGGGCGAAGCTCGTGATGGGTTCGTCGGCGGCGAGGACCCGGGCCAGACCGAGATCCGAGATCTTGCCACCGGTCTCGGTGACCATGATGCTCGACGGCGTGATGTTGGCGTGCGCGATCCCGGCTTCGTGCAGTGCGTCGACACCCCGCGCCGCGTCGGCGATCGCCGCCAGCTTCTCGTCCCGACTGAGCTCGCGTGCCGGGCTGCCCAGCGAGCCGAGCGGGAAGTACTCCATCGCGTACATGAACTGGCCCTGCAGCACGGCATCGTAGAGGCCCGCGAGGTGGGGCGACACGACCGCGGCGAACGCCCGCAACTCGCGGACACCTCGGCGATAGGCGTCGTCGCTGCAGACGCCACTGAAGACCTTCACCACGACGCGGTCGGTGGCCAGGCCCAACCGCGCCGGCGGTACGGCGAGGTAGAACGTGCCGTTGCCGCCGATGCCGAGCTTCTCGAGCACCGTGAAATCCGCGAGTTGCTGCGGGATCTCGACTGTCGCCATGTCAGTGCCTCTCCGATGATGAGCCGATGTTGGGGCCGGACGTGTCGGGAGCCGCTCCCGACGGTGCGGGTGGCGTAACCGTCGGCAACGGGTAGAGACCCGTGACGCGGTCGGCCAGTGCTTCCTCGCTCGTCTCGGTGTTGTCGACGACGACGACGGGTACCGGCGCGCCCCGACCACCCTCGTCCGGGGCGGCCACGGTGAACGACACGGCGTCGTCCCGATGGCGACGGGGGTCCTGGACCGACACCGAGACGCCCTGCTCGGCAACCGCATTGAGGTCGGTCAGCCAGCGGCGCCGGGAGCCGGACGCGACGACGGTCAGCGATCGCGAACCGAAGAGCGCCAGCCCAGCGGCCACGAGCGCAGCGGTCCGCCCGCTGCGACTGTCGGCGGCGACGCAGGTGATGGTGCTGCGGCTCGGTGCCACGCCTGCATCGGCGGTCTCGTCGATGACGGCCACCGGGGCCGACCGCAGCGACTCCCCCAGCGACCGGTCCGCGCTGTCCACGACGATGACGTCGGCATTCGCGTTCTCCGACATCGCGTCGAGGTCGACAGCCGGATCGGCGCTGAACCGGCACAGGACCGAAACCGATCCCGCACCGGTCAACGACGAGCCCAACTCGTTGAGCTTCTCGACCGCCGATGCGATCGCCGCGAAGTCGGGCACCACCGGGATCCCGACCTCGAGCGGGCGCGCAGAGCGATCCGGAGCAGTGAGCAGACCGGCCAGCACGACGTCGAATCCGGTGGCACAGTCGAGCATCCGACGATGCCGTGCGCGGAGATCCGCGACCGTACCGACGGGATCGCGGATCAGCACCAGGACCCGTGGAGCGGTGGCGGCGGCCAGTGCGCGACGTTCGGCTGCCGCGATGTCACTGGCAACCACCTTGTCCGGGTACACCACTCGCAGCAGCGGCTCGGTCAGGATGGTGGTGACGAGAGCCATCACCACGAGCATCGCGAACAGTTCGTCGCTCAGCACGCCGAGCTCACGGCCGGCGGCCAGGATCACCAGTTCGGTGAGTCCACGCGTGTTCATCAGCACCGCGATGGCAGCGCTCTGTCTGGTGGGGATCGCGCTCACCCGCGCTCCGGCATAGGCACCGACGAACTTGCCCGCGATCGCGACGAGCAGGACCAGGAGCAGCTGCCCCATACCGGCGAGCCCGATCTCGGTGAGGTCGACATTGAGTCCGGTGACCACGAAGAACATCGGCAGCAGAAGCAGCACGCTCGCCTGCTCGAGTCGCTCGAGGATCTCCCGGTGCAGTTGTTCGGCCCCCACCTTCGGCATCACGGCGCCGAACACGAAGGCGCCGAAGATCTGGTGGATGCCGATGACGTCGGTCGCCGCCGCCGAGAGGAACAGCCCGATCAGGATGACCGCCAGGATGTCCGGGGTGAGCCGGCCCGCGCTGTCGCGCCAGGTGATCAGCTTTGTCAGCAGCGGCCGGACCACACCGAACATCACCGCGGCATAGACGAGTGTGAGCCCGACGATCTTGGCGACCTCGAGCGGACTGCCGCCCTGGATGATCGCGATGATGAAGGCGAGCAGCGTCCACGCCAGGATGTCGTCGATCGCAGCGGCGGCCAGGCTGAACACCCCGGGTACGGTTCGCATCATCCCGCGGTCGGTGAGGATTCGTGCCAGCACCGGAAAGGCGGTGATCGACATCGCGACACCCATGAACAGCACCATCCCGAGCCGCTCGATCTCCATGCCCCCGACCATGTTGTGCGAGGGATAGAGCAACAGCCCGAGCGCGGCCCCGAGGCCGAATGGCAGGGCGATCGAGAACGCCGAGATGCTGGCTGCCGCGCGCTCGCGCCCCTTGGTCAACCGCATGTCCAGCTCGAGGCCCACGATGAACATGAACAGCACCAGGCCGATCTGCGCCAGTGCGCCCAACAGCGGACGGACGTCGTCGGGGAACAGCCACTGATCGGGATCACCGGGCAGGAGCCCCAGCAAGCTTGGACCCAGCGCGATCCCGGCGGCGATCTCGCCGACCACGGCCGGCTGGCGGCACGCACGCGCGATCATCCCGCCCACCCGGGCCGCGGCGATGACCACCGCGACGTCGAGCAGCAGGAAGGCGATCGTGTGTTTCTCCATGACCTCTCGGATCCGTTCGCTCAAACGCGGGCGTGATGTGACTCGAAGATGAAGTGCCGCCCACCGATGCGGACATGCGATCCCGGCACCAGCACGTGGGCGCGGTGCGGCAGCAGGCGGGTCTCGCGGTTGCCGCTGCTGGGATCGGCGACGAAGGTGCCGTTGGCCGAACCGAGGTCGACCAGCTGCACCGTCCACTCCACCAGCCGGATCTCCACGTGGCGCCGGGAGAGCTGACCTGTTTCATCCTGCACGCGAATCGGTTTGGGCGACCCGGCCGGCCCGCCGCCGGCCGTCCCCGGTTCCCGGCCGATGACCAGGTCCTCGTCGAGCAGGAAGGTGAATCCGTTGTCGAGCAACAACCAGCCCAGCGGCGGTCGCTCCCCCTCGACGAGGAAGGTCGTCAGCTGATCCATCCGGATCCCGCAGACTCCACACAGCCACGACTGCGGGTGGTTCAGATGGCCTCGCGAGCAGCGGATGCCGTGGACCATGGCGCGCGAGGCCTCGATCTTGACGACCTCGGTCGCGGGCTTCTGATGCTCTTCCCTGGGCAGGGGCGCACGGGGCTCGAGAGGTTCGGCGAACGGATTCGGCGCGGGCTCGGGCTCGATGCGAGGTCGGCCGCTCGGCGGTGCCGGGTCCTGCGGCGGGCCCGGTGCCGATTCGGGAACACGAGGGCCGTTGGGAGCCAACGGTTCCGACTCGAATGGTCCGGCCAGCGGAGTCGAGGTGAACGGCAGCGGGTCCGGCCGGGCGTCGGGAGCCATCCGTTCGGTGGTACCCATCGGGTCCGGCTCCGGTGGTGCGAGCCCCTGGTCGACGGCGGGTTCGACAACGGGTTCGACGGCGACCTCCGGGGCGGGCTCCGGTGGTGACTGCGGGTCGTCGGAGGGAGACCGTTTGCGCAGCGGCCCGGGCACCGGCGTCGACTTCGCGTCCTCGTCCACCGGGCCTGCCGCCCCCGCCGGCGCGGCCATCTCCGCCGGTGCGGCCATCTCCGCCGGTGCGGCTTCCTCGGCCGGTCGCGGCTTCGCCGATCTCGACGGCATCGCGTGGAACTCGGTGCCGCGCAATCCCAGTGGGGTGTGGAGAAGTGCGCCCGCGGCGGGCACCGTCCCCTCGACCAGGTCGAAACGTTCCTCGCCGACCTCGGCCGGCTCCGTGCCGGCGAGGTAGAGCCCGAGCCCTTCGAACGGCCACGGTACGGCGCGGTCGTAGGTGTCGCCCGCCGCCGGCGCGATCCGCTTGCCGTCGGTCTCGCCGTACACCCGGCCCGAGAGGAAGATCGCGATACCTGCGTTGTCGGGTGCGGCGAAGGCGATGTCGACCGGGTCATCGGCCGTGGCCACCAGCTGCGCCAGTGCCCGCACCAGGTGCCGGCCGCGCCGCGGAGCCGAATCCGGCACGGCGACCGCGGATTCGATGTCGAGGAGGTCGGTGATGAACGACGCGGGCACCGTGTCGTCCATCAGGCACAGGAACGCCGGGGTGCGGATCACGACCCCCGCGCCGGGGATCAGCGTCACGGTCGGCGTGACGCTGGGGATGTCACCCGGAATGGTCACAGGAACCGGCCCCCCTGGAATCGCCAGTGCGGGAAGACCGCGCGCAGCGGCCCGTTGACCGCAACCCACACGAGCAGCCAGGTGGTCACGAACTGGACCGAGAACACGACGGGCGACGGTTTCAGCGACTCGGGGATCAGTCCCGTGCCGTCGATCACGATCCACACGAGAATGCCCTCGTTGATCGCCGTGAGGAGCCCGAACAGCGTCGGCCAGTCCTTCTCCCACCGGAACTGCTGCAGGAAGTGGTACAGGAACTCCCAGAGCACGCCCAGGACGATGACGGTGACGAGCACGGTGAAGGCGACCCGATAGACGTCGAGAACCGACGGGTCCCCCGAGGAGATCAGCCACAGGAACGGGACGAGCACGATGGTCCACAGACCGCCGAGGACGCCGAGCACGAGCACGCGGGTCTGGATTCGCCCCCACAGGGTGGGCAACATGTCAGTCGACTCCCTTGTTGTTCATCCAGCGCCACCACTGGGCGGTCGACCGCCAGGGCGTCAACCGTTTGCAGAACCCCTGCCGGGCGAGGTCGTCCGCGATCTCCAGGGCGGCGATCTGCAGACCGAGGAAGGTGTCGACGCCGGGGAAGTAGCCGCCGAGCGTCGCACTGCCGGAGGCGTACAGCTTGCCGTTCCCGCTGCGCGTGCCCTTCAGCTCGAAGTCGCGTTCGACGTCCATGCGGCCGACCGGGTTGATGCCGGCACCGGTGTGGTCGAGCAGGTCGCGCAACAGGCGATGCTCGCGCACATCGGCTTCCAGTCCGGTGCAGTCGATCACGTAGTCGGCGTAGATCTCGAAGGTGCCGTCGGGCCGGTGTTCCTGCCGGATCGGCGCATGCGGATCGACCCGCACGGTGGTCACCACACCCTGCCCGCCGGCCGCGGGCACCAGACTCTCCGCCTTGCCGACGGCGACGCGGTACCACCCCTCGCGCCGTCCGCGCGCCAACTGCTCCTGCCAGTCATCGCGGACGGGGGTGTTGGTGCCGCCCATCTGCTTGTACGCCTCGGCGCGCTCGTGTCCCTCGAGCTTGCGCATCCGGGCCTTGAGCTGACCGCCCCAGACCGACTTCGGATAGTTGAATCCTTGATAGGCCCAACCGTCTTTGCCCTTGCGCCGCATGAAGATGTGCGGCCCGTGGGGCTTGTCGTAGTACGTGCGGAAGAGGTGCACGATCTGGGTCTGGAGTCCGTAGGCGTCACGATCGTCGATGAGCCGCTGCAGGACTCGCGAGGCGACGATCCCCGCTCCGCGGATCACGACGGTGCCGGGCTTGCGTTGCAGCGACTGATAGATGTGCTCGTGCGACTCGTAGGCGTTGACGACCTTGCTGGCGTCGCGGTAGGTCTCGCGGAACGCCTGCAGGTCGGGCAGGAGCTTGATACCGGGGTATCCGATCGCGACATGGACCCACTGACTGCGGAAGGCCACCCGCTTGGTGGGTGAAGTCCCCTGCGGCGGTGTGAGAATCGTGTAGTACCCGCCACCGGCGCGGCGTCGGATCATCCGGACCTGACCGCGGTGGAGGCACTTCAGGTAGCCGATGCGCTCGCACTCCTTTTCCATCGATGCGAACGCATGCCCGGCCTTCGGGGTGTAGAAGTTCGCGAAGTCGGGTTCCACCAGCACATTCCATAGGGGCTTGAATTTCTTGTCCGCCCACGCCTCCCGGACCGCATACGAAGGGAAGCCCCAGATGTTGTCGGGGGTCGACGCCGAGTCCGACCGCAGGCGTTCCCCACGCGGGATCTGTGACACCCGCGTCAGGTACTCGTAGCTGTGCCACGGCACGTCCTGCGGTCCGAGCACGGCGATCTGATCGAGCGGCACCCCGCTGATGCGGAGATAGTCGACGGTGACGAACGAGCCGATGCCCGATCCGACCGTCACGAACGGGACGTCGACGATGGGGATGCCCGCTCCGTCGACCATCGCGTCGGTCCAGATGTCGGTATCGACCAGTTCCGGGGTCAGGTCACCCACGGCACCCGCGGGTCCGGGCGCTCCTCGGCCGGGCGCCGGCGGCGCCTGCCGGGGCGACTGGCCGGGATGAGGCCGGCCGGGGCGAGGCTGGGCGGGCGGCGGGGGCCCCGGGCGGCGCGGGCCGGGTGCGGGTCCGGGCTGCCCCGGACCCGGACGGGGTCCACCCGGCTGGGGTCCACCCGGTTGGGGGACGACGCGCGTCGGACCTTGCGGCGGCTGGTTCACGACCGGCTCCGGGCCGGACTCACGCCTGCGGGCAGCGTGCGACGACAGACGACGACGGCGATCGCCGCACCCCGGGAGCGCAGGGACGCATGTGCACGACAGGACATCGCTCCTCCAGGTGAGCAGGCACGGGCACGGACGGTGGTAACTGTAACCCGCGAGCACCGCCCCGACGGAGTTATACAACCGAACGAATTACACCTGTCTCAGCAGGTCAACCCACGGAAGTCACCGGTGGAGGCGGTACCCGCCGACGCACATACCGCACCATTGTGCCGGTGCCGAACGTGACATCGGATGTTGACAAATAGCGCTTCGTCGAAATACGTTCGAGTCATCTGCTGTGGTCGGTGTCACCGACCGGGCCGCCACCCCGAAGGGATGCGACGATGACGAAAGCACTGACCTCCACCGACCGGGAGCACGAGACCCCCGCCCGCTACGTGCCGCGGCACGACAAGTCCGGCGGCGAGCACGACTACGACCAGGTGCTCGACGACCTGTCCGCGGCCTCGGTCCACCGCAACTTCGATCCCTACGTCGACATCGACTGGGACGCGCCTCACATGGCGATCGTCGAGAACGATCCCCGGTGGATCCTGTCCTACGAGGTCGATCCGATCGGCCGTCACCCCTGGTACCAGCAGCTGCCACAGGACAAGCAGATCGAGATCGGCATGTGGCGTCAGGCCAATGTCGCCAAGGTCGGCCTGCAGTTCGAGTCGGTTCTGATCCGTGGCCTCATGCAGTACAGCTTCAAACTCCCCAACGGTGCGCGCGAATTCCGGTACACCACGCACGAATCCAAGGAGGAGTGCAACCACACCCTGATGTTCCAGGAGTTCATCAACCGCACCGGCGTGGACGTGCCGGGCGCGAAGATCGGCTACCGGCTCATCTCTCCGTTCGTGCCGCTCGTCTCGACGGTCTTCCCCACCCTGTTCTTCTTCGGGGTCCTCGGCGGCGAGGAGCCGATCGACCACATCCAGAAGGACTTCCTCCGGACCCGCGCGAGTCTGCACCCGACGATGGCCGCGGTCATGCAACTGCATGTCGCCGAGGAGGCACGCCACATCTCCTTCGCGCATCACCTCATCCGCGAGCAGGTGCCCCAGCGCGGACGCATCCAGCGGTTCCTGTTGTCCCTGATGCTCCCGCTGACCATGCGAATCCTCTGCGGGGCAATCGTGGTGCCGCCGCGCAGCTTCGCCAAGCGATTCGACGTGCCCGACGAGGTCATGAAGGACATCTTCTGGCGTTCCGCGGAGTCGAAGCAGTTCCTGCGCAACGTGTTCGGCGACGTTCGCATGCTCGGTGAGCAGAGTGGACTGATGAACCCGGTGTCGCGCCTGCTGTGGCGTGCGCTCGGCATCAGTGGCCGCCCCTCGCGCTTCCGCAGCGAACCCACCTACACCGCGGCCTGACCCGAAACCCGAAACGCAGGTAGAACCCGAGACCATGCCCCACGTCGTCACCCAGGCGTGCTGCGGCGACGCGTCGTGCGTATACGCATGTCCCGTCAACTGCATCCACCCCACACCTGAAGAGCCCGATTTCGGCATCGCCGAGATGCTGTACATCGATCCCGCGACCTGCGTCGACTGCGGTGCGTGTGTCAGCGCGTGCCCGGTCGGAGCCATCGTCCCCGGACACCGTCTGCCGGCAGGCCAGGAACGGTTCGTCGAGGTCAACGCGACGCAGTACCACGATCCGGTCGACGGTGCGGCACGCTTCCCGGTCGACCCGGCCCGTCGTCTGCCACTCGCGCCCATCGACCGTCCGCGGCAGCTCGCCGTCGCAACCTCCATCTCGATCGGCATCGTGGGTTCCGGTCCCTCGGCGATGTATGCGGCCGACGAGTTGCTGCGGCAACCGCAGGTCTCGGTCACCATGTACGAGCGTCTCGACCGGCCGTTCGGGCTGGCACGTTTCGGCGTCGCGCCCGATCACCTGCACACCCGCAAGGTGATGGAGTTGTTCGACGACATCGCACGCAACCCGCGTCTGGAGATCCTGCTCGACACCGAGGTGGGACGCGACCTCACTCTCCCCAACCTGCGCGACCGGCACCAGGGCGTGGTCTGGGCGGGCGGGGCCCCAACGGACCGGCGACTCGCGCTGCCCGGATTCGACCTCCCGGGTGTGTCGAGCGCGACCTCTTTCGTGGGCTGGTACAACGGCCACCCCGACTTCGCCGACCTCGACGTCGACCTGGACACCGAGCGTGTCGTGGTCGTGGGCAACGGAAACGTCGCCCTCGATGTCGCTCGCATTCTCATCGCCGACCCGGACACGCTCGCCGCCACCGACATCTCCCGTGCGGCGCTGGCGAAGCTGCGAACGTCCTCGGTGCGCGAGGTCGTCGTGATGGGCCGCCGCGGACCTGCGCACGCGGCATTCACCCTGCCCGAGCTCATCGGGCTGGTCGATTCGGGTGTCCCGGTCACAGTCGACGCCGCCGACCTCGAGGGGCTGCCCGCGCCTGCCGACCTCGACGCCACCGTCCGCGCCAAACTCGAGATCCTGGCCGAGTGCGCCGCGCGCCCCGAACCCGCGGGTCCTCGAATCCGGTTGGCGTTCTTCTCCTCCCCGACGGAGGTGACCGCCGGGCCGGACGGGCGAGCGACCGCGTTGATCGTCGGCCGGAACCGACCGGTCGTCGACGACTCCGGGGTCGCGGTCGGCATCGAACCCACCGGCGAGACCATCACGCTCGAGTCCGCTCTGGTCCTCACCTCGGTCGGCTACCGCGGCGTCGCCGTCCCCGGCCTGCCGTTCGACGACGCGACCGGGATCATCCCGAACCTCGACGGCCGCGTCCTCGACGGATCCGACCCCGTGCCGGGAATGTATGTGACGGGGTGGATCAAACGTGGCCCGTCGGGCTTCATCGGAACCAACAAGACCGACTCCGCGCAGACCGTCGCGTCGTTACTCGACGACCTCGAATCGAGCGCACCCGAGGTTGCGGCACCCCGTCGGCGTCGGCTGCTCGGCCGACGCCTCGGTGCCACGCCGTCGTAGCTGAGTTCGTCGGCAAGACGGCTGCACTAGATTGAGCAGCCATGGGGCCCGCGTACCAGCGCACCACCGTGCGTGCCGATCTGTCCGACCTACCCGCCGGCGACGCCGCCACGCTGCGCGACCACGCGCAATCCAAGCAACTCACCGTCACCGATGACCTGCCGGCGTGGATCACCCGCAGCATCAACCCGCCGTCGACGACGTTCTTCGGGAAGGTCTTCGGACGACGCAGCAATCCGGTCGACCCCGACTCCGAACATCAGACGCTGATCGTGCTGCACCCGACCCACCTGATCGTCGTCGTGTCCGGGGCCAAGCGTGGGGTCGCGGCGCTGTCGTGTCCGCTGGCCGTCGCGTCGATGTCGTCGACCCCGTATGTTCCCGAATCGGACGGATTCTCGGTGACCGGTTTCGCCGGTGACGAGGGCCGTCCGGGCAGCTTCTATCTCGGCACCGGCGAGCCGGCGGGGCCGGAATGCCGCGACGCGGTTCACGCGGCGATCGTCGCCGCGAAGAATCCGTGAGCACCGCGGACACCACTCACCCGATCTCGCGTCCCGCGCTCGGCATCACGCTGGCGCTGATCTCCTCGGCCTGCTTCGGCATCTCCGGCGTGCTGGCACGGGCCATGATCGACGCAGGCTGGTCGGCCGGCGCAACGGTGACGGTTCGCATCGCGCTCGGTGGTCTGGTCCTGGCCGTTCCCGGCCTGCTCGCCTTCCGCGACCGTCGACGTCCGATCCCGGCCAGGCCGAGCCGCCGGTCCTGGGCCGTTCTCGTCACCTACGGCCTCCTCGCGGTGGCTGGCTGCCAGCTCGCGTACTTTTACGCCGTGACGTACCTGCAGGTCGGCGTCGCACTGCTCATCGAGTACACCGCGCCGGTCGCCGTGCTGATGTGGATGTGGCTCCGGCACGGCCAGCGTCCGGGACGGGTCACGGTCCTCGGCGCGGCGCTCGCCATCGGCGGATTGGCTCTCGTCCTGGACCTGACCGGTGACGTCCCGATCAGCACGGTCGGGGTCCTCTGGGCGCTCGCCGCGATGGTCGGGGCCGCCGCCTACTTCGTGATCTCGGCCGACGACCGGACCGGCTGGCCCCCGCTGAGTCTCGCCGCGGGGGGCCTGCTGGTCGGTGCGCTGGCCCTCGTCGGCGCCGGACTGACCGGACTGCTGCCGATGAGCATGTCCACCGATCCGGTGTGGGTCGGGACGATCACGGTGGCCTGGTGGATACCGCTCGTATTGCTGGGTGTGGTCTCGGCCGCCATGGCCTACGGGTTCGGCATCGCGGGCGGGCGGCTCCTCGGCGCGCGGGTCATGTCCTTCGTCGCGCTGTCCGAGGTGCTGTTCGCGGTGATCTTCGCCTGGCTCGTGCTGGACGAGTTGCCGGCACCGATCCAGCTCGCCGGCGGCCTGCTCATCGTGCTCGGCGTCGTCTGTGTGCGGCTCGGCGAAGCCGTCCCGGCCGTGTCGCACGACTGAGAATCACCGTGCGCGTTTGTGAATAATGTTGGGCACGTTGCACATCTGCCCACAGGTTCGGCGTGTTGGGTTGGAATGTGTCGCACGTCGCAATGGGCCGGGGTAATCTCGTGCCCCATGTGGGGGGAGGAACCACGCGCGACGGGGATGTTCTCGAGATTTGACTACATCGACGCCGCGCTCACGACTGGGGATCGTTTCACCGATCTCGTGCTCGGGGTCGACGACCCCGACACCCGGCTCGCCGATGCCCCCGGCTGGACGCTGACCGATTGCGTCGGTCATGTCGCGATGGCGCCGTCACGTTTCCTCGAACTCGCCCGCGGCGAGGGTGAGTGGTGTTGTTCGGCCGTCGACGTGCCCGACTTCAACGCCAAGCAGATCGCCAACCTGCCCACTCGGGACGTGTCGCTGTTGTGCCGCCGGCTGGTCGACGACCTCCGTGAACTCGTCGACGAGGTGTCGCATTTCCACGCCCAGGTCCCCAAGATGCACTTCGACGGCGACCGCATCATCCGGGCGGACGCCGCATTGGGTCTGCTGATCGGCGAATTCGTGGTGCATGCCCACGACATCGCGCGCGCTGTCGGCGCCGACTGGTGGGTCGAGCCCGAAGTGGTGATGATGATCATCCGCGCGCGTCAGCACATCCTGCCGAGCTGGGTCGATCCCGTGGCCGCCGCGGGACACTCCGGCACCTACGACATCCGGCTGCGCGGGTGCCGCGAACGTCACGTCTACGAGTTCACCGATGGTGAGCTGCAGATCGATCCCCCGGAACCACGCCGACCCGACGTCCACATCAGCGTCGACCCGACCTCGGCCCTGCTCGCCGGCTACGGCCGCCTGTCACCGGGGTGGATCGGCCTCACCGGCAAGGGCATCGCCTGGGGTGCACGCCCATGGCTCGCGACGCGCCTGGCCCAGCGGTTCCTACCTGCCTGATCCGCCCCACTGAAGTGCGAGGAGCGCACGCGACCACCGCTTTGCTCCCTGAGGTGCGAGGAGCGCAAGCCGCCGGGCCGAGCAAGCGACGAAGGAGCGCGTCGAGGTCGACGAGCCTCGAAGGGCCTGGTGAGACACGTTGCGAGACCCTTCGTGGCTCGCTTCGCTCGCACCTCAGGGAGCATGGATTTCGGACACTCACGAGTGTTCTTTCGTGGTCCACGACGGCCTACAGGCCTCTGCTCCCTGAGGTGCGAGGAGCGCAAGCCGCCGGGCCGAGCAAGCGACGAAGGAGCGCGTCGAGGTCGACGAGCCTCGAAGGGCAGGCGACTCATGTCACCAGCCCCTCGAGGCTCGCTTCGCTCACACCTGGGTGAGTATCGTTTTTTCAGTTGTCGCGGTTGACGTCTCGGTCAGCGACCAGCCGGCGAACCGGCCGGACGGCTCACCCGGCGTCCTTGCCCGCGGCTTCCCGCGCGCTGCTGGTCTCCACCACGCGATTGCCCGGCGCCACGCGACTGCCCGCCTGTTCGGGCGTCCGACGAGCGCGAACCGCCCGCGCGTGAGTCACTGCGAGCCGGACGGCCGCGGCCCTCGCCGCGGGTGCCGCGCGAGTCACCGCCGCTCGAACTCCGGTTGCCTGCGGTTCCGGCGCTTCGGTTCTCGCCCCGGGCACCGCCGTTGCCGCCCTGGCCACGACCACGACCGCCGCGCCGACTTCCCTGCGAACGACCGCCCTGGGACCGGCCGGCCTGCGCGCCACCGCCACGAGTGGCCTCGGCCGCGGCGCGTGCCGCAGCAGATACGCGGGGCGCGCGCTCACCGACGAGTTCGTCGACGGCAGCCGACGTGGCGTCGACCGAGACGGGGGTCACCTTGATCTTCGCCTTGCGCAACAGTTGCGAGACCTCGCGACGCTGCTCGTGCAGGCAGACGGTCACCACGTCGCCGGCCGACCCGGCGCGCGCCGTACGGCCCGAGCGGTGCAGGTACGCCTTGTGCTCGGCCGGCGGGTCGACGTGAACGACGAGTTCGATGCCGTCGACGTGCACGCCGCGAGCGGCCACGTCGGTGGCGACGAGGACGCGGACGTCACCCTCGCCGAAAGCGGCCAGGTTGCGGTCGCGCTGAGCCTGACTGAGATTCCCGTGCAGGTCGACGGCGGGGATCCCGGTCTCGCTCAACTTCTTGGCGAGTTTCTTGGCCTGGTGCTTGGTGCGCATGAACAGGATTCGGCGACCGGTGCCGGAGGCGAGCTCGGCGACGAGGTCCTGCTTGCCCGCCGAGGAGACCTCGAAGACGTGATGCGTCATCGCGGCGACCGGCGACTCCGCCGAATCGACCGAGTGCTGCACCGGGTTGTCGAGGAAGCGCTTGGCGAGCTTGTCGACGCCGTTGTCCAGCGTGGCCGAGAACAGCATCCGCTGGCCGTCGGAAGGGGTCGCGGCGAGGATCTTGGTCACGACGGGCAGGAAGCCGAGGTCGGCCATGTGGTCGGCCTCGTCGATCACGGTGATCTCGACCTCGTCGAGGCGGACGATGCCCTGGCGCATCAGGTCCTCCAGGCGGCCGGGGCAGGCGACGACGATGTCGACGCCGCGGCGGAACGCCTGCTCCTGGCGGGTCTGCTTGACCCCGCCGAAGACGGTGGTGACGGTGAGTCCCACGGATGCGGCGAGCGGTTCGACGACGGCGGCGATCTGGGTCGCGAGTTCGCGGGTCGGCGCCAGGATCAGCCCGGTGGGCGCTCCGACGTAGCGCTTGACCTGCATCTCGGCCAGGCCGGCGACGAGCGGGATGGCGAAGGCGAGGGTCTTGCCCGAGCCGGTCTTGCCGCGTCCGAGGACATCCTTGCCGTCGAGCGTGTCGGGCAGGGTGTCCACCTGGATCGGGAATGCGTCGACCTTGCCCTGTGAGGCGAGGACCTTGACGAGTTCGGTTGGAACACCGAGAGATTCAAACGACACACCCGGTGCGGACGCAGCGGCGTCCGAGCTGGTGGTGGTCGTCGGGGTTTCGAGTACAGCAGTCATGTGGTGTGCAGGTATCTTCCTGTGCTTGGCACGCGAACAGCACGACTGAGGTGCGATGGGCGGGTGCCGGTGGCGAACACGCGGGTGCGCGAGCTCGTTCGCCGTATGAAGTCAATGGCAGGCGGCCGACCGTATCGGTATCCGGACCTGCGAGAGAGGCGTTCTACGACGCTAGACGCGACCTGATCGGGCGCATCACTTCTGGCAACACTACGCGTCGGTAATCGATACCGCGAATTGTTGTGATGCAGGTCGCGTTCCGTCGACACCCGGTCAGTTGATGCCGCGAAGAGCCCCAGCCCGACGCACCACACGCAGGGCGCAGTCTCAGAACGCCTCGCTGAGCATCACTGCGACGGTGCCGGGCTCGAGTGCGTCGAAGACGTGCTCGACATCGCCGGGATATGAGATGTAATCGCCGGCCGCGAGCACCTCGGTGGACTCGGTGGGGCCGAGACGCGCACGGCCGCAACTGATCACGACGTGTTCGATGATCCCGCGCGCGTGCGGCGCCGACACTCGGGGCTTGCCCGGCTCGGCCCGGATCACGTACATGTCGCGCCGCGATCCCGGTGCAGCCGTGGACAGCAGCGTGGCCGAGTAGTCGGCATCCGCAGCGGGGATCACCGGCCCCTCGCCGAAACGGACGACCTCGACCGTGGGCGTCGGTGAGTCCAGCAACGCCGAGAACTGCACGCCCAAGGCCGTGGAGAGGGCCCACAACGTCTCGACACTCGGGTTGCCCTCCCCCGATTCGAGCTGGGACAGCGTCGACTTCCCGATGCCCGCGCGACGCGCGAGCTCGGTCAGGGACAGACCAGCACGCGCCCGCTCTCTCTTCAGCGACGCGGCGACGAGCGCTTTCGGGTTCACCGACCGTGCTTCGTTCATCAAACCGTCCGATCGTCCATCTTGACGAACACGCTCCTACTGTTCACTATGATAGTCATGCGTTCGGCTTGGAGAACACTCGACTCGGCGACCCTGCGCGCCGTCGTGGTGATGTCTCTGTCGGTGCTGGTGATCGGAACCTCCTACGGGGTTGCCGCGCATGGTGCGGGTCTGGCCCTCTGGCAGATCGTCCTGATCGCCACCGTCGTACTGGCCGGGTCGTCGGAGTTCGTCTTCGTCGGCATCCTGGCCGCGGGCGGCATACCGATCCTGGCTGCGCTGGCAGGCCTGTTGGTCAATACGCGCAACTTCGGTTACGGCCTCGCCATCGGCAAGCATCTGCGCGGGACGCCCGAGATCATGCTCGGCGCGCACCTCATCAACGACGAGACGACGGCCCTCGCGACAGCCGAATCCGATCCCCGCCGCGCACGCGCCGCGTTCCTGTTGTGCGGCGTGGGCGTTCTGGTCTCCTGGCCCCTCGGTGCAGCTCTGGGCGCGACGCTCGGTGGCGTGGTCGCCGACCCCGCGAGACTGGGCCTCGACGCGGCGTTCCCCGCCCTGCTCGCCGCACTGGCGATCCCGGCCCTGCGCGACGGTGCGACCTGGGCGGCGGTGACCGTCGGCGCGGCAGTGGCCGTGGCGTCGACTCCGTTTCTGCCGGCCGGTTTGCCGATCATGGGCGCGCTCGCCGGGTTCGCCGCCGTGGAGGCAGTTCGCCGCCTTCGCACCACGACTTCGAGTGCATCGGACCAGTCCCGCACCAGCGCCGGCGACGACGCCCCACGACGGAACATGCTCGAGCACAGCTCCGCTCGGAGTACGAGATGAGTGCCGGAGTCTCCCTGGCCATCGGCATCGCACTCCTGGCCGTCGGCACCTACGCGATCCGCGCCGCCGGACCTGTTCTGCGGAAAAGCATCTCGATGTCGGACTCGACCGAGAGGTTGATGGACCGGGCGACTGTCGTACTCCTCGTCGCAGTCGCGATCACCGGCGCGTTCTTCATCGACCACGACTTCGCCGGCTGGGCACGACCCGCCGGTGTCACGGTGGGCGTGATCGCAGCGCTGCTGAAGGCACCTCTCGCCGTGGTGGTCATCCTCGCCGCCGCCTCGGCCGCGGGACTGAGGGCACTGGGCATCGCGTGACCGCCCGGTCGAGTAGCCCTCACCGCACCACGGCCGGATTCGTGCAGCTGTCCGGCACGGCGACCAGTGAACACGCCACCGGCATCCGCGTCGGACGATATCCGGCGCGAACGCCTCGATCACGGGTGATCTCGCGGTAAGCGGCCACCGCATCGGTCGGGTGACGTGTCAGACCCTCATCGCGCTGGGCGTCGACGGTGTACAGGCCGAAACGCGAATCGAAGTCGCCCCACTCGTAGTTGTCGGTGAGACTCCAATAGTTGTAGGACGCCACGTCGATGCCGTCCTGACGGGCGCGCTGCAACCAGTACACGGTGTCGCGAAGGTGGTCGGCGCGGCCGTAACCGTCGGGGCGCCGACCCTGCGGGTCGGTGGCCAGACCGTTCTCGATCACCCGGATCTGCTTACCCGGAAACTGTTGCGCGACATGGCGAAGAACGTAGTAGATGCTCTCCGGTGCCTGCGAACTCTTCCAGAACTCACCGGAGGCACCGTTGGCCACGGACGCGTCGGTGACCGAGAACGAGTAATAGTGGTCGACGCCCACGAAGTCGAGAGTGTCGCGCATACGTTGCGGGAACACCGATTCGAGCCACGTCTGCAGTCCGGCGATCGGGTAATACGCCATGTTCGACGACACCTGGGCGCCCGGTTGAACGCGATGGATGTGGCGGTGGATCGCCCGATGCGCCGTCACGATCCCGTCGGCCATGAGACCCACGTTCTGCGGTGCCACTCCCCCGTACATCAGTTCGCGCCGTACGTATTCGGTGGGTTCGTTGAAGGTGATCCACAGCGGGTCCGCCCACGAGTACCGGTCGACCACCCGCTCGGCGAACCGCACGAGATCGGCCGACATCCCCGGACGGTTCCAACCGCCGAGGTCCACCGCCCAGCCCGGATGCACCCAGTGGTTGAGAGTGATCATGGGTCGCATCCCGGCGTCGACGACCGCGCGGATCACCCGGTCATAGAACGCCCACCCGGCCGGATCGTCCCGACCGCGCGACGGCTCCACCCGCGACCACTCCACCGAGGTTCGATAGATGCCCACACCCAGACTCTCGGCGCGGGCGATGTCCTCGGCGTAGCGGTGGTAGAAGTCGACGGCGTTGCCGACACGGTGGGCCACCCGGCCCTGCTCGCCGTAACGCACCCAATTCGAATCGCGGTTGAACCCTTCGGACTGGAAACCGGATTGGGCGACACCGAACTCGAAGGAAGACCCGAGCGAGGGAACCCCGGCCGAGGCGGTCCCGACGCCGCCGAGTCCGCTGATCGCGATCAGCGCGGCGGCCGTCGCAGCTGCCACGACGCACGACCGTGCTCGCCGGAGGCGACCACCCCGACGTCGGTCATGCGCGCTCAGAACGGACTACCCGTGATCGGTGCGGCACGATCGCACGGAACCGGTCGCGGATTCTCGGGATCGAGTGCGTTGAGCACGAAGTGAGCCGCGCGCCGCGAACCCGCGATCCCGGCATGCTCGGTGTAATCGATCGAACATCCGTCCTGCACAACGATGTTGCGCACGTTCGAGCCGCCCGGAGGCAATCCGAGGGTGTAGGGCACGATGAGTTCGTCATACCGCGTGGCGATGTTGGTGTACCGAATGGACGGCAGGTAGAAGCCGCCGGCGGCGATCTTGCGCAACACCTCGGCGCCGGGGTCGAGCTGGGCACAGGCCTGACAGAACGGCACCTGCTCGGGTCGTAGCCCGAGACCCCGGACGATCGGCATGATGACGTCGTTTCCACCGACTCCCGACCCCCGCCAGGCCGGCGCCAAGGACACGTACTTGTCGATGGCATCTCGCCCGCCGAGATACTTCGCGTAATACGCGGGCACCACCGTCCCCTGCGAGTGGCCCACGATGTCGACCTCGGACGCGCCGGTAGTCCGGCGGACCTTGTCCACGAACGCGCCGAGCTGGGCTGCGCTGGCCGACATCTCGCCCATGCCCCCGATCGCGCTGATCGGCCACGGCAACCCCGTCACCGCGCCATAGGTCAGTGCGAACACGCAGTAACCCTCGTTTTTCAGCAGCGGGACATAGGTACCCCAGTTGGTCTGCTGCGACCCGCCCGTCCCGTGTACCAGGATGACCGGATTGGGATGGCGTGCAGAGGGTTTGCAGTTCCAGTCATTCGAACCGGGAAGCGAGCCACCCGGGTCGGCCAGCTCATCGGGGATGCCGGCCAGAAAGTTGTAGGTGACGGGGAGGGGCTCGGCGCGCGCCGGTGCCACGGTCATCACCAGCACACCGATCACGGCGACGACCAGGCCCCACAGGATCCTCGGCGATCTCATGGACGGAAACTAACAAACCGTCTCAGGTCTGGCGTGCGTTTGGCCGGACCCACCGCGGCTCGGTGGATCGCAGCGGTCGAGCCCGGTGTCGGGGACAGCGCGCGCTCAGTTCACGACGCAGGTTCCTCGTCGCGGTGGCGGATGTCGCGGATGGTCGCCACCGCCGAGGCGAACACGAGCACAAAGCCCAGCACGAGGAGGGTGACCGCGGCGTAGTGCATGATCTGCTCGTAATGGCCCACGTCGACTGTTCGGCCGCGATCCGCAGGCCGACCACCACGAGCCAGGCCAGGAATGCCATGGTCAGCGCCCGCCGCTGAAAGACCGCGCTCCGCCGTCGATGTTCGTACTCGCCGAGTTCGTCGATGGCGTCGACGACGATGCCGCTCATCCGCGCATGTGCCGGGGAGTCGTGCGGCAGCTTGGCCAGGATGTCGACCTTCTGGGAGAGCTTCTGGTGCCGGTCGTTGGCGTCGAGTCGGGCGATGACCGCGCCGATCACCGCGACGAGCAACGTCCCGGCGAACGTCAGCATCGCAGCGGTCATGTGCGAAAACCTACACCGCAGGGCCCGCCGACGACCCCGCAAACGACCACGTGAGAAGGGCCGCGATCGTCAGGTGCGGCGTTCGGTCAGCGGACGCTGCTCGGCGCGGCGATCCCGGCACGTACCAGGATTCGCTCGGCTCGACGGAACTCCAGCGAATGACACTGCCCATCGGCCAGGACGCTTCCACTCGCCTGTCGTAGCAGGGTCGCCGCGAGTGAGGATGCCGTTCGCGGCGGGATGACCAACACCGTGACCGCCCGGGTGGAGGCGGTGAGGGTCATCAGTGGGGGCGTCTCCGGCGAGTCGAGCGAATCCAGGCCCGGAAGACGACGAAAGCTGCTCCAGTTCACGTCGATCCCACTCACCTCGCCGAAGAGTGACCGGGCGGCTTTCAGCATGCCGGGAAGTTCTTCGGCGAGTTGAACGGTGTACGGATACCACGCCCCGGCCACGGCCGCGGAGGGATCGATGCCGAACCGGACGCGTGCCGGTCCGAGCAGCGGCTTCATCGCTGTAATCCGTTGTTCGAGAGCACTTTCGCCCCATGAGCGCATCCACAGAGAACGGCGATCACCGTTGCCACCTGACTTGGTCACCGGAACAGACCGCGGTCCGCCCGACACCGGCGACGCCGACAGGGGTCTGTCAGATGTTCGATCCAGTTGTGGCCAGTCTACGCCGGGCGTCTACTACGGACTCACTCCTCGTCGTCTCGGTGGTCGAATCGCTGGCGCTGCCGAGCCCCGTATGCCGCATCCTTCACGGCGTCGTCATCCTCCAGGCCCGACCCCAACGCACCGCCCAGTGTGGCCACCGCGGCCACCAACCAGGCCAGCATCATCAAGGTGGAGAATCCGACCGGATGGCCGAGCTCCTCGGTCGCCATCTCCGGCGGTATGGTCCACCAGGCGGTCAGCAGGAGGAGGACAAACACTGCTGCATGGAAGACGACGACCCCGATCGCCAGGGTGATGACCGTCGACGTGTTGTAGAGCACCGCACGCTCACGATCGGCTGCCGAGGACGGTCGCTCCCACAGCTTGTGGTCGACGATGAGCCACGCGATCATCGTGACGGTCGCCAGGACCGTGGCCACACCCAGTCGCCATGGACCCATCGTGTCGGACAGTTGCCACATCGTCGGATACGCGAGACTCACCGCTCCGGTTGCGAACGCCGCCATCATCACCTTGGACATTCCGGTGACCAGTCGCCACGGGCGATTGGCATAGACCATGCCCGCAAGGAGCCTCGGCCGCGACATCGTCGACGGGGCGACGTAGTGGACGATGTCGTCGGTCTGTACCCGTTGCAGCCGCTCCCCGTCGGCTTCGGGGCCATCGGTCTCCCGATCGACCTCGGCGACGATCATGCGCGCCAGTTTGCTCACCCGACGCTCCACGAACGCCGCGCCCAACCCCGGAATCGAGATCACCCCGAACCGCCTGGGCAGATCGATCTCGGCCACCACCGGAGTTGTCCCACGGCGACGAGGCAAGTCGGTCAGATAGATCACGATGTCTTCCGTCGCCGAGTTCGGATCAACGGCGTCAACGACTTTCGTGAACTCGGTCTGCTCGTCGAATCGGTACGCGTGACGTCGCACAGAGATGTGCAAGTCATCGCGTAGGGCACCGTCCATCGGCCCCGTCGGAAACGATTCGGACAGTCGTTCGGCGATCACCTCCGTGGCACCCGGATCAGCGATCAGCAGAACAGACGATGACGACGACTTCGCATCCATCAGGCGGGCGTACCCCACCAGCCGACCGACAAACGCTTCGGAACCCGGGCGGGTCCGTCACCGTGGTCGTTCTGCCACCCAATCCTCGCTTCCGTCACCGGTGGGTTCTCCCCGGGTAACGACGAAAACGGCCCCACCCGTGTTGCGGATGAGGCCGTCTGCACTTCTGTTCTGGTGGAGCTATGGGGAATCGAACCCCAGACCTACTCGATGCGAACGAGTCGCGCTACCAACTGCGCCATAGCCCCGGGAGGTCTTGCGACCAACCGCGAGCCACTTTATCAGCCCGGGGTCGCCCGATCCCAAACGGCCGGTCCACGACTAGGCTGGGCGAGTGCCTCGGATGTCTGATCAGCAGTTGGCCGGAATTCTCGACAATGTGGTCGGGGTGATCAACCCCGTCCTCGATGCGCTCGCCGAGCGGGATCCGCTCGGCCTGAAGGGCCATACCTTCCACGACGACGACCATCCCGACTCGCGCCTGCAGCAGGCCCAGCACGCCGCGTCGAAGCTGCTCGATGTCGCCGAGTGGCCCGGCACCAAGGGCTGGAGCGAGCGGTCGATGCACAAGCGCGCGAGCTGGTGGGTGACCCGTGTGGGCACCCTGAACACCGGTGCTGTGGCGTTCCCGGGGGTCTTCGGGGTGTGGGCCAAACGCCTGCCGATCACGCCGTACCTCGGCTTCGCCAATCAGGCCATGGTGTTGATCGCGATCGCCCGCGAGTACGAGGTCACCGATCGCAAACGACAGGTTCAACTGCTCGCGTCGGTGCTGTGCAAACGTGACCTCACGAACCCGGACGTCACCGCCGAGTCCGGGAAGTCCCTGCCGTCCGAACCCAAGGAGCGGGAGAAGTCGCTGTTCTCGGCGATCTGGGATGCGGCCAAGATGCTCCGCGCCGTCGACGACGAATTCGAGAAGCGCCCGCAACCGATGGCGCTGTTCCGCATGCTCGCCTACATCCCCGTCATCGGAGCACCGGCGACCTACCTCGGCGAACGCTTCGCGCTGTCGAAGGCCGCGAAAGCCGGTCAGGCCTGGCTGGATTCGCACGGCAAGCCCGCACTGACCAAGTAACCCCGAACAGTTCAGCGGTGGGGGTGGGCGCGCGGCACCCCCCCCCCGAAGTTTGGGAGATGAACCGACCCGGCGGGACTGCCGGGGGTGGCGGGGCAAGGGTCGAAGCGGGTACCGC